>JAJXUI010000003.1 GCA_021782995.1 Pseudomonadota bacterium | reverse complement strand
GAGTTGTGCCCCAAACGGACTTCTCAATGCAATAGATTGATGGTCTGCTATCGGTGGCCCAGATTCCATTAAAGACTGTCGGACTCGCAGAAATCAGTCATATTGGACATCGTCTAATGGCTGCTCCTGGAAGACTTCAGCCTATGTAAATTACATTAAAAATCGGCTGTTAATGGGACTGTACTGCCATCCACTAAATTTCTGCTTCCTCACAGAAAACGGACTAATTGTACTTTATTCCTAAACCGACAGCCTCGTGCCCAATTCGGTTGTCTGGCATTGCTTTTTCGCTTCCCCAAACCTGCCAGTCGCGACATGCCGCCACTAATTCACTCAAATGTCTCGTCTGACCTCAAAGAAATAGACCGTTACCATGTCCTGAGGAACGTAATTGTTTTGTTTGAACTCGAGTGCGGTTTGATTAATGCGTTTGGGTGTGCCAGGGAAGCATAGGGATAATATTTGATTGGGGGAATCTTTTTCTAATCTTAAGCTGAATTCCTTAATTGGACCTTTCCAATTTCTACCCGTTCCCAAAATATACTCAACTCTTTTGACTCTTATTCGTGCAACGGTTGCCCCATGGTTAACAAGACTTTGTACCTTCCTTTTAATCGCGTTGGTCGTACTAGGATCGAGGCAGGCATCGGACGTTTGCTCCAGTTCAGAGTAGTCGAATTTTCCCTGCTGATAGACATACATGTAAGAGTCGCCAACAAACGGGACGTATTCGTGCCGCACTTCTATTTCCTCATGGGACGGAAAGGATTGCTCCCATAGCGCAGTTTCGGCCACTTTCCACGATCCAATCTGCTTCAATCTATCTTCCTGAGCTTTAGTAACCCCACAAAATCTTTCTGTGCCCTCGTTCTCATCTAAGCACATGGCGAATGTCTTGAATAACTGCTCATCGGTTAATCCAACATTCCGTAGCAAGCCTGTGACATCTTTATTGCCGATCATAGCGCGCATATCACGCCTAGTATCAATGTGTTTTCCATTCACATTAACTTTGAAGGTCTCTAATGGACGCTCATTAGCCATGCCCATATACCAACCTGGATTCCACCCATACGGCGGCATGGGGAAGGCAACGGTTGTGTAAATATCCTTGCCTGATTCGTTTAAGAACCTATACCTGATCCTTATCGCGTCAGGAGAAATGAGAAGATATTCCCTGACTAAGCGAACATCCTCGCTCTTAAGGAAAGCTATTCCACCTACTGCCACGCTCCCGATGGAATCATTAGCGAAAGTCGAGGAAGAGACTAACAAGAACCAGCAAAAAAATATTGTGGAGAAATGCATACTCACAGCACGTTTCATTGAAACCCTCCGGAAATAAGTTCCGATAACAGACGTTTCTACCGGCCGGATGAGAAAGCCGGCTTCCTAATATTCGTGTCAGCAAAGCTGACAACCGCAAACGTCCGCACCTGGAACTACTCTGCCGGATCGGTTATTTCCGCTTCCACGCAAATAACGGAAAAAATTCTACTGCATTGCCGGCCCAGCTGGCGCAGCATATATCAAGTCGCCCCTACTTCACAGGAGGCGCAGCTTCGCTAGCTTCTTCCGTAGTCTGCAAGGGACGCTCGATGACCGGGGCCACGATGGTGATGGTGACGCGCCGGTTGCGTGCGCGTCCTTCAGGTGTGTCGTTACTGGCAATGGGGTGATAGGAGGCAAGGCCAACTGCCCGCAGGCGTTCTGCCGCAACATTTTGCTCAATGAACAGTCGCACTACACTGCTGGCGCGCGCAGCGGAAAGCTCCCAGTTGGATGGAAACTGTGGCGTGTAGATGGGAATGTCGTCGGTATGCCCTTCCACCTCTATCGCATCCGTGCCTTCCTGCAGTACCTTGGCTACAGCGCTCAGGGTTTTGATTGCATTTTTCTGCAAGTTAGCTTCGCCCTGCTCAAACAGGGCGCTGGCATTGATATCCACCACTACGCCTTTGGCGGTCTGCGTGACGCTGACCTGGTCAGACTTCACCAGGGGGGACAGCACGCTGTTAAGCTTGTTGCTGATGGCCTGCATGGCTTCGTTGATCTTGCGCTGCTGCTCGGCAAGTTTTGCATTGCGCCGCTCGATGATTGCCTGCAGCAACACGCCCTGCGCTTCATCATGTGCGCCCTTGCCGGCATTTTGCGTGCCCGCCTTGCCTGCAACAAGCGAACCGAATGCAAAATTCAGCGAGCTGCCGAATTCCTTGTATTTTTCCTCATCCACTTTCGAGATGGCATACAGCACGACAAACAGCGCGAACAGCAGGGTGATGAAATCGGAATACGAGATCAGCCAGCGGTCCTGGTTTTCTTCATGCTGACGGCGTGGCGCGCGGGACATGGCTTCAGGCAGGGATGTATCCCTGCAGCTTGTTCTCGATGTGGCGGGAATTTTCTGCGCTGGCGATCATCATCAGGCCATCCACCACCATTTCCCGCAATTTGACCTGCTGCAGGATGATGAGCTTGAGTTTGCCGGAAATGGGCAGGAACACGAGGTTGGCGAGGCCGACGCCATACAGGGTGGAGATGAATGCCACTGCAATGCCGATGCCCAGCGTGGAAGGATCGCGCAGGTGCTGCATCACCTGCACCAGCCCGAGCACGGCGCCCATGATGCCGATGGTAGGCGAATAGCCGGCGGCCGATTCCCATATCCGCGCCGCCTGGAAATGGCATTGCTCATAGGTGTCGATTTCCACTTGCAGCACATCCTGGATTTTTTCTGCCGGCTGGTTGTCCACCAGCAGTTGCAGGCCCTTGCGCACAAAGGGATCGCTGATGTCATCGATCTGGTCTTCGAGCTTCAGCACGCTGTCACGGCGTGCGATATTGCTCCAGGCGCTGAGCTGGTAAACCATTTTCTGCGACTGGATTTTCGGCGTGAAGAATGCCCAGCGCATCATGCGCAGGCCAAGGATGAAAGTGCGAGCGGGGTATTGCAACATCACCGCGCCCAGCGTGCCACCGAGCACGATCAACAGGGCTGCCCCTTGCAGCAGCAGCACCATGCTGCTCCCTTCCAGCAGGGAGCCGCCCATGATGCCTGCAAACGCAAACAGCAAACCCAGCAGGCTGAGTTTGTCCATCAGTGCCCTCCCAGCATGCTGCGCAACCGCGACACCGCCTGGCTATGCAG
Source organism: Pseudomonadota bacterium (assembly GCA_021782995.1). GTDB lineage: Bacteria > Pseudomonadota > Gammaproteobacteria > Burkholderiales > Gallionellaceae > 39-52-133. Next base: position 114,419 of record JAJXUI010000003.1, on the reverse strand, counting down.
CTGGCATACCCGCGATTCGCTGACACCCAGCACTTCACCGATTTCACGCAGGTTCATGTCCTGCTCATAGTGCATGGCCATCATCAGTTTCTCGCGATCGGGCAGCTTTTCGATGGCCATGATCAGCGCCTGGCGGAAGCGGTCGTCCTTGAGCATTTCCAGCGGGTTGGATTCTTCATCGATTTCATAGCGCTCGAAAAAATCCTCATCTTCCGCGCTGTGGAAGTCTTCGTAATACATCAGTTGCGCGCCGCGTGCTTCCTGCAGCATCTGCTGGTATTCGAGCAACGGCACGCCCAGCTCGCTGGCAATTTCCGATTCGGTGGGGGCCTTGCCCAGTTGCTGCTGGGCACGGCTGATGGCATTTTCAATCTTGCGCAAATCGCTGCGCAGGCTGCGCGGCAGCCAGTCGGCACCGCGCAATTCATCCAGCATGGCGCCGCGGATGCGTTGCGTGGCATAGGTCTCGAATTGTGCACCGCGCAACTCGTCATAGCGATTGGCCGCATCGAGCAGGCCGATCATGCCGGCCTGGATCAGGTCATCCACCTGCACGCTGTGCGGCAGCTTGAGCATCATGAAATTGGCGATGCGCTTGACCAGTGGCGCATACTCTTTCAGGCATTGCTCCTTGTCGCTGATTCCGGTGGCGTTATACATATTGGCCAATTCTATCTGTTTTGCCCGCATCATGTCAGGCCACCTTCCTGCGTGGCATGGCCGATTTCTGCAGGGCCATGCGGGCCATCAGGTTATCCAGCGCCTTGTGGTTTTCCTCTGCCCGCTCCGGCGGCAACAGCCTGGCTGCCAGGCCGGCAAAGGCATGGGCGGTTTGCGCATCTGCCGCCTGCAAGAGGTGGTCGGCACGAAAGTTTGCCCCCATCATCCCGGGACGGGGGACATGCCCGAGGTAATGCAGTTTGACTGCAAGGTAGCGCCTTGCGGCACTTTCCATGTTGTCGTATATCCTGCCGGCCTCTGCTTCGTCCTGCACCTTGTTGACCAGTATATCGAAACGCTGGCGCCCATGCTGCAGTGCCATCTGCTTCAGCAGGGCATAGCTGGCGGTAATGCCTTCCGGCGTGCCGTCCAGCACCAGCAGCAAGGGTTCATCCGCCTGCAGGGTGGTGCAGACGGAGTGGCCGCTGGTCGCAGCATCCACCAGTACGATATCCATGCCATAGGTCGCCGAGTTCAGGGTGTCGAGCAGGCGCGCGCCCGTTTCGTCATCCAGCGTGGCAAGCGACTGCATTGCGCGTGCCACCGGCAGCACATGCACGCGTGCAGAGGCATGCAGCAGCACTTCGCGCACGCGCATGTGGTCGCGCACGGTATTGAGCAGGTCGTAACGGGGTTTCAGCTGCAGGCGGTTGGCAACGTTTTCGCTGGACAGGTTTTCGTCCAGTATCAGTACCTGCTTGTCCTGCCGGGCGAGCGCCTGTGCCAGCCCGGTGACGACACTGGTGGCGCCCATGCCGTCCTGTGCTCCGACCACCGTGATGACGCGCAACGATGGCCGCAGCAGTAGGCGGCGCAGGCCTTCAGCCTGGTCTGAGGTGTGTTCAGAAGGCATGCTCGCTCCGTACGCTGCTGACCGCGGCATGTCCGGCCATCAGCGCCGGGATATCCAGCTCCTGCATGGCGAATGCAGGCGGTTTGCTGGTGCTTTCAAAGGTGCGGTGCAGCAGGTAGGCCATGTTCACTTCGTGCAGGTCTTCCGGCACACGCTGGCCGTTTGCCACATAGTGCAGCGGCAGGCGGTGCCGCACCATCACATCCAGCGCGGCACCCATGGTTGCCGCTTCATCAAGCTTGGTGGCGATGCAGCCGATCACGCCACTGCCGTTGTACTGGCGCACCACATCATCCAGCGTATCGCCGCTGCTGGTGGAGTTTAGCAGCAGCAGGCGCTGCACGCCGGCCGCATCAAACATGGCCGCCTGCTCCGCCAGTCGCTTGTCGCGCTGACCCATGCCCATGGTGTCGATCAGCACCAGGCGTTTGTGCTTGAGGCCGGAAAGCGTGATGCGCAGGTCGCTGGTATCGCGCGCGGCATGCACGGCCACACCAAGGATCTTGCCATAGATACGCAGCTGTTCCAGTGCGCCGATACGGTAGCTGTCGGTGGTGATCAGCGCGACGCTGTCCGCGCCATAACGCACCACGGCGCGCGCCGCCAGCTTGGCGGTGGTGGTTGTCTTGCCGACACCGGTGGGGCCGATCAGCGCATATACGCCGCCGCGCACCACCACATCTTCCGCCTGGGTGGCCACGCGCAGGTTATGCGTGAGCACCTGGTTGATCCATGCCATGTCGGCATTGGCAGGCATTTTTTCGAGAAACTTGTGCGCAAGGGCTGTGCTGAACCCGGCATTCACCAGGTTGCGCAGCAGCTTGCTGCGCTTGGGGTCGCGCTGCTGCATGTCGGACCAGGACAGGTTGTTGAACTGTTCCTGCAGCATGTTGCGCATGGATTTGATTTCCTTCACCAGCACCTGCTGGTCATGCGGCGTGATGGCTGGTGCAGGTGCTGGTGCCGCGGCCGGCAAGCTTACTGGTTCGGCGGCAGGGCTGGCTGCCGCGCGTGCCGGGTTGATGCGTACCGGCTTGGCGATTTTTGCCGGCTCGGGCCGCATTTCCCTGCGCGCCTGCAGCGTGCTTGCGCCAAACACCGGCTGTGCCGGTTTTTTGGGCACGCTGTAGACATCGGTTTCTGCAGACAGCTCGGGCAGGTTTGCCACCCGTGTTTCTGCGGCTTCGGCCATTGCGGCATGAGTACCGGTGATGTCGGTCAGCGCCTGATCGGTCATCGCCATGATTTCCACGCCGCCCTGTACTTTGCGGTTGGACAGGATCACTGCGTTGTCGCCCATTTCTTCCTTCACCTGCTGCAGGGCATCGCGGGTGGTCGCTGCTGTAAATTTTCTGACATTCATGTTCTGCTCCCGGCAAGAATTCAAACCGCCTTTGCTTGCTTGCATTATCTCGATACGGGATGAAAGTGGTCGGGGAAATAAACAGGGAAATCCCGCTCAATTCATGGGGCAGAATTTCCAGGACCTGATTGAAGATGCGGGCGGCAACAGAAAGGCGCTTTCGATCCACGCGAAAGCGCCTTGAAATAATTTAATTTAATCAAATAGATATGATTACCTGCCACCCACCACCGAGGTCACCCGTATGCTCTTGAAGCCGGGAATCTCTTCCTGCGACAGCACGCGCAATTGCGGCAAGGTGCGCTTGAGGAATCGTGCCATCAGGTCACGCAACTGGCCGGGCACCAGCAGGACGGCGGGATAGCCTTGCTGCTCCTGGGTTTCCACTGCAGATTGCGTTTCGCGCAACAGTGTATTGGCGAGGCCGGGCTCGATGGCCTTGCCGCCGCCGGCCTGCAGTGCCTGTGCCAGCACGTACTCCAGTTCCTTGTCCATGCCGATGACCTGCAGTTCCTGTTGCGCAGGATACAGCTGCTGCACGATGGCCGGTCCCAGCGCCATCCGCACCTGCGTGGTAAGCGCAAATGCATCCTGCGTCTGGCCGGCATGTTCGGTCAGGCTCTCGAGGATGGTGCGCATGTCGCGGATATGCATGCCTTCTTCCAGCAGGTTCTGCAGCACTTTCTGCACGGTGGCCAGCGGCAGCAGCTTGGGCACCAGGTCTTCGGTCAGCTTGGGCGCAAACTTGGCGAGATGGTCGAGCAGTTGCTGCAGTTCCTGGCGGCCGAGCAGTTCTGCGCTGTTGGTATTGATCAGGTGGCTGATATGGGTGGCCACCACGGTGCTGGCATCGACCACGGTATAGCCCATCGCCTGCGCCTGGTCGCGCAAGTCTGCCTCGATCCACCTCGCCGGCAGGCCGAATGCCGGATCGCGGGTGGGTGAACCCTGGATTTCACCGGTGACATTGCCCGGATCGATGGCCAGGAACATGTTGGGATAAGCTTCTCCGCTGCCGATTTCCGCTCCCTTCAGGGTGATGCGGTAGGCATTCGGCCGCAGTTCAAGATTGTCACGGATATGCACCGGCGGCGGCAGGAAGCCGATATCCTGCGTGAATTTCTTGCGGATGCCCTTGATGCGCCGCAGCAGGTCGCCATCCTGTGCCTTGTCTACCAGCGAGATCAGGCGATACCCCACTTCCAGACCCAGCACATCCACCTGAGAAACGTCTTCCCAGCTGGCTTCGGTGTTTTCCACTGCGGGCATCGCCGCCAGATCGACCGGCTCTTCTGCCACTTCTTCCCTGCGCTCATCTTTCTTGATCAGGTAATAGGCCAGCCCGCCCATGGCGCCGGCCAGGAACAGGAAGGCAAAATGCGGCATGCCGGGAATCAGTCCCATTGCGCCGATGATGACAGCGGCAAGGATGATGACGGCAGGCTGGTTCAGCAGCTGGCGCACCAGCTGCTGGCCGATGTTGTGCTCACTGGCTACGCGACTGACAATCAGGCCGGCTGCAGTGGAGATGACCAGCGCGGGAATCTGCGCCACCAGACCGTCACCGATTGCCAGCAGGGTGTAGTTTTTCACCGCATTGGCGATATCCATGTTGTGTTGCAGCACACCCACCACAAAACCGCCGATCAGGTTGATTGCCAGGATGATGATGCCGGCGATCGCATCGCCGCGCACGAATTTGCTGGCACCATCCATCGCGCCGTAGAACTCTGCTTCCTGTGCGACAGCGGCGCGACGCGACCTCGCCACATCTTCGCCGATCAGGCCGGCATTGAGGTCGGCATCGATCGCCATCTGCTTGCCGGGCATCGCATCCAGGGTGAAACGCGCGCCGACTTCCGCGATACGTCCGGCACCCTTGGTGATGACCATGAAGTTGATCACGACAAGGATGATGAATACCACGATGCCCACTGCATAATTCCCGCCGACCAGGAAGTGGCCGAACGATTCGATCACCTTGCCTGCCGCATCCGCCCCTTCATGGCCCTTTAACAGCACTACGCGGGTGGAGGCGACATTCAGCGACAGCCGCATCAAAGTGGTCAGCAGCAGCACGGTGGGAAACACGGCAAACTCCAGCGGATGCGTGGTGTTCATGCTGACCAGCAGCACCATGATCGCCATCGCGATATTGAAGGTGAACAGCATATCCAGCATCAGTGGCGGCAGCGGCAGCACCATCATCGCCAGGATCATCACGATCAGCACCGGCCCGGCCAGGTTGCGCAGGCCGACGCGCTTGATAAATTCTTGCAGGGATTGCAGCATGGTCATTCACCTTCCTCTATGTTTTCTTCAACCGGCACCGGTCCGCTGTTGGCGGGGTCGAGCTCTGCCGGTACCGGCAGCGCCTGTGGTGCGCGCGGCGCATTGCCGCCTTCCTTCTGGTAACGCTTTAGCTGGTAGATATAGGCCAGCACCTCGGCCACTGCTGTATACAGTGCTTCGGGGATGGTTTCACCGATCTCGGTATGCTTGTACAGTGCACGTGCCAGCGGTGGTGTCTCCAGCACCGGCACATGGTGTTCCGCCGCAATTTCGCGGATGCGCAACGCGGTCAGCTGGGTGCCTTTTGCCACCACCATCGGCGCACGCATGCCGTTTTCCTTGTACTTCAACGCCACGGAGAAATGGGTCGGGTTGGTGACCACCACATCCGCCGTGGGGATTTCGCTCATCATGCGGCGCTGCGCCATTTCACGCTGCAGCCTGCGAATGCGGCCCTTGACCTCCGGATTGCCTTCCGTTTCCTTGGCTTCCTGCCGCACCTCTTCCTTGGTCATCTTGAGTTTCTTGTTGTGCTCGTACAGCTGGAAAGGCACATCCACCGCGGCGATCAGCAGCATGCCGCCCATGATCGCGATGAAGCAGCCCCACATCAGGCTGCCCAGCTGCGGAATCGCCGACTGCAAAGGCTGTGTCATCAGCAGCATCACGGCATCCTTGTGATGCCAGATGGCCCATGCCCCTACGCCTCCGACCACGATTGCCTTGGCGATCGCCTTCAGCAACTCGACCAGGCTATTGGTCGAAAACATGCGACCGATGCCGGTAATCGGGTTCATCCGGGAAAAATTCGGTTGCAGCGGATTGAGCGTGAACAGCCAGCCATTCAGCATCAACGGCGACAGCACGGCGGCAGCCAGCAACAGGAACAGGAAAGGCAACATGGCCAGCAGGGCGCTGGAAGAAAGTGCATGCAGGTGCGGCATCAGCTGTGAGGGGTCATAGGCCAAACGCTTGTCCAGCGTGAGCCCGTTATGCAGCAGCTTGACCAGCTTCTGCGCGATGGTGCTGCCCATCAGGTACAGCATGGAGCCGCCCGCCAGCAGCATCATGAAGGTGGTCAGCTCGCGCGAACGCGCAACCTGGCCCTGTTCACGTGCCTTGTCCAGCCGCTGCTGCGACGGTTGTTCCGTTTTTTCGAGATCGCTTTCTTCTGCCATGACCCATTTCCCGCTATGTCACGGCCATTATCGAGATTCAGCGCCAGATCAAGGCGGGAAATAGGCAGGAATTTCTGCTGCAGTTCGCTGCATTGCGCAGCTTTCGGGGTCAGAGATTGACGATGGCGACCAGATGGTTTCCCTTGTCGAGGTATTCCAGGCTGTCGAAACTGGTCATCTTGCTCATCGCGATGCCCCGGCCGTTTGGATCGAACACGCGTTCTGGTGAAATTTCCATATAGTCCTGCCAGTTGAAACCGTCACCCTCATCCAGCACCTCCAGCCGTATCCTGTCCTGTTCGCCTTCAACCCGGACCAAGACCTGCCTCGAAGCATATTCTGGAAGATGCAGACGGTGGCCAATTTCCCTTTCCCACAAGCCCTGTTGCAGCAGCCTGGTTTTTTCTCCATAGGTGATCGACAGGTTTCCATGCTCCACCGCATTGACCAGCAGTTCCAGGATGCCGAAATAGGCACGTTTTGGCTCGGGGTAAAACCCGGCCAGCGCCTTGGCGACCGACCTGGCTTCCAGCAGGGTGCGGAACCTGAATTCGCAACACTTGATGGCGCGGGAAAGATCTATCTCTTCCGCCACTTCAGGCAAGACCGTGGTACCGGTCAGTTTGTAGAAACCGATTGCACTTTGCACAATCGCAAACAGCACGCGCTCATCCACCGGCTTGATCAGATAATAGAAGGCACCTGCCTTGATGCCTTCGGCAATATCCTGCGGCTGGTCAATGGCAGTCTGGAAGATCACCGGCAAATTGGCAAACCGGCTGTCAGCCTTCATGCGTGCAAGCAATGCCATGCCATCCAGGCGCGGCATCATTCGGTCCAGCAGTACAGTTGAAAATTTGTATTGTCCGCCATTCAGGATTTCCCAGGCATCTTCCCCATCCGCCGCCTGGATCACCTCATATCCGGCACCCGACAGCATCTCGGCGAGGATTTCCCGGTTGAAAGCCTCATCATCGACCACCAGCAAATGGAATTTTTGATTATTCAATTTCAAGTCCCCTGACCCGCTGTTTCCTTGCCAATCTGCTCTGCTATCCTTTCATACATCTGGTGCAGCTGCCCTACCAGTTCCCGCGCTTCTTCAATCTCGCCACCATGCTTGAATTTTTCCAGCGACTGGCATAATTCCGCATATGACAATGCACCAACCGTTCTGGCAGGTGATTTGTTGCGGTGACCAAGTGCGGCCAGCTTTTCCAGGTTGGCCTCGGCCAGCGCAGCATCAATTTCCTCCAGTCCCTGCTTAGCCGATAGCAGGTACTTGAGCGAGAATTTCCGCACCTTGTCCGGATCGGACGAAAGCATTTTTGAAAGTATGGACAGGTCAATCACTTTGCGTTCCGGCATATCTGCTCCCGCATCATGTTTTCCGGCTATCACTGTTGCAGCCATCAACGGCACTTCCGGAGCCGGTTCCGGGTTGGCATAAGCCATCAACTGACCATTACCCGCCGCGCTTTTCAGGCATTCCGCAAGCACCGCATACAGGTTATTGGCAAATACAGGTTTGGTGATGAAGTAGTTCATGCCGGCCGCAAAACAGCGCTCGCGGTCTTCACGTCCGGCATTGGCCGTCATGGCGATAATGCGTATTCCAGCGAGTTCGGGATTCGAGCGAATTAGCCGTGTTGCCTCCAGCCCGTCCATCACGGGCATTTGCACATCCATCAGCACGCAGTCAAATCGGTGCGCTGTCAGCATGTTGATCGCTTCACGGCCATTACTGGCGATGCTGACAGCTGCGCCAACATCATTCAGCAGTTCTACCGCGACCTGCTGGTTGAAGGGGTTATCCTCGACCAGCAGGATGGATAATCCTGCCAGGAAAGACACATCGACTGCCTTAGCCTCCCTCTTTCGCATCGCCATATCTGGCTTGTCTCCCTTGCTGAGGGTGACCGTAAACCAGAATGTGCTGCCTTCACCCGGCGTACTTTCCACCCCCACCATACCGCCCATCAGCTCAACCAGTTGCTTGCTGATGGCCAGCCCCAGGCCAGACCCGCCATACCGCCGTGTCGTGGAGACATCAGCCTGGTGGAATGGATGGAACAGGTTGCTGATTTCCTGCTGTGTCAGGCCGATACCGGTGTCACGTACCTCGAAACGGATCAGGTATCTATCGTCATGCGCCTCAAGCAGCATGGCGTGAACCGTCACCTTGCCCGTTTCGGTAAACTTGATCGCGTTGCTGATGTAATTGAGCAATACCTGCGACAAGCGCATGGCATCGCCGGACAAAGGCACGTCAAGCTGTCTGTCGACATCGAATTCGAGTTTGAGTTTCTTGCTTGCCGCACTGTGCGCAAGCTGGCCATTCAGGCTTTCCAGCAATGTATCGAGCTCGAAATCGGACGCTTCCAGTTCCAGCCGGTTTGCCTCGATCTTGGAAAAGTCCAGTATGTCGTTGATCAGGCCCAGGAGATGTGCCGCCGAGTATTCTATCTTGCTCAGGTAATCGTGCTGTTTGGCATTCAGGTGGGTTTTCATCGCCAGCTTGCTCATGCCGATAATGCTGTTCATCGGCGTCCTGATCTCATGGCTCATGTTGGACAGGAATGCACTTTTCGCCGCATTCGCAGCTTCTGCAGCCTTCATTGCATCCAGCAGCCTGTTCTCGTTATCCTTGCGTTCGGTTATGTCGCGGGCCAGCACCAGAAAAGCATCGCCATGGTCCAGATGTACTTCGCTGGTTCGCAATTCCAGCGGAAACAGTTTGCCATTCTTGCGCTGCCCGATGACTTCGCGGATCTCGCCTATCACGCCTTCGGATTTCTGGTAACACTTGCGGTATCCGGGATTCAGCCCCAGTTCAGGCGCCGGCATCACGATGCTGAAGTTATTTCCCAGTACATCAGCCTTGCTGTAGCCCCAGACCAGTTCCGCCTTGTCGTTCCAGTCGATGATTGCGCCGTTACTGTCGAGCTGGATGAACGCATCGGGTGACTGCTCAAACACGGCCTGGAGCCGTGCTTCATTCAGTTTCCGGCTTTCCCGCATCAAAGAAAAGGCCCGGATCAGGTTCCCCATTTCATCGCCCGTGGCAGCCGGGAGTTCCGCCTCGTAATCTCCTACTGCCAGCCGGTCTGCAGCCTTGCTCAGCCTGGAAATCGGGTTGACCACGAAGCGTGAAACGGTAAGGTATATCAGGATGATGAAAAAGCATGTGGAAAAAATTACTGCAGCAGCAACATTGCGGTATACCACCTTGATTTTCTGCTCATAGCGGTCAAGTGATATTTCGAGATCCACCCTGCCTATCGTTTCTCCGGAAAAAACTACCGGAGAGGTGAATTGCAAACCGTTGCTGTCTGCCTTGAAATCGCTGCTGGTGCGATCAACCATCAACCGGCCATTACGCCCGAACACCTTAATCTGCTTGACATCCTGCATCCTGACGATACGTTCGCAGAGCGACTCGATGTTGCTGTAATCAAAGGCGACCAGAAGATTGGACAGGGATTCCGCCACCAGCTCAGTCCTTTCCTGCCCGGAAAGTTGCATCTGGTTGTACAGGTCATTTCTTTCAACATACAGGCGTATCAAGCCGAATGACGTGAAGACCAGCAGCACCCCCACGACAACGATGAATATAAGCTTAAGACCCAAGTTGATATAGAATTTTCTCACGCTGGAATTTATCCTGAAAAAACCTCTATCGTCTGTTCAATCGACGGATTTGCCTTTCAGCAAGCCCGGCATACACTTGATTTCAACATAGCTGACATCATCCCGGTAGGGTTGCGAGCCGCAAAACGATTTGAAATCGCTGATCACATGCTCGAAACCGTCCGCACCGGACAACGCAGCCTGCTCATAACGATCCATGCCATATGCCTCTCCTACTGCATTAACCGCTTCACTCAGGCCGTCACTGCACATGAGTATCCTGTCACCTTCCTCAAGTTCCACTTCAACAGGGGGCAGCTCAAGATCAACATCGGCAAGAATTCCCAGCGGCAAATAGCTGGATACTGCCCGCTGTTTCACACCGGAAGATGCCGGGCTTCCGGCAACCAATACCTCAGGCATGCCGGCATTCCATATCCGCGCCCGTTTCATGCCTGCTTCTATCGACACTAGTGCTGCTGCCAGGAACATTCCGGTTGGCAGGAGCTTGTTCAGCTTGGCATTGATGGTCTGCAGTATCTCCCTTGCACCAAACCCCTTGCCGGTCATGGCCCTGAATACTTCTGCTGATGGCAACACGCCGACTGCAGCAGTCAGGCCGTGCCCGGTAAAATCTCCAAGCAGGACATACATGCTGCCGTCGCTGCAATCCGCGGTCAGCAGCATGTCGCCACTGAAAATCGACGCGGAATTCAGCATCGAACGGATATATTTGCTCGCCACATTTTCATCCGTTACGGCACGATGGTAGATCTGCTGTGCCATTGCCTGTTCCTTGAGCAGCATCTGGTGGCGCATTTCAATGTCTCGGCGCTGCTCTTCCACCACCCTGGACAATTCGCGTATCCGCTCCATGGACTTGATCTTTGCCCGCAGGATCTCCTGCTTGAATGGCTTGCTGAGGAAATCGTCGCCACCCGACTCGATGCACCTGACCATCGCATCCGCCTCATTAAGCGCGGTCAGGAAAATGACTGGTACAAATTGCGCTTTGGAAATTTCCTTGATGCGCGTAGTCGCCTGATAGCCATCCATGACAGGCATCATGACATCCATGAATATGATGTCAGGCTTGTGTACGAGATACTGCTCTATCGCCTGCTCGCCATTTTCGGCGGTAACAGCTTCATAACCTTCATGCTTCAGCAAAGATTGCAGCACCATCCGGTTGGCCGGCACATCATCCACTATCATGGCCAGCTTCAGGGATGAAGCTGTACCCACTTCTGCTGCCCCCATATACACACCTTCCCTGAATACGCTTTATATGCCAGAGCCAAATTCCGGCCTGGCCAGGTTGCTGCCATCACACCTGAACCAACGCTGCCGGACAACAAGTTCAGGGAAATCAAACGCGAATCCGGGCTATTTCTCGATTGTGAACAATTTTGCGAAGTTGGCGATTTCAAGTATCTGCGCCACACTTGCACCCGGTTTGCAGAGCTTGAGCTGCTTGCCGGCCGCTGACGCGCGTTCGCGCAACATCAGCAACATGCCCAGCGCAGAACTATCCAGGTAGTCCACGCCTGCCAGGTTGACTTCAATGGTATTGATGGATATGTTGCCCAGCTGGGGATCATAGGCCTCCTTGAAATCCCGCTGCACGTTGAAATCAAACCTGCCTGTCATGTTGATGACTACGGTATTCCCGCTAATGGTTGTGTTGATTGACATCGCTTTTCCCCTAAATATTAATATTCCATCTTTTACACGCTCAACTCAAACCCTGATGCTTCGTGCACCACCCTGTACCAGCCGGCTCATGACACGCTGGGCCATGTCATGAATGGGAACGACCTCATCCACCGCACCAACTGCAATCGCCTCTCGCGGCATGCCGAATACCACACAAGTTTCTTCATTCTGGGCAAAATTATATGCACCGGCCCGCTTCATCTCCAGCATGGCAATTGCGCCATCCTTGCCCATGCCTGTCAACATGACCCCCAATGCGTTGGGGCCTGCATTTTTGGCAGCAGAACGGAACAGCACCTCCACAGAAGGGCGATGATGATTGACCGGCGGAGACAGGCTCAGCTCGGTGAGATAGTTTGCGCCACTGCGCTTCAGCAGCAAATGGGAATGACCGGGGGCAATGAAGGCATGACCAGGCAGCACGCGCTCATTTCCCTGCGACTCGACAACCTTGATCTTGCACAGGCTATCCAGTCTGGCGGCAAATGACTTGGTAAAGGCTTCCGGCATGTGCTGCGCGATCAGGATGCCTGGTGCGTCCGCTGGCAAGCGGATGAGAAATTCCTTGATGGCCTCGGTGCCGCCTGTAGATGCCCCGAGTATGATGATTTTTTCTGTACTCTTGAACTTGCTGCCCAGTTCCGGCAAGGACTCGACAGGCGCAGCTGACGGAGCGATGCGGCGAGGCAATCCGGATTTCGCCTGGAAGGCAGCCCTGATTTTTTCTGCAATTTCCTCTGCATATTCGCGCATTCCTTCACTGATATCGATCTTGGGCTTCGGCAGGAAATCAATCGCGCCAAGTTCCAGCGCACGCAGTGCAGTCTCTGAGCCTTTTTCTGTCAGGCTGGAAATCATCAGCACCGGGATGGGGCGCAAACGCATGAGTTTTTCCAGGAATGTCAGGCCATCCATTTCAGGCATTTCAACGTCCAGCGTGATCACATCCGGATCAAGGGTTCGTATCATATCCCTGGCCTGTAAGGGATTGGCCGCTGCCCCTACTGCCTCCATATCGGGATTGCTGTTGATCACCTCCTTGAGGATGCTGCGTATCAATGCAGAGTCGTCAACAATCAACACCTTGATTTTGCCAGTTGTCGCCATTTTTGCCACAGCCATATTCTTCATCCTGCCATCTGTTTTTGCATATCCAGCAATCCGGATGCCACTGCCGAAATCTGTTATTAAATACAGGACCGCTGCGGCATTTTACAACGAATCATTGTTGAATTACCTTAAAAATCCGATCATCAGAACAATTCCACCCCCCCCTGTATGACGGTTTCGCTGAGTCTCGACTGGTAACCCTGTTCCCGTTCGATGATGGTTTGATTGTGCATGCTGCGAATTTTCTTGACCAGCACCCTTCCACTGGCAGGAAAAAAATAGACTTTTCTGGGATAGAGATCCAGCAAATCCTGACTGGCGATTGCAATCCGTTCGTTTTGCAGGTATTGCAGCGCAAACTCCGCGTTGCGCATACCCACATTGGCGCTCGTTACGCCTCGCAGGATGCTGGCGCCACCAAACAGTTTGGCTTCAAGATGTTGCCGTTGCGCCCCGTTTTTCAACAGCTGGTTGATCATCACTTCCATGGCAAAGGCGCCATATCTTGCCGAGATACTGGCAGGCCCTGAATCTGCCTGCCTGTCCGGCAGCATGAAGTGGTTCATTCCGCCGATGCCATTGTTTTTATCCCGTATGCATGCGGCTACGCAAGAGCCAAGCACGGTTACCAGCACCATGTTTCGCTTGGTGACGTAATATTCTCCCGGCAGGATCTTGGCTGCTTCCAGGTCAAAGGCGCTGTCGTAATACACGTTGGGCGAATTTGGCGCCCCGGCATCCGCCGCAATATGTATCATTTTAACATAATATAATCATGTAGTTACCAAGGAGCCCTGGGTTGCGACTTGCGCTCACTTTCCATTGCCTGGTTACGCAGGGGCGTAGTCAGCTCATATACCGTCTTGCCACGCAATTTGAAAAAATCGTCAGCATGATGGAAGCTTTCGGAATGGCCCGCAAACAGCAAACCATCATGCCGCAACAGGGGTACAAATTTCTTCAGGATGCCAAGCTGGGTCGGCTTGTCAAAATAGATCATCACATTGCGGCAGAAGATTGCATCCAGCGGTCCGCGCAACGGCCAATCCTTGTTCAGCAGGTTCACCTGGCGATAGGTCACCAGATTCTGCACTTCCTCTTTCACCTTGACCATGCCCGCCTGATTGCCAGTCCCTTTCAGGAAATACTTTCTGACCAGTTCCGGTGATAACTTGGACACCCGGTCCTCCGGATAAACCCCCGCCTTGGCTGTGGCAAGCACCTTTGTATCAAGATCAGTCGCCAGTATCTTCACATCTTCCGCCTGCCGGCCCAGCGCATCCAGCACCGTCATCGCCATCGTATAGGGCTCTTCACCCGTTGAAGCGGCAGAGCACCATAACGAGATGGGATGCTTGCCGGCGATGGCGCGCAGATGCTGGGCGAGGATCGGAAAATGGTGGGGCTCACGGAAAAATGAAGTGAGATTGGTCGTCAGTGAGTTGGCAAATTCTTCCCACTCTGCCTCATTATTGCTCTCCAGCAAGGCCAGGTATTCACTGAACTGCTTGATGCCGGTTGCACGGAGCCGCCGGGAAAGCCTGCTGTAAACCAGCTCCTGCTTGGAGTCACTCAGGGAAATCCCGGCATGTGCATATATCAGTTTGCGAATCTTGTCGAAATCCTGCTTCGTAAAATGGAACTCCCGCCCTTCCTTGACCGCATCATTTGACGACATGCTGTCTCCCCCTCCACCCTCTAAAAAACAACAACCTCCTGTATGTGCAGAATACACAAGGAGGTTTCAGGCTACTGCACTGACAGCCTGATCAGAACTCTTCCCACTCACCCGGATCCTGCCTGGTCGTCTTGTGCTGCAATGCACGGCTGCGTGCCGGTGCCTTCTTCTGCGGCGGGGCTGCCAGCACGGGTTTGGGTGCCGGTGCCACAGGCTTGGGCCGCGCTGCAATCCGTTTCACCTCCTCTTCACCCGCCCCGTTCAGCTTGAATACTGCAACCGCCATGGTCAGTGTTTGCGCCTGCTCTTCCAGCGACTCTGCAGCCGCAGCAGCCTCTTCCACCAGTGCCGCATTCTGCTGCGTCACCTCATCCATCTGTGTGATGGCCTGGTTTACCTGCTCGATGCCCGTGCTTTGTTCATTCGAAGCTGCAGATATTTCCGCCATGATATCAGTCACACGCTTCACGGCAGTCACAATTTCATCCATGGTTTTCCCGGCTTCATCCACCAGCTGGGTGCCCACTTCCACCTTCTCCACCGAATCGCCGATCAGCGATTTTATTTCCTTCGCGGCTGCTGCGGAGCGCTGTGCAAGGTTCCTGACTTCGGCGGCAACCACCGCAAAGCCACGCCCTTGCTCTCCTGCGCGCGCGGCCTCGACTGCAGCATTCAGGGCAAGGATATTGGTCTGGAATGCAATGCCGTCAATCACGGAAATGATATCGACAATCTTGCGCGAACTTTCGTTAATCGAACTCATGGTACCAACAACCTGCCCCACCACTTCTCCGCCTTTCACTGCAATTTCGCTCGCTCCTTTTGCCAGCTGGTTTGCCTGTCGCGCATTTTCAGCATTCTGCTTCACGGTGGAAGTCAGTTCCTCCATGCTTGCGGCAGTTTCTTCCAGAGAAGAGGCCTGCTCTTCGGTGCGCTGGGAAAGATCCGTATTGCCGGCAGCAATTTCCTTCGCTGCCGTATTGATCGTATCGGTTGCCTCCCTCACCTGGGACAGGATCTCCCTCAGCTTCTCCACCGTAGTATTTGAATCATCTTTCAGCTGGCCAAAGGTACCGAAGTATTCATTTGTGATTCGGTCTGTGAGGTCGCCCCTTGCCATTGCCGACAGCATGCGCACAACTTCATTCAGCCCGACTTCACTCGTTTCAGTCAGCTTGTTCATGCCTTCACCCAGCTGTTTGAAGAAGCCTGTTTTGCCATCCATGTCCATGCGGCGGCTGAAGTCCCCCATCACTGCACCCTCCACGATTTCCGCCACCTCCCTCTCGGTGGCAACTTCCAGTGTACGGTCTCGCCATTCCACTACAGAGCCCAGGCGCTGACCCTGACTGTTCAAGACCGGGCTCGCAGCCAGGCTGAAAGTGCGCCCGCCAACCTGTATCTCGGCCCTGAATACATTATTGAATGTGGCAAGCAGCTGTTTCTGGTGCGCCGGGTTTTTGTGGAAGTCATCAATGGTGCGCCCCAGCAAACCGCTTGCCGAGAAGTTCGGCAAGTCCTTCTTGATGTCCTTCTCCGCATTTTTCAGCAGATCTTCCACGGATTTGTTCACGTAAATGATGCGGCGATCATTGTCGGCAATCATTACCCCGGTAGAAACGTTATCCAGCGCAATCTGGATGCGCAGCGCCTCGTTTGCAACCTTGCGGGAGTTGTTGACATCGAATCCCAGCTTGATCTGCATCGAAAGCAGCGCATACATGACATCGCCAATCTCATCCCGATTTGAAATCTCGATCTTGTTGTCGTATTTTCCCTCACTGATGCGGGTAAAGATGCTCTTGGCCAGCTGCAATGGCTCGGTGATAACGCGTATCAGCATATAGCCGCTGACCATGGCAATAATCAGGCCAAACAGTATGGCAACAATGGATATTACACGCATGGCGTTATAGCGGCCTATTGATCCCTCATACAGCCGCTTGCCTTCAGCAAGCTGGTAATCGCTCAGATCATGGATCGCATCCCTGACAATGCTGTAGTTACGCTGTAATTTCCCGTCAATCAGGCGTCTTGCCTCGCCCATATCATGATCGCGCAATGCATATACTGTCGGCATCAGGGCATCTTTTATGTAGCTCGCGTAATTCGACTCGAATTTTTGTGCCAGATTTTTCTCATCCGGCGTCAGGTAGGTTGCAAGGTAATCTTTCCAGTTTTTATCGATAATCTTGCTGTTTTCCCTGACCTGATCTTCTATCCTGCGCAGGTTGTCATCATTCTGGAAGGCAAAAACATGCGTGACATCCAGGCGGCTCCGGTTCAACGCTCGGGCAATGGTGTCAACCTGTGCCAAGGCCACCAGCCGGTTGTCATATAAATCCTGGAAAGAATTCTGTGTTTGTGATGACGACCAGATGCCCAGCAACCCAATAATCATCAGCAACGCCGACATCATGCCCATCGATGTGGCCAGCTTCCCGCGCAAGCGCATGTTCTTTACCGGATTCAAACGATCCCAGGCTGAATGTTTTACGACTTTACCTTCCTGGATTTTCAGGCTGCCTGCCTTGCCTTCCCTGAACATCTGGTATATCCGGTCAGTTGATTCGATATCAGTACGTGAAGGCTTGGAACGCACCGACATGTAGCCTGTAATCTGCCCGCGTTCGAAAATAGGCGTCACATTTGCCCTGACCCAGTAAAAATCCCCGTTTTTGCAGCGGTTCTTGACCATTCCTACCCATGGTCGGCCGGACTTGATCACTTCCCAAAGGTCGACAAAGGCTTCGACCGGCATATCGGGATGCCGCACGATGTTCTGCGGCTGACCGATCAACTCTGCTTCGGCAAACTGGCTGATGCGCAGAAAATCATCATTAACGTAGGTAATCTTCCCTGACAGGTCCGTTTTCGAAACAATGGAATCATTGTCGGTCAGAATGTATTCGTTACTGGTAACTGGCAAATTTGTACGCATTTCTCATTCTCCCATCATGCTAGATTCGTTTAGTGGCGCCACTCAGGAGGCAATCCTGTCCACCAGCTCCATTTCACTGCTATTCATCAGTTTTTCGATATCAATCAGGATCAGCATCCGCTCGTTGATCGTACCCAGTCCCACGATATACTTGGTATCCAGGGTTGCGCCAAACTGGGGGGCTGCCTTGACTTGATCGGCACTCAGCGCAATGACGTCAGAAACACCATCAACCACCACACCGACCACCCTGCTGGCCAGATTGAGGATGATCACAACAGTCTGCGGATCATAGGTCACATTTCCAAGGTTGAACTTGATGCGCATATCCACGATCGGCACGATGATGCCGCGCAGGTTGATCACCCCCTTGATGAACTTCGGCGTATTGGCGATTGTCGTTACGGCATCATAGCCGCGTATTTCCTGAACTTTGAGGATATCGATGCCATATTCTTCGCTGCCCAGCGTGAATGTGAGGAATTCACCGCCCGACAGGCTCGCTGTATTTACCGGTTCATTTGCCATCAATTTTCCTTCCATGAAATCATAGACTGGCAGAATGAACCGCCTATCAGACTTGTTAACGGCACTGAATGGAAATTCTTTAACCTTGCAGCATCCAGTTTCCCGCCAAACAGCTCATGTTGATCGGTAGAACATGCATCATTAAAGGCTTCTTATTAACCGCTTGCGCCACACCCGGAGAAAGAATGTGCCCGCACTTATGCAGCCTGCGCCAGCAGTTCAGTTTCAGCACTCAATGCAGCCACATCCAGGATCAGGGCCACAGTACCATCCCCCATGATGGTTGCCCCGGACATCCCGTGCACTTTGCGGAAATTGGATTCCAGACTCTTGATGACAACCTGATGCTGACCCAGTAACTCATCAACCAGCAAAGCAGTCTTTTTTCCGCCCGACTCGAGGAACACTGCTATCCCGAGTTTAGGATCGGTAATGGCATTTTCAATACTGAAAACCTCATGCAGCATGACCATCGGGAGATATTCGCCGCGCACGCGCAGCAGGCGCCCATCTCCGCTGACACTTTTCAGTTCTTCATCCGTTACCTGCAGCGACTCAACAATGGAAGCCAGCGGCAGGATGAATATCTGGCCGCCAACTAAAATGGAAAGCCCATCCAGAATGGCCAGCGTCAACGGCAGCCTGATGGTGGTACGGGTGCCATAGCCTTCCACCGAGCTCAGCTCTACCCGGCCACCCATTTCTGCAATATTCCGTTTTACAACATCCATGCCGACACCCCGCCCTGAGACATCTGTCACTGCTTCAGCAGTGGAGAATCCAGCTTCGAAAATCAGCATCCAGACCGCTTCATCACTCATGTTGTCATTGACTGCCAAACCACGTTCTCGCGCCTTGGCCAGAATTTTATTCCTGTTAAGACCACCCCCATCATCTTCAACCTCGATGACGATATTCCCCCCCTGGTGGTAAGCATTCAGCGTAATGGTGCCCTGTTCTGATTTGCCTGCTGCGATGCGTCTTTCCGGTGTTTCAATACCATGATCCAGGCTGTTACGGATCAGGTGCGTCATCGGGTCTGCCAGTCTTTCGATCAGCGCCTTGTCCAGCTCCGTCGATTCCCCGAATGTTTTGAGCTCAACCTGCTTGCTGAGCTTGCCAGCCAGATCCCTGACCACGCGCGGAAAACGGCTGAAAACGAAAGACATGGGCAGCATGCGCACAGACATGATGGATTCCTGGATGTCTCGGGTATTGCGTTCGAGCTGGTTCAATCCGCTTTCAATGCGTTCATATGCCGATGGATCAAGATAGGCTGCAGACTGTGCCAGCATGGCCTGGGTGATGACCAGTTCACCTACGAGATTGATCAGCTGATCAACCTTCTCGATGCTGACCCTGATCGAGGATTGTTCATTGGAACTGGTCCCGGGCTTTACAGTATTACGCTGTTGCACGTGCTTGGCCGCAACCTTCTCTGACCCGTCAGCCACTTGCGGTGATTTTGCCAGCCCGGCGGCAGGTTCAAAGAATCCGTAGCCTTGCCCATGATCTTGGCTCGAATGATGATGTGAGTCATCGGCAAAAAAACCATATCCCGGATCTGGCACTTCGTGCTTCTGCTGTTCGGCGCTGCTAGCTGATATAAAGAATCCATATGCCTCTTGTTCATCAATGGCACGGGGAGGCTGTATCGTTTCGAAAAATCCGTAATCCTCTCCTTCCGATGAGGGAAATGATTCAGGTAATGGATCGAAAAATCCGTAGTCATCATGTTCCTGTTCAGGATCCTGCCTGGCTGCACTGCTACTCGCCATGGACTGCCGACCCGTGTCAGGCGGTACTTCCATATACAGCTGTTTCAGCCTGGTGCAAACATCACCTATGACCTCCTGATCTGCATCGCCTTCACCTCGATGAGCGGCCAGCTGCATGGAGATTGCATCCTTCGCCTGCAGGAAAACATCCAGCATGGTATCCGTGAGATGAATCTCCTGATTCCGCAGCTTGTCCAGCAGGGTTTCCAGCTCATGCGTCAGGGCAATCATGTCGGTAAATCCGAATGTGCCTGCACCGCCCTTGATGGAATGTGCAGCCCTGAATATTGCATTCAGGTCTTCCATGGCTGGGTTGCTGACATCGAGCTCAAGCAACAAACTTTCCATTGAAGCCAGATGCTCAGCGGCTTCCTCGAAAAAAACCTGAAAAAACTGACTTAGATCAACACTCATGATTGCATCCCGGCTATCCGGCACCATCAAAGCTGCATGACATGCGGCAGACCAATTAACTGCAGTCCTGCATCCGTTATTGTTGATGCATGCCTGTTGATATATATCGGCGGCAGCGTAGCTGCAGTTCAGCCGATGACTTTTTTGACGACTTCAAGCAATTTGTTCGGATCAAACGGCTTCACTATCCAGCCAGTTGCCCCTGCAGACTTGCCTTGCGCCTTCATGGCATCTCCAGACTCGGTCGTCAACATCAGGATCGGTACGCTCTTGTAGCTTGGCAAGGCACGCAGCGACTTGATCAGGGTAATGCCATCCATGCGCGGCATGTTCTGGTCCGTGAGCACCAGGTCAACCGTTTTGCCTTTTGCCTTGTCCAGCGCCTCCTGGCCATCACTCGCCTCAATGACTTCGTATCCCGCACCTTTTAGCGTGAAAGAAACCATTTGCCGGATCGAATTAGAATCATCAACACTCAATACTGTCTTTCCCATAATACCCCCTAAAACATTTCAATTTCCCTGGCTGCCTTGCCAGTCTGCTGCGTCTGGTCTGCAATTACATCAGCCCGGGCAAATATCTCCTCAAGCTCATTCCGAAATGCCAATGTCCTGGACCCCGGTTCAGCCTTCGCGCGCAATAACTTCAATGAGATGCTGTTCATCGATTCCACCGCCATTTTGAGCGAAGCGATCCGCTTGGCTGAATGTTCAATCATCTGGTCTACAATATCGTGAAACTGCAAGGAAATGAAGGCGCGTCCGGCAACCTGATCCACCTCCTGCGACACTTGATCCTGTCGTGAAATGATCACGGACATTTCCTCATTTGCCTCTTGCGCCCTTTGCAGGGTTTCCTCCACTTTCCTGCGCGAATCTACCGCAAATCCCATGTCCAGGGATGCCATGTGCGCAATTGAAGTCTCGGCAACAGTTATCGCTTCACGCACGCTATCTACCATCGAACGTATCTGCTGGCTGAACTGCTCTGAACGACCGGACAGTTTGCGCACCTGATCGGCAACAACTGCAAATCCCTTGCCGTATTCGCCAGCGCGGGCCGCTTCAATTGCAGCATTCAGTGCCAGCAGATTGGTCTGCTTTGAAATGCCATCGATCTCGACCAGCACCTTGAGAATTTCCCCAACCTTGGTGGAGACAGCATCCATTTTTTCCACCAGCTCAACACCTACCTTGCTATTGTTCACAATCGTGACAATCAGCTCCCTGAATGTATTTGTAATTTGCGCCAGGAAATCTCCTGCCCCGGCTGAGTCCATCGATTGATGACTTTTGATCAGGCCTTGGGACATATCCTGCTGTGTCTTCATCATTCTCTGCATTTCATTGAAGTTGAGCATCAGATTACGGACACCATCGGCCAATACGGATTGTACACGCGCAAGTTCGGCGTTCGCGCCATCGAAATGCTGCTTGAACCTTGACTGTGCATCTTCCATCAACATGTCGAAATGCCTGTCCTGCATTCCCGCGGCATCGAGGCAATCCGGGCTGTCAAGCCATGCCGGACTTCTCGACATGAACTTCCACATCAGCGCCACGGCTCCTGCAGTAACCCCCGCATGGAGCAATGTGACCAGCCATCCGCCATCCAGCAGTGCGAGTGCAAAATGCAGGAGCAATCCGGCCAATGCGACTACCGCTACTGTTTTTTTGCCTGGCATCCTCATTTCCAATTTATTATCCCGTGTGCTGTTCATGGCACAACCTCTTGAAATGAGCTTCAGGAAAGCAGCTCTTTAAGATCGAGTATCAGTACGATTTTGCCTTCACTGGACATTGTTACCCCGGCAACACCTTTGGGGCGGAAGGTATCAAGCGACTTGATCACCACATCGTCATGCCCATCAAAGCCATCGGCAGTCAGGATGAAGCTGTTCCCGCCAAGCTGCATCAGCACCCCCACCTCTGATTGACCTGAGTCTTCCCAGCCAATCAGCTTGGATAGCGACAATACAGGCAGCACCTCTCCCCGCACCACCATGGTCGGCTTGCCCGAGATCAGCTGCTGCTCGCTTTCCGATATGGATAGAATTTCCCGCACCAGGGTCAGCGGCACGGCAAATGGCTGATTGCTCAAGCGCAAAAACAGAACCGGAAGGATCGCCAAAGTCAGCGGCAGATACACTACGAACATGGTGCCCCGACCCGGAATGGATTTAATTTCTATGCGCCCATTAAGTTTCTGGATATTGGTATTGACCACATCCATGCCAACACCCCGGCCCGACACACTTGAAATTTCCTCCTTGGTGGAAAATCCAGGCATGAAGATCAGGCTGAGGCTTTGTTCATCACTCAGCGAATTTGCCTCTTCATTCGTAATCAGGCCCTTTTGCACAGCCTTGCTGCGCAAAACATCGGGATTCATGCCCTTCCCGTCATCGGCAATCGTGATCAGGATGTGGTCACCTTCCTGCCGCGCACTCAAGTGCACAATACTCTTGCTGGATTTTCCTGCAGCCGCACGCTGCTCCGGACTCTCCACGCCATGATCAACCGCATTCCGGATGAGGTGAACCAGCGGATCATTGAGATCCTCGATCATCGTCTTGTCGATTTCCGTGGCTTCACCAGAAAGCTCCAGTTCGACATCCTTGCCAAGCTGCCGTGCAAGATCACGGGCAAGTCGGGGATATTTCTTGAACAGTCTGCCGATAGGCTGCATACGCGTGTTCATCACTGCGTTCTGCAAATTGACGACCAGCATGTCCAGCTGGTTGACAGATTCATCTAGCGATTTCAAGGTTGCTGCACTGGTCTGTCCACGCAGGATATCGCTGCGCAAATGTGTCAGCCGGTTTTTGGTCAGTCCGATTTCCCCGGAAAGGTTCAGCACCTGGTCGAGCCTGTCGGTATCGACCCGTATCGTATTGTCCTTTGCCGGAGGATCGGAGTCACGCCTCGGTGCGGCATGCTCTCGGCTGGCCCCGGGTATATCTTCTGCGCGCCGACCAAACGCACTGACCATAAGCTGTTGCTCGTCTATTTCGGCTTTCTCCTCTGCGACTGGCGTCAACTCCGCATCTACAGGAGTTTCATTTCCCTGCAGCGCATCATAAAGTTTCTGCCAGTCCGGACCAGCCCCCCCCGACACATTTGCCGAACTGACTACGGGAACATTTTTTTCTTGCTTGGCCGTGCTCTTGTTTTTCTTCACCGTCTTGCCTTGCAGGGCGTCCTGCAGTGAGGAAAGCAAGTCGGCTGGCGCTGCTTTGGGCTGCACGCTCTTGCCAAGATCGCCAAACATGAGGCGCACCTCACCGGTGGCATCCATGATGACATCCATCAATGCAGGATTCAGCTGCAGCTCATCATTGCGCAATTTGTCAAACAGGTTTTCAGTCAGGTGACACAGCGTCACCAGTTCATTTGCATTCAGGAAACCCGCACCTCCCTTGATCGTATGGAAGCCGCGGAAAATCATGTTGAGCAGATCCTTGTCACCGGGGGCCTTTTCGAGATCCACCAGCTTGCTGTCAACATCAGACAGCAGATCGGATGCTTCCATCAGGAAGTCGCTCAGTAAATCCTCCATCCCGGTAAAGTCGCCCATTTTAGAACCCCAGACTTTCCAATAACTCGTCAACTTGCGCCTGCGAGGTCACCACATCGGCTCTACCCTCGGCATTGATTACAGGCCCATTCAGCAGGTTTACATCCACTTTGACAGTTGGCGGCGCTGTATGCACCAGCAATGCCAACAGCTGCTGCTCAAGATTCTGCGTAACATCCATGATTTTCTTGATGACCTGACCGGTCAGGTCCTGGAAATCCTGTGCCATCATGATCTCAGTCAGGCTGGCGCTGGTCTGACGGGTCTGTTTCGGCACTTCCGCAAGATAAGCATGCGTCTGCAATGCAAGCTGCTTGAATTCATCCACACTCAGCTTGTTGTCAAATAGCTTTTGCCATTGATCTGCAAGGCTGCGCGCACCGGATTCAATTTTGTCCACCACCGGCTGAGTTGCCTCAGTTGCATTCAATACGCGCTCTGCCGCTGCCTGGGTCATGTTGGCGATGTAGTTCAGGCGGTCCCGGGTATCCGGTATCGAGGACGCCACATTCTGCAGCTTCTTGTCGACACCGAGCTCGCGCAAGCTATCGTGCAGGCTTCGTGTCAGCGTGCCAATTTCCTTGAATACTCCCTCCTCAACATCCTCGCCCGGTTTGCTGGCGGATATCGTTGCGGGCTTGGCCTGCGCAGGCCCCTTGTTAGCCGCAACGATGCTGTCAAACAGCGATTCCAGATCATCCGAGTCATTATTCGCGCTGGCTTTATTACTCATGACATTTCTCACTTTTGCAGGGTGGAAAAGATCTTTTGCAGTTTCTCATCCAGGGTTGTAGCCGTGAACGGCTTGACGATGTAGCCCGAAGCACCGGCCTGGGCAGCTTCAATGATGTTCTCCTTCTTGGCTTCCGCCGTCACCATCAGCACTGGCAGGTGCTTGAGTTCGGCATCTCCGCGTATATTGCGCAGCAGGTCGATCCCTGTCATGTTGGGCATGTTCCAGTCGGAAACCACAAAATCATATTTGTCCTTACGCAACATGTTCAGTGCCTGCACACCGTCCTCAGCTTCCTGAACATTGGAAAAACCCAATTCCTTGAGCAGATTTCTCACAATGCGCCGCATCGTGGAGAAGTCATCCACTACGAGAAATTTCATATTTTGATCAGCCACAATGTTTCTCCTTATCAATATTGCGAGGACTGCCTGTAAACAGCGGTTTTTTACCTCAAGATTTATATAATAAAATCATGCAGATAAATACTCACCATCACAATTACCTCATTCCTTATAATTTAAGCAGTGGTCGCAGTGTATCTGATAACATGGTCGAATCAAATTTCGCAACGTAATAATCCACCCCTACCCGTTTGCCCATCGCGCGGTTGGCCTCCGACGAAAGCGATGAATGCATCACTACCGGAATATTGTCGAAGCGCCGGTCTGCCTTGATATTTTGAGTCAGTACATAGCCATCCATTTCCGGCATTTCGGCATCGACAAGGATGACCTGTATCTGCTTGCGAAGGTTGATATTTGAATGCTGGGCTGCATCTGCAAGCCCTTTCAACCTTTGCCATGCTTCCTGCCCGTTGTGCGCCTGGATATGCTTGACCCCCATCCTGTCCAGCACTTCGGTTATTTTCTTACGCGCTACGGTTGAGTCATCTACAAAAAAGACGCACATTTCGTGGCCTTTTTCGATTCGTTCGATTTTTCCGACCACATCCTCGCCAAACACGGTCGACAGGATCTGCTCCACATCCAGAATGGAAACCAGCGTGCCATTTGGCAATTCGGTAATCGCGGTAATCAGGTTTTCATGGTTGTTGGCCATCCCTTCTGCAGCGTGTACCTTGTCCCAGTCCACCCTGACAATGCGGTCCACGTCCTTCACCAGGAAGCCCAGCGTATGGCGGCTATACTCTGCCACCATCATGACTTTCTGTTCTGCAGGATTACCCAGGGACATGAAAGTCGAAAGATTGAGCACGGGCATGACATGGCCGCGCAAGCTGACAATGCCATCTATGCCATGCGGCATGTTTGGTGTTTTCGTGATGGAAATGGCGCGTGTGACTTCCTTCACCTTGAAAACATTAATGCCGAACGTTTCATTCGAACCGATGGAAAAGAGCAGGATTTCCATCTTGTTGGAGCCCGCCAGGCTGGTGCGCTCATCAACAGCATCCAGTATGCTTCCGCTCGTGACCAATTGTGTTCCAGTTTGTTCCAAAGACATCTTGGCTCCCTTCATTTCAGCAAACGTATCAGCGTTTGCGACAATTTCTGCGGCTCAAATTTTGAAACGTACTCATCCACCCCGACCGTTTTCCCCAGCTGCTGATTGGACTGGCTAGAAAGAGAAGAATGCATGAGGACAGGAATATTGGCAAAACGCTGGTCTTCCTTGATCTTGCGCGTCAGCATGTAGCCATCCATTTCCGGCATTTCGACATCAGTCAGGATGACCTGCACGTAGTCCCTCACCGGCTTATGCGCGAGATCCGCTGAGTCCGCCAGCCGCTTGAGCTCTTCCCAGGCCTTCTTGCCGTTCACCGACACGATAGACTTCACTCCCATCGCATCCAGCGTGCGCTGTATCTGACGACGAGCCACCGGGGAATCATCAACATAGAATACGGTACGGTCAGGATGGTCAATCTGCTGGATATTTTTGAACAGCACTTCATCCACGCCAATATTGCTGGTGTCAGCCAGCACCTTCTCCACATCCATCATCATGACCAGGCGCTTGTCCGGCAATTCCGTCACCGCCACCACCAGGCCGCCCAGCTGCGCATTGAGCATTTCCGGCGGAACCTTCATTGAGGACCAGTCAAGACGCAGAATGGTATCGACCGCCTCGACCAGGAAACCCTGGGTATGGCCGTTATATTCTGTCACGATCATGATGGTCGCTTTGGTATCCGTATCCATCCCCACATATTTCGCGAGATCAATGACCGGTACCAGTGTCCCGCGCAGACTGACCATACCTTCGACTGAAGACGGCATATCCGGCGCCTTGGTGATGGCCGGTATGCGCATGACTTCACGTACCTTGAAGACATTGATGCCGTATGTTTCCCGCCTGCCGCTGCGCTTGTCCAGCCCCAGCGTGAACATGAGAATTTCAAGCTTGTTGGTGCCAGCCAGCTTGGTGCGTGCATTGATATTATTGAACAAGTCAGACATCACTTCTCTCCATTCCTTCATTCCAGCAAGATGGGCTGGCATCCGTTTCATTCTTGCTGCAATGCATTAATTCCGCCATTAACACCGACCCCGAAAATACAAAAAATTTACTCATATAATCAGATATATAAAATCAAAAAGCTATCAGGAAAATGCGCCCTGTCTGACCTACTGCCTTTTGTTTCCTCCCGCTGATTATTACGGCAGCTCGAAGCAAAACTTTAATTTCAGACAGAAAAAACGTGAAACTAGTGCGCTGTAACTGCCTGCGGCAAGGTGGTGGTCGGCAAATTGGCAGATGCTGGCAATGCAGGCATGACGCCAGATGCTGTCAACCCTTGCTGTAGCGCGACATCCTGACCCTGCTTCTCTGCATCGACTTGCAGTGTCCCCCCGTCTTTCTGGGCCGCTTCTTCCGCCTGCTTGTTCATGACAATGATGCTGATGCGCCGGTTTACCGGATTGAATGGATTTTCCTTGTCGAAAAGCACTGCGGATGCCAGCCCCACCACGCGCGCCACCTTGTTTTCGTCCAGTCCACCTGTTATCAGTTCACGCCTGGAAGCATTGGCTCGATCAGCGGACAGATCCCAGTTGCTGAAGCCCTTGCGGTCAGCGGCATAAGGAGTGGCATCGGTATGCCCGGACAGGCTGATGCGATTGGGAACCTCATTCAGCGTTTTGCCGATTTCGTGCAGAATTTCCTTGGTATAGGGCTCAAGTTCAGCGCGCCCAAGCCTGAACATCGGACGGTTTTTCTCATCGACAATCTGGATGCGCAAGCCTTCTGACGTAATATCGAGCAGGATCTGGTTACGGAACTGTTTCAGCTTGTCATTGTTGTTGATGGCCTTTTCGATATTCGCTTTCAGTTCCTTCAGCCTGGCCAGCTCCATCTGTCGTTCTTGCCGCAGCAGTTCTTCCCGTGACAGTTTCATAATGGTCGCTTTCTGCTCAGGCGGAATTTCCCCGTTCTTAACCTGACCTTCGGTTTTGGTCAGGTCAGTCCCGCCCCCCTTGATCACGCTTGTGCGGTCACCACTGCTTTCCCCGCCCATAAATGCAATCCTGAGCGGTGTATTGAAGTAATCTGCTATTCCCTTCAGGTCGCCCTTGGTAGTTGAGCCTAGCAGCCACATCAGCAGGAAGAATGCCATCATCGCAGTTACAAAGTCGGCATAGGCAATCTTCCACGCACCGCCATGGTGGCCGCCAGCAGTTTTCTTGATGCGCTTGATGACGATTGGACGTTTATCGTTTGTAGCCATGGCCTGTCTATCATGTATTGAAAGCCGGGATGGATCAGGAAGATCCATCCCGATCTGATTGCCTTAGCGCTTCTGTTTTACAAATGCTTCCATTTCCAGGAAAGTGGGACGCTCAGTGGAAAGCAGCACTTTACGGCCGAATTCCACTGACATTGCAGGTGCGTAACCATTCAGGTTGGCCAGCAATACTACCTTGATGGTCTGGAACATCTTCGTCGATTCATCGGCCTTCTGCTCCAGCAGGCCAGCCAGCGGACCGACAAAACCATATGCCAGCAGGATACCCAGGAAGGTACCGACCAGCGCATGCGCAATGAGGATTCCGAGCTCCGCCGGCGGAAGGCCGACCGATTCCATGGTATGCACCACCCCCATCACCGCAGCCACAATTCCAAACGCCGGCATGCCGTCACCCAGCTTGGCAATGGCATGCGAAGGAACCAGCGCCTCATGATGGTGGGTTTCAATTTCAACATCCATCAGATTCTCCACCTCCATGGCATTCAGGTTGCCGCTGACCATGATACGCAGATAATCACAGATGAAATCGATAACATGATGATCGTTCAGTACCGCCGGGTATTTTGCGAAAAGCGGGCTTTCATGAGGATTTTCCACATCGCCTTCGATGGACATCAGGCCTTCTTTGCGGATCTTCCCCAGCAGCTCATACAGTAGCGCCATCAGCTCCATGTAACTATCCTGGGTGTACTTGGCACCCTTGAGAACACCGGGTAATGCTTTCAATGTGGCCTTGATGGTCTTGCCGGAATTGCCGACAAAAAAGGCACCGCCCGCCGCACCACCGATCATCAGTAATTCCAAGGGCTGGAAAAGTGCCGCCAGATGCCCTCCAGCCATAGCGAACCCTCCAAACACAGAGGCCATCACTATGATATATCCCAGTATTACCAACATAAGGTAATCCCCCTAACAGTTGCATATTCCGGCCTGAATCGGCTGGTGTTCAGTCTCATTACTGATGCATATATTAAACAATACGCGTGCTCAGCGCCATTCCGGGAAGTATAACTTGCGCCTGTTGTGAAAAACGCCGCCTTACTGCTTCCAGTAACGGCGGCGCCGCCAGTTTCCCCGGGAGGATCGACTCAGGCCAGTATTTCATCCTGTTCGGACTGGGAAGTTTTGCGCGTTTTGCCTGCTCGTGAGGGCGGTTTGCAGATTCCGCAATTGTAGTGATTGCAAAGTTCATCGGCATGAACCACGAAGTGGCCTCCGCATTCCTTGCAATCTGTAAGCTGCAGCAGCTTTGCATCAAAAAACCGCAACATGAACCAGGCTCGCGTAATGCTCAGTACCGGCTCTTCATCAGGCGCAGCACCAGCCTGCTCCAGATACAGCCTGTAACTCTTGATGAGTGCCTCGATGCCCTTGATGCCCGTATTGCTGGTCAGATAGCGGTATATATCCATGAACATGGAAGAATGTATATTGGGCAGCCAGCTCATGAACCAGTCAGTCGAGTAAGGCAACATTCCCTTTGAGGGTGAAACACCTTTCACCTCCTTATACAGGCGCAGCAGGCGCTCACGACTCAGAGAAGTTTCCTCCTGCAGCAACTGCAGCCGCGCGCCCAGGGTAATCAGCTCTATGCAAAGCTGGATTTCACGCGCTTCATTGATTACGCTTTTGCATCCCATCGCTCATCCCCCCACAAAATGCAATCAGGCAGCCAGTGCTTCGACTGGCTGGCCGGACAACAGGATCGTTGCATGTGCCCGCGACATCAGCCTGTCCTTGTTGAAATCTGTAATCATGTTCAGCAGCAAACGCTCATCGAAACGGAAGCGGAACAACATCATGGTGGATGATGACATTTTCAGGATCTGCGCCGGACTGAGTCCCGCAATCAAATCCGCCATCTCTTCGCTTACGCCCAGCCTGAAAATGGCAGACACCTTGTCTTCCTTGATCATCTGCTGAGCCAGCAGAAAATAGGAAAGATTGGCATCCTTGATTTCCGATTGAATTTGCGCTGTAGTCATTTCCGCTCTCCCTTCACTGAATGTAGCAACATTTTTGATGGCTGCATTGTGCAACTTGAATGCAAGGCAACAAATCGGACTTGTTCCAATTTTTTTGTAGGAACTTTTCCTACAGACCCAGCCTGTTTACATTATTCCTGCCAGGGCTTATAAAATTATATTTTAGATTACCATAATAAATACAATATATTACAGAACAACAATTAACAACCCAATAAATCTCCTAGCCTTGGCCAAATTCCGTTTCGTGTAGGAAAGTAATGACATGAATCAAATCTGATGCGCGATTTTCAGCAACGGTGCACCAGATTTTACCTACCCGTCCATTTGAGTGCATTTTCTTGCACCGAATCTGAACAACTCACGCAGCAATTTTTTATATTAATAAAAATCAACAAGATAAAATCCCCCAATCTCTGGCCTGATTTATGCTTTAAATCCAGTGCACCAGAATGAGGTTTTTAAAATTTGATTATTTGTTCAATTTGAAAGGGGAATGTTATGGCTTATTTATTACCTTCGGAGTTTGTCACCAAAATGGTGGATGCCGGTGAATCAAAACTTTACATGTCAACCCGCGATACCCTGATTCGCGCATATATGGCAGGTGCAATACTGGCTCTTGCAGCTGCATTTGCAGTAACAATCGCCGTACAGACGGGCTCGCCGCTGATTGGCGCCATCCTGTTCCCTGTCGGGTTCTCAATGCTTTACCTGATGGGCTTTGACCTCCTGACTGGCGTATTCGTTTTGACTCCACTGGCCTGGCTGGACAAACGCCCTGGTGTCACCGTCAAAGGCATCCTCAGAAACTGGGGACTTGTCTTCATCGGTAATTTTGCCGGCGCACTGACAGTTGCAGTGATGATGGCCATTATCTTTACTTACGGCTTTTCGGTGGAGCCCAATGAGGTTGGCAAAAAGCTGGCCGGAATTGGCGTTTCTCGAACCCTTGGATATGAAAAATTTGGTGCAGCCGGCATGCTGACACTGTTCATCCGCGGCATGCTGTGCAACTGGATGGTCTCCATGGGCGTGGTGGGCGCAATGATTTCCACCACCGTCAGTGGCAAGGTGATTGCAATGTGGATGCCCATCATGCTGTTCTTCGCAATGGCTTTCGAGCATTCCGTGGTCAACATGTTCCTGTTCCCGACAGCAATGATGATGGGCGGCGACTTCTCCATCATGGACTATCTGATCTGGAATGAAATCCCGACTGCACTGGGCAACCTGGTAGGTGGCCTGGCATTCACCGGCCTGACACTCTACTCAACACATATCAAGACTGCTCCAAAGCGCGCACTCTGATTTTTTAAGTAGAATAACAGGAGTCACAGTCCCCACAGGGCTGTGACTCCTTTTCATTTTCAAGCCATGAATACAAAACTCAGAATCACCACCGGCCAATACACTGACAAAGGCCATAAGGATATCAATCAGGATTACCATGGCCTGTACATCCCCGATGATGAGCAACTGGAAAGCAAGGGCATCGCCATTGCCCTCGCTGATGGCATCAGCAGCAGCGAAGTCAGCCAGGAAGCCAGTAAATCTGCGATTACCGGATTCCTGGCTGACTACTATTGCACTTCGGAAGCATGGTCAGTCAAGAAATCAGCTCAGCAGGTTCTGACTGCGATCAATTCCTGGCTGCATGCGCAATCCCAGCGCAGCGAATACCGTTTTGACAAGGACAGGGGCTATGTATGCACAATGAGCGCCCTGATACTCAAGTCAACGACTGCACATTTGTTTCATGTTGGCGATACCAGAATCTATCGCCTGCAAGGCAATTCCCTTGAACAACTGACCCAGGATCATCGCATGCGGATTGCCGGGGAGAAGAGCTATCTCAGTCGTGCAATGGGAATCAACAACTATCTGGATATAGACTACCAGTCACTGCATTTTGAAACCGGTGATATTTTCCTGCTGATGACAGATGGAATTCACGAATTTGCCAGCATATCGTTCATGGTCGAGACCATAAAGATTCACGCCAATGAACTGGACATTGCAGCACAAATTATCGCTTCTGAAGCGATGAAGCAGGGCAGCAACGATAACCTGACTATCCAGATCGTGCGAATTGATGAAACCCCGGGTCCGGACGCCAGCCAGCTTTACCGGCAGGTTAACGAATTGCCTTTTCCACCCATGCTGGATGCGAGGATGGAATTTGAAGGATATCGAATCCTGAGAGAAATTCACGCAAGCCATCGCAGCCATGTCTATCTGGCTCAAGACAAGGACACTCAAACTATCGTGGTCCTGAAAACACCCTCCGTAGATTTGCAGGGAAATGCCGCCCATCTTGAAAGGTTCCTGCTTGAAGAGTGGATTGCAAGACGAATCAGCAATCCGCATGTACTCAAGCCTTTCCTGCAAAAGCGAAAACGTAATTATTTTTACAATGTCACTGAATATATCGAAGGTGTCACCTTATCCCAATGGATGCGCGATCACCCCAGGCCCGATTTGCAGACTGTTCGGAATATCATCGACCAGATTGCAAAGGGATTGCGCGCCTTCCATCGCCTGGAAATGCGGCATCAGGATCTGCGCCCCAAAAATAT
Source organism: Pseudomonadota bacterium (assembly GCA_021782995.1). Classification (GTDB taxonomy): domain Bacteria; phylum Pseudomonadota; class Gammaproteobacteria; order Burkholderiales; family Gallionellaceae; genus 39-52-133. Next base: position 81,633 of record JAJXUI010000003.1, on the reverse strand, counting down.
CATGATAGACAGCACAGGAACCGTGAAAATAATCGACTTCGGTTCAACCCATGTAGCTGGCATCAATGAAGTCGAAGCTCCATTTGAACGGGAAAACCTGCTCGGAACGGCACTGTATTCAGCACCTGAATATTTTCTGGGAGAAGCCGGCACCAGCCGCTCAGACATATACTCACTGGGCATCATCACTTATCAGTTACTGACCGGGAAATTTCCATATGGCATGCAAGTAGCAAAATGCAAATACGCTGCAGAACAAAAGAAATTAAGGTATGACTCGATACGTAACTATGAGCCTGCCATACCCATATGGGTTGATGAGGCTATCGCAAAAGCCGTTCAAGTCGATCCGTATAAACGATACCCGGAATTATCCGAGTTCATTTTTGACCTGTTTCATCCAAACAGGTCATTCCTGAACAAGACTCGCCCGCCGCTTATCGAAAGAAATCCAGTACTGTTCTGGAAAAGCCTGTCACTACTATTTTTTGTGATCATCTTGGTTCTGCTTGAAATTCATTTCGGACCTCTGAAATAGAAAACCCCCGCGATTGCGGGGGCTTATGGATTGGTGGGACGTCGCGGACTCGAACCGCGGACCAAAGGATTATGAGTTATCAGGGGTGGCATTATACCTGCTTTTGCCTGCTTATATGTAACTATACGACCGTAGGCAAATCAACGACTTAGCGGCGATTTTGGTTATATGTGCTATTGCTAACTTCTACGTGCATTCGTTACACTGGGCTTACACGGGAAAAAGTAAGACCGTGGAACGAGTGAGGCCGGCGACTGCGCCAACAGTCCCGACCTCTGGTCAGCATCGCAACGTCTAAGAGGAAATGCCAACATGACAAGAATAACCGGAACCGACCTAGAAATATCAGCCCCCACACCTTTCACGCTGGCACAGGAGGGCAACTGACATGGCAACCATCAAGAAGCTCACCAAGCTGGCAGTCGATAACCTGCCCGTCCCGTCAGCAGAGAAAGGACAGGAGTTCTATTGGGAGGAAGGAGCGACAAAGGGCTTCGGCGTCCGCGTCACCTCCAACGGAGTGCGGAGCTACATCGTCCAGCGCCCGGTGAATGGCAAGACGCGCCGTTTCACGCTCGGCCAGCATCCCATGCTTTCTTGCGACGAGGCGCGGAAGCGTGCCTTGAAGATGCTGCTGGATATGGGCGACGGGATCAACCCACAGGACGAGAAGCGCAAGAAGGTCGCGCAGACCGAAACCCTCCGCGAAGTGATGGAGGACTACATCGAGCACAAGCGCACCAAGCATGGCCCGCTTCGCCCTGCCAGCAAGGCCGATATTCGGAAGTGTGTGGCCGTCACCTTCTCAGAGTGGGCAGACAAGCCCGTTGCTGGCATCACCCGCGATGCTTGCCTAAAGCGGTTCCGCGAACTGACCAAGACCGCACCAGTTCAGGCGAATCAGGCATTCCGTAACCTCCGGGCGCTGCTCAACTGGGCGCGGGAGAAGAACGCCACCAGCGACGGCGAATATCCGATTCTGCCAATCAACCCTGTCTCGCAGATGTTCAAGCAGGGCGGCATGACGCAATGGAACCCGGAGAAGGCACGCGACGGCCGCATTCCAAAGGACAAGATCGGCGCGACATGGTTGCTTCTCCAGCAGTACGCAGACCCGGAGCGCAACCGGCGCAGCACCAGCGTCGCGGCAGACCTCGTAATGTTTCTCATTCTTACGGGCTGTCGAATCGGGGAAGCATCGAGCCTGACATGGGGTAGGGTGAAGCTCGACGGCGACCTGCCCACCTTCCATATCCCCGCCGATATTGCGAAGAACCATAACCAGATGACATTTCCTATCACCAAGGCGCTGCACCAGATTCTGACGCGCCGTTATGCCGAGCGCACGACGAAGGGTAATGAGTACGTCTTTCCGGCGGTTCGCGGCGACAGCGGCCACATGAAAGACCCGCGTGCGATGTGGGAGAAGGTCAGCGAGGTTGCGGGACTCCACCTGTCCAATCACGACATGCGCCGCACCTTTGAGGACGTTGCCAAGATCGTGGGCATTGACGGCGACACCAGCCGCCAGCTAGAGAATCACAAGGCTTCGGACGTGCATGGTAAGCACTACGCGAACAACCCCGACCCGGCATCGTTGCTGCCCGCGCTGGAAGCGATCAGCGCATGGATAGTGCGTCAGGGCGAGATTGCCAAGGCTGCGGCCAGCGGTGAAAACGTCATAGCCCTGCGGGCTTGATGAGACCCAAGAGTTAGACGGAAAAGACAATATAAGATTGCACACGATGGCCCACGTTGCTACATTACGGCCATCACCACCTTGCTGAACCCGAAGCGCAACGCTTCGGGAGGCCGTCCGACCCGAAAGGAGAGGACGCGACCCGAAAGGGCAAACGAAAAGTCTGCGAAGGCGGACAGGGGGTCAATGCACTGGTAATTCGGTGCAGTTGGCCCACTGTCCGCCTTTTCTATTGCTGGTGGCGGTGGCCGTAGATGGAGTCACCGCCATGACCACGACCACGCAAGAGCAGCCCGTAGTTCGCCAGCTTTTCGATACCCCACAAGCATCCGCCTACTTGGGCGGCACACCCTCGCCCAACACCCTCGCGCAATGGCGCTCACAGGGCGGGCGCGGCCCAGAGTTCGTCAAACTGGGCAAGCTGGTTCGGTACGAACGAACCACGCTGGACGCTTGGCTTGCCGCGAATACGCATACCGGCACAGGTAACACCGGCGCCCAATCCTACTGAACAAAGTATTCGCAGGACATGGGCCAATCCATCAATTCGCAAAGCGTTTCAAGCGGTTCCGTCCGCTCCGGCTTCGTGCTGTAACGGCTGCGTAACAGCTAAGGACGAAAAATGAGCTTCGATCAAACAAAACGGGCAGGGAGCGCGACCCCCCTACCCGTAAATGAGAACAACCAGAACAGCCCCCTGAATGAGCTTCCGGGGATTGTAAGCAGCATCGGCGCAAAGGGCTTTGACAATTTCCCGCAGGGTCCGCGTGACCTGCCGCAATGGTGCCTTGCTGGTGCCGACAAGCGCCCGCTGGCCGTTGATGGTCGCGCCGCAAGTGTCACCGACCCGAGGACATGGAGCAGCTTTGATGCCGTTGCCCATGTGGCCGTTGAGAAGGGTTTGTTTGTCGGGTATGTACTGACCGCCAACGACCCTTACACCTGCATTGACTTGGATGTGAAGGACGACACGACGCAAGAGCAGTTGGAACGCTTCCAAAGGATCGTCGGTGCCTTTGACAGCTACACCGAGCGGTCGCGCAGCGGACGAGGCCTGCATATCTGGGTTGAAGGCAAGGTCGGCAAAGGGCGTCGGCGCGACGGGGTTGAGGTCTATTCGCAAGAGCGATTCATCATCTGCACTGGCGATGCCTACATTGCCAAGCCGATTGCGAACCGGCAGGAAATACTGGACGACATGGTGTCCCGGATGACGGAAGAACAGGGGACGGCCACAGTGCAACTGATCGAGGTCAGCGAAACCGAAACCGACGAAGCTATCTGGCAGCGCGGGGCGGATGCAAGCAATGGCGACAAGTTCCGGCAGCTATGGGCGGGCGATTGGAAGGGGCTGGGCTACCCGTCGCAGAGCGAGGCTGATCTATCGCTCCTGTCCATGCTGGCGTTCTACAGCAAGTCGAATGAGCAGGTGCGCCGGTTGTTCCGCATGTCGGAGCTGGGCAAGCGCGAGAAGGCGACGCGGAATGATGCTTACCTGAATCGCACCTTGACGATGATTCGTGCTCGACTTGAACGCGAGAATGAACGGGTCGCCAGTGCCGAGCTTCTGAGCGCCGAACTAGCAGAGAAATTGCAGGCGACCAGCGCGGCGCAGGGCAGCCAGCTTGGCAACCCCCTTGAGTTGCACCAGCAAACGGCCCCAGCGCCCCGCAGCGCGGCGCAGCTACCCTGGCCTCCGGGTGTTGCGGGACAGGTTGCCCAGCTTATTCACTCCGCCGCCATGCGCCCGGTGCCAGAGGTCGCCATTGTGGCCGCGCTGGGTCTGCTGGCCGGTGTTTGCGGCAAGCGATGGGTGATTCCGAAATCGGGCTTGAACCTGTATCTGGTTCTGCTGGCGAAAAGCGGTATCGGCAAGGAAGCCATGCACGAAGGCATTTCGATGTTCATTCATGGGGTGCAGGCGAAGTATCCCGGCGTACATGAGTTCTTCGATTTCAGCGAATACGCATCCGGCCAAGCTCTGACGAAGGCAGCAGCAGGGCGCACCTGCTTCTTGCAGGTATCCAGCGAGTTTGGGCGTCGGTTGAAGCGCATGAGCGAGGCTAACGACAAGTCGCTCCAAGACCTTCGTACCACCATGACGAAGCTCTACTCCAAGTCGGGGCCGGATGCGTTCGTCGGCGGTATCTCGTACAGCGAGAAGGAAAAGAACGTCGCTACCGTGAGCGGGATTGCATACAGCATGATTGGCGACTCCACCCCCGGCACCTTCCGCGAGTCGCTGACCGAGGACATGATGGAAGACGGGTTTATGTCCCGCTTCACCATAGTCGAGCATGAGGGCGACCGTCCGCCAGAGAACCCAAACCCGATACAGGCACTGCCCGAATCGTGGGCGGTATGGTTTGGCGGACTGGTGACGCACGCCATGACACTCAACCAGAACAACGCCTATCAGCCGGTTGCACGAGATCACCATGCGGCGCACTTGCTGGACGCATTCAACCTTGAGTGTGACGCCAGCATTAACCGGGCAGGTGATGACAACTCCCGCCGCCAGATGTGGAACCGAGCGCACCTCAAGGCGCTTCGCATTGCCGCTCTGCTGGCGGTCGCCGACAACAATGTGACGCCCTGCATAACCACACGCCATGCGGAATGGGCCATTGACCTTGTTCGGCGGGACATCGCGGTATTCACGACCCGTCTGCAAAGCGGTGACATCGGCAGCGATGACAAGGCGCGGGAAACGAAGGTTCTGGCAATCCTCCGGGACTACCTGATTAAAGCGCCGAGCGCAGGCTACAAGGTGAAGCCAGCCCTGCACCAGAACCGCATCGTCCCGAGGAAGTTCCTCACGATGAAGACCGGCAGCCTGCCCGCATTCAAATCCCACAAGCAAGGCTCGACCGGTGCGCTTGATGGGGTTCTGCGGAGCTTGTGCAGCAGCGGATACATCACGAAATGCTCGGGCACCGACATGGTGAAGGACTACAACGAGCATGGCGAGTGCTACATGGTTTTGGACTTGCCGAGCTATGACTGACGGCTCGCGCTCTTAAACATAAGGCAGCAGTTAAGAGCGCGAATCACCCGCAAACCCTTGGTAATACTAGGTAAAAAAGTAAGTTTAAGAGTTTAAGAGTTTAAGACGGCTATCCATTCCAGCTAGTTGCAGCCGTGGGGGGAGTGAGTTTAAGGCCTTAATTTCTTAAACCAGTTCTATCGGTCGGCGGTTCCGTCAGCAAATGAACCGCATGGCTGGGCAGTACAAGCCTCCGCTGAACCATAGGGCGCTGACCCTATCGAGAGGACGGAGAGGGATAGCAAAACGTAATCAGCGGCCCTGCAACCCCATGTGGCCGTCATTCAGGAGATAGCGAAATGAAAGTGAAGCCGATTCCGAAGTCGATATTGAACGCTCTTGCTCGTGGGCCGTGGCGCTGCCGTCAAGAAGACCTGAACAAGTTTGTAACGTGGCTGACATGGCACGCTGCGGGCGATATGCGCGACGGGCAGACCAGCTCCTACCGAGTGGGGGTGTCCGATGACAGCCTTACGACGGCAGAAATGGACAGCATCATTCGGGAAGGTGCCATCCAGCCCGAGATGCACCGTAACGGATGCGTCAATCAACACTGGTTGCATTCGCTGGAACAGTTCTATGCCGAATGCAGCGCCGCATGGAATGCCCATGTCAGGCGCACCGATGCGCTCATTGGGACGCCAGCGGGAACCATCACGCGGAGAACGGGTAACTAGCACGACCTCGTTCTAGCCGCGTAACGGATTGACCTGCTTCTGCTTTTTCATTCATGGGAACTATCGAGTAATGGCTATGTACCTCAACCGCGAAAAACCGAGAGCGCCGCGCCACCTGATGCCACCCGCTGCAATGTGGCCGCAGACCACTACCCATAGTAGGTTTGATGATGGACTTCGACTATATGTAGTGGCTTCCGTCAAGCTATTACCGGTAATTTGCCATAAGCTGCACTCACTACAACAAACCAGCCGAGAGGCCAGCTTTGCCAACCGATAACGCCAGGAACCAGCAAGCATTCCGCGACCGATTGAAAAACGACGGCGGCGCTCGCGTGGAATTCACACTGAATAAAGACCTTCTCCAAGCGGTGGAGCAGGTCAGACAGAGTCTTGGGGCGGGGGCTTCCCGCCAAGACGCATTAACCCACCTTCTCAACCAAGGAGCATCAACAGTGAAGACTAATCAGTACCGGGAAGACCAAACCAGCGGGCAACCGTCCCGCCCGTCTCAAATGACGGTAGCCGAGCATCAGGAGCTTGAGAAATTCAAGGCCTCCCTGCCCAACGCGATTGTTGGCGCAGAGCTTGACCAGAAGGCGCACGCCTTCAACGGTGGCGACAGCGGCGCTCGACGCAAAGCTGCATTCGAGGCGCAACTCAACGCCACCAACCAGCATCGCAAGTAATCATCAACCACAAAGGAAAGACCATGAACACCTCTGAAATGAACAAGCTGCGCGAAACGCTTGCTGACGTAATCGCCAAACACAACGACGCCAGCGGTCAGTATCACGCACTTCACGCGGACTGGACTACCGCCGCTGCCAAGGGTGAGGACGCAAAAGCCGACAAGCTGGAAATCGAAATCGAGAAGACCCGTCGCCTTATTCAGCGTCTGGAGCTTCGGCGCACCAGCCTTGAGCAGGACATTGGCAGCGCCGAAGCGGTTGAGCAGGCCGCTCGCGCTGCGAAGCTGAAGCAGGTTGCCGACAGTGTGCTTTCCCGCGCTGTCAGTCGCATCGCTGACATGGAGCCGCTGGCCGAAACCCTTGCCAAGCTGGTGCGGGAACTGGAAACGGACTTCCACGATTACAAGGAAGCCCGATATTTCTCGCAGCAGGCCGGCGCGACTCCGGAAGGCTTTGCCACGCAAGAGAACGATGCTCGCGTCAGCCGCATTGTTGAATCGCTTGGCATGTCCAAGGTCCGTATTGCCAACGCCGCGAAAGAGATGAGCCGGGTATCGGTTTTCATGTAACTGAACAGAACGGCGTAACCTGCGGCCCTGCCGCATAAGTGCCTGTCCATCGGAGTACCGAATGATTAAGACAGGCAAAGGCCCGAAGGCCATCACCAGCGCCAAGAGCATCCGCGAAGCGGAACGCCGCGCCGAGATTATCCAGATGAGGCTTGACGGTCGCAGCCTTCAAGAAATCGGCGACCACATGGGCATCACTGCGGTGTCAGTCCATAACGTCATCACCCGAGCATTGACCTCTATGGCAAAAGAGCCAGCGGAGGAATTGCGCGGCCTAGAGCTGGCCCGCCTCGATTCGCTGTATGCCGAAGCAATGAACGTGCTTCGCAGCTTCACCCCGTTACTGCACAACGGCAAGATCGTGCAGATTCCCGTTATCGACCGCAATGGGGAAGTCGTTAAAGACCCCGATACCGGCCTGCCGCGCACCTGCCTCGCGGAAGACAAGGCCGCACGACTTGCCGCTGTGGCCGCTGCTGTCCGCGTCATGGAGCGCCGTAGCCGCTTGCTCGGTCTTGATGCGCCCAGCCGGTTCCAGCAGGACGTAACTCTTACCACCGACGAGAAGCCCGCCCGCAACTTGGGCAAGCTGGACTCGAACGAGATGCAGCTTCTGAGCGTTCTGCTGGAAAAACTGGACGACCCGAATGCACCAGCGCCCGACGAGCGCCGCAACGTGCGCGACGAAGTGCGCGAGAAGCTGACCCCGTTTGAAATCGGCACCCTGCAAGAGATTTTCAAGAAGCTGGACGTGCAGTACCTCGCGGCCGACACCGTGAGCGGGCTGTACAGCACACCGAGCCTGCCCACGCCATAAGGAGAGCGACAAATGAGCATCATTACCCACATCGACCGCACCGCCCGAGTGCATGTTGTATTCGATGACGAGCGGACAGCACCGGCAGACCGATACACGATCTGGCTTGAGGGCCGGGATCGTGTGGTTGTCGCCCAGCCGTTTGAGTCGCCGACCTCTGTATGGCAGCGCGTGCTTCACCAGTTGGCCGACATGCGCGACGTAATCCGGCGCGGTGCATGGGAGGGGCGCGAAGGCATCTATGCCACCATCTACGCGGGCATTCGCCCGACCGAGCAGCAGAAGCAAGCGCACATCCGCGACTGGATTGTGTTCTCGCTCAACCGGCTGGCGAATCCCGCCATGAACAAGGACGGCGAATCCCGCGTGCAGGCACTTATCGCCTTGAGCGAACTGCACGGCCTGGCCGCTCCGCGTGCTGTCCATGTCACCCTGCCCACGCTGGAACAAATCGAAGCAGAAATCGCACGACGCATGACAAGCCCTACCTAACAACTCTCAGTGAGGCCGAGGCATAGCGGTGAGTTCCTCGTTAATCTAACCTCCGCAGCTCGTAGGGCGTTTCCTCCTCGCTTGATACGGCACTCAGACCCGCCCTAGTCGCATGACTTCGGCGGGTTTGTTTTTTCATCGGCAGCAATCGGGCGTTAGGCCAAGGTATTAGGCGATCAGAACGATCAATAGCAGTACGACGAGGACTAATCGAACGCGGCCTATGCAGCCTCGCCGAACTAGGCCACGTAGCGGGCGGCGTGGGCGACGATCACTAGCGGGGTGCCATGCTGGTAGCGGCTAGGGTACTGCGCCGCCTGTGCCGGGCGCTGTGTGGCCGGTAGGTGGGAGCGTTGCGGGGTGCAGTAACGAAAAACCCCAGCCGGTGAGGGCTGGGGCTTCGTTTTGGTGGGCCGCCTGTGAGTCGAACACAGCACCAACAGATTATGAGTCTGCTGCTCTAACCAAGCATGAGCTAGCGGCCCGTTACTCGTTGAACCGTTACTTAGCGATTACACGTGGCTTTTCTCTACCGAGACAAACACGCTGCAACCGATTGATTTTACTGCCATTCTAGCGCATTCCGTTAGGTTTGCGCCATGTATTATGAGTCCTCTGCTCTAACCGACTGAGCTAACGTCCCGGTACAGCACTAACTGTTATCGCCGTCGAGGAAGCTCTTCAGTTTCTCTGAACGAGAAGGATGACGCAGCTTGCGCAGCGCCTTCGCTTCAATCTGACGAATGCGCTCACGCGTTACGTCAAACTGTTTGCCCACTTCTTCCAGAGTATGGTCGGTATTCATCTCGATACCGAACCTCATGCGCAACACTTTGGCTTCACGTGGAGTCAACGAGTCAAGTATGTCCTTGGTGACATTTCTCAAACTGTCATATACAGCAGCTTCGATTGGCGCCATGCTGTTGGAGTCTTCTATGAAATCCCCCAGATGCGAATCGTCATCGTCACCAACCGGCGTTTCCATCGAGATTGGCTCTTTGGCAATTTTCAGGATCTTGCGGATCTTGTCTTCCGGCATGTCCATTTTCACAGCAAGCGTCGCCGGATCAGCCTCTATGCCGGTTTCCTGTAGTATCTGGCGGGAAATGCGGTTCATCTTGTTGATGGTTTCAATCATGTGCACCGGAATACGGATGGTGCGCGCCTGGTCTGCAATTGAACGCGTAATCGCCTGGCGTATCCACCATGTGGCATAAGTTGAAAACTTGTATCCGCGACGATATTCAAACTTGTCCACTGCCTTCATCAAGCCGATATTACCTTCCTGGATCAGGTCAAGGAACTGCAGTCCGCGATTGGTATATTTCTTCGCAATGGAGATTACCAGACGCAGGTTGGCTTCGATCATGTCACGCTTGGCGCGACGCGCCTTGGCCTCGCCATTTGTCATCTGCTTGTTGATATCCTTCAAGTCCTTGATCGGGATGCCAACACGCTTCTGCACTTCCAGCATGCGGGTCTGCTGATCGACGATTGCAGCCTGGAAACGCGACAAGGTTTCGCTATATGCTTTTTTCGAGGCAATCTCGTCATCAATCCAGTTCAGATTGTCTTCATTGTTCACGAACATCTTGATGAAGTGCGGACGGGGCATTTTTGCCTTGTTTACGCACAAATCCTGAATACTGCGCTCATGCTGACGCACTTCCTCTACCAGGCTGCGCATGGTATCGCACAGTTTGTCCACCTGTTTGGCAGAGAAACGGAACTGCATCAGGTCTTCTGATATCTGCTCCTGCAGCTTGTTGTATTGTTTGCTGCGATATCCGTGCTTTTCATAGGCCTTGCCCATCTTGCCAAAGAGGTCGGCTATAACGGCAAATCGGTCTAATGCATCGGCCTTGAGCTGTTCCAGATTGGCTGCAACAAGTGCATCACGATCTTCCGAGGACTCCTCGTCCTCATCCTCGTCAATTTCTTCATCGCTGACTTCTTCTGAAGGCTCCTCATTGACCACGACCTCATCTTCTTCCTCGATGAATCCGTCAATGACTTCATCAATACGCATCTCATCCAGCCGCACCTTCTCAACCAGCGCGAGGATTTCCGCAATTGTGGCCGGACAGGCTGAAACTGCCTGGATCATGTGCTTCAGGCCTTCTTCGATCCGCTTGGCAATGACGATTTCGTCCTGACGCGTCAACAGACCCACCGTGCCCATTTCACGCATATACATGCGAACAGGGTCAGTTGTGCGGCCAAATTCGGAATCGACAGTGGATGCCGCGAGTGCTTGTTCAGCTGCTTCTACAGCGTCTTCGTCCACAACCACGACGGCACCTTCAGTCATGACCATGCTTTCCGCATCAGGCGCCTGATCGGTTACCGTGATGCCCATGTCGTTGATCATGCTGACCACGCCTTCGATCTGCTCGACCTCAAGCATTTCAGGCAGGTGGTCGTTGATTTCCGCGTACGTCAGATAGCCACGCTCCTTGCCAAGCACGATCAGTGCTTTAAGGCGTGTGCGCCGCTCCTCTACATCATGTATCTGCGAAGGAGAAGCATTCTCGGCAATCTGCAGATTTGCATCGAGTTTCGTATTCAACGCCGACTTCTTGCCGCCGGGAGTTTTCTTTTTGTCTTGCTGAGTCGCCATATCAGTGGATGCCCAGTTAAGTTAAATAACCAGTATATATAAAGTATTGAATCAATGCGACATAATTAAATATGCCACAGAGGCGGGTCGCGGATTATACCCGACTTTACTTCAAAAGTCCCACGCCTCACTTCCGTCGCAATAACTGCAGATAAAGTGCCTTGTCTTCGACACTCAAGATATTAATGTCATTCCCGGCCATTTTGGCTTGCAACTGATGGAATTTTTTCCTGCGCGCCTCATCTTCCAGCTTCCCCAGCACCCCCTGAAATTCCGCCTGAACATCAAAGGCTTCACCCCACTGGATGATTTCCGCCTGCTCGGCCACCACCAGCGACTCATGCACAGTCCCCTGGAAAAACTGGAAAAGGGCCGCAGACGTAACCTCCTCATCCTGAGCAAATATCCAGCTCCGAATTTCAAAAATGGCGGCTACAAGCCCATCGTCTGCCATCAAGTTATCCGGCAGCTCTCTTGCCAATCCCGGCCTGAACAACAGACAACGCAACAAAATGCGCATATTTGAGACGGCTGGTCTCGCGGCTTTCTGCAATTCACGCCGCGGCATGGCAATTGTTGATTTGACCCCATACAGCGAATCAAGTTCATGAATTGAAATGCCTGCAAGAGCCGCCACCTCTTTGCGCAACAACAAAGCAAGTGCTGGTGCGGAAATGGCCAGCAACAAGGGCTTTGCGAGTTCCAGCAGGTTGCTGCGGCCTTCCTGTGTTTGCAAATTCACCTTTGCCGAAAGTTCTCGCAGCAAATATCCTGACAGTGGCAATGAATTATGCAATTCATATTCAAACGCTTCCCTGCCAAACTCACGCACATAGGTATCAGGATCATGTTCTACCGGCAGAAACAGGAACCCAAGTCGTTTCCCATCCTGCAAATGCGGCAAGGCATTTTCCATCGCGCGCCACGCCGCACGCTGTCCCGCCGCATCCCCGTCAAAGCAGAAAACTACCTGATCCGTCAAGCGCAGCAGCTTCTGCACATGAAATGGGGTGGTCGCCGTTCCCAGCGTTGCCACGGCATAATCCACGCCGTGCTGGGCCAGTGCCACTACATCCATATAGCCCTCCACTACGACAACCATCTGCTGGCTACGTATGGGTTTTTGCGCCTGGAAGAGCCCGTACAATTCACGGCCTTTCTCGAACAAGGGCGTTTCAGGTGAATTAAGGTACTTGGGCTCGCCTTTGTCCAGCACCCGTCCGCCGAAACCGATGACTTGTCCACGGGAATTGACGATCGGAAACATGATGCGATCCCGAAAGCGGTCATACCGCTTGCCATTGTCGCCCTCGATCACCAGGCCGGTTTCGACCAGACTCTTATCCTGGTAATTGGCAGTTATGGATTCCAGGTTCTGCCAGCCATCCGGGGCATACCCGATACCAAACCGCGCAACAATTTCTCCTGATAGTCCACGGCCTTTAAGATATTCGATTGCACGGCTGGATTTTTTGAGTTGCTCCCGATAATAGCGGGTCGCACTCAACATGACTTCGTAAAGATCAGGTGCCGCTTTTTTCTGCAGCTGCCCAGGAAGTGGCGCTTCTCGCGGCACCTCCATCCCGACTCCCTTTGCCAGCTCTTCCACCGCCTCCACGAAGCCCATGCCGGCATGCTCCATCATGAAGGTGATTGCCGTACCATGTGCACCACAACCAAAGCAATGATAAAACTGTTTGGCCGGACTGACGGTAAAAGAGGGGGATTTTTCGTTATGGAATGGACAGCAAGCGGAATAATTTGCACCTGCTTTCTTCAGCGGCACATAGCGCTCGATTACGTCAATAATATCCAGACGATTGAGCAAATCCTGAATAAAACTTTTTGGAATCACCCCGCCCCCGCGACTTCGCGGCCAATTCCGCGCGAACCCTAAAGATCAGGAGAAAACGCCCGAACAGCGATTATCACGCTTGACCCGATTACGATTTGGCCAGTCTGGATTTGACCAAGCCTGAAACCTTGCTGATATCTGCACGGCCGGATAGCTGGGGCTTGAGGACAGCCATAACCTTGCCCATATCCTGAGGGCCGCCTGCTCCACTGGCAGCAATCGCATGTGTTACAGCCGCATCTATCTCTGCCTCACTCATCTGCTGCGGCATGTACCCCTGCAGCACGCTCAGCTCGAACTTTTCATTATCGGCCAGATCCTGACGACCGCCCGCTTCAAATTGCTCAATAGAGTCGCGTCGCTGCTTGACCATCTTGTCCAGCACCGCGAGAACAGCGGCATCATCAAGCGCTATACGCTCATCGATTTCCTTCTGCTTCACGGCAGCCAGAACCAGACGAATAGCGGCCAGACGCGCGCCTTCCTTGGCGCGCATGGCGGCTTTCATGTCATCATTGATTTGCTGTTTCAGGCCCATGACTTTCACTGCTTGCGTTCGTTACTAGCAAACAATCGGGCGAAAATCAGTACAACTTTGGAGGCAACAGCTGGCTACGCAGACGCTTGTAGTGGCGTTTCACTGCAGCAGCAAGCTTGCGCTTACGCTCGGCAGTGGGTTTCTCGTAGAATTCGCGGGCGCGCAGATCTGTCAGCAGGCCGGTTTTCTCGATGGAGCGCTTGAAACGACGCATTGCAACTTCAAATGGCTCGTTTTCTTTTACACGAATTGTTGTCATCAGACAGACTACCTTATCAAAAAATTTGAGGGCGGGATTCTAGCAAACCCGCCCTCATGATACAACCCTGAACAAGTCCGCAAAATCGCTTGCCGACCCATACCACCCCAGGCAACCGGAAAACACATCTATTTTCAATAGATACAACACACTACAATAATATCTCTTGTATTTCACGGCAAGCCTTAAATTTCAAGTCATTGATTATATTAATATTAATTTCATGACATGAAATACCGAACTCATTTGCTTCCTGTCATCTTTTCACGAATGCGTTTTCAGCAGGCGGCGGCTTCATGACTGAGTTCATAGCCGAGATGTTTCTACGAGGATATTTAGCATGATCGGGCGCATTCTTTCCATCAGTGACCGCGCCTCCTGCAATTTATCCAGTGACTTGCAATTTTCCAGTTGCTCGCACAAGTCTCCCATTTCCCTCGCGCCAACTGTTCTTGCGGCCGATTTACAACTATGCGCCAACAGGGTCATCCGCGGGATATCATTGGACGCCATTGCCAAATCGATCTGTCCGAGGTTTTCTTCAAGAGTTTCTGCAAAAATTTTTGCATACTGGATCACCTTGAGCCGGTTATTTCCCCAGGTATCTTCGAGTACAGACAAATCGATTGCAGACAGCCCGGAAACATCTTTTGGCAAAGCAGAAGCCGAAACAGCATTTTCTGCCATCGCAATGCGTATTATCCCCAGCTGTTTTGCAATCGTTGCATACATCACTTTCGGCTGTATGGGTTTGGCGATGAAGTCCGTCATGCCTGCCTGTAAGCAACGTTGCTGATCCTCAACCCCGACATTTGCAGTCATCGCTATGATCGGTAAGGTCGCGAGCGCCGGATTGCCACGCATGATGCGCGTCGCCTCAAAGCCATCCATGACAGGCATCTGTACATCCATTAGTACGCAATCAAAACTCTCGCTCTCGATTATCCTGGTTGCCTCACGCCCGTTATTTGCGATGATTACATCCGCCCCCACGATATCCAGCAATTCCATTCCGACTTTCTGGTTAAACAGATTATCCTCAACCAGCAGAATGCGCTTGCCTTTAAGATTGTAATGCTCTGCTTCCTGCAAGTTATCAGGGTAAGCTCCCTCTCCCTCGCCTCGGATCAGATATAGCTCAAACCAGAATTCACTCCCCTGTCCAGGCTGGCTTTCCACACCCAATGTACCTCCCATCATTTCGGCAATTTTCTTGCATATGGCAAGCCCCAGCCCGGTACCGCCGAATTTGCGAGTGGTTGATGCATCCGCCTGATGGAATACCTGAAACAACTGTTTGATCTGCGCTGGTGAAATTCCTATCCCGGTATCCTTTACAGAAAATCGTACCAGCAAGCCCTTCTCATCCGCCTTGATCAGTCTGGCAAGAACCACGATTTCTCCGCGTTCGGTAAACTTGATTGCATTGCTGATGTAGTTCAACAGCACCTGCCCCAGTCGCAACGGGTCTCCTCGCAACACGCCCTCCAAATCCGGGTCAACCTCGCAAGTCAGTTTCAGGTTTTTCTGCATCAGCGCATCACTTACCTGCCTTTCGATATGATCAAGTACAACCTGCATCCGGAAATCAATCGACTCCAACGTCATCTTACCGGCCTCAATTTTTGAGAAATCAAGTATGTCATTGATTACATTAAGCAAGTGCTGCGATACATGATGGATATTGGTGATATATTCACGCTCCTTTTGCGCAAGCTGTCCTCTCAGCACAAGATGAGTCATGCCTATGATGCTATTTAACGGAGTTCGTATCTCATGGCTCATATTGGCCAGAAAACTGCTCTTCGCTTCACTCGCAGCTTCCGCATCCTTTTTGGCCAGCTGCAGCTCATGCGTTCTCTCAAGCACTCGCGACTCCAGCATCTCATTCGACTTGCGCAGCTCGTCTTCTATCAATTTGCGCTGGGTAATATCAAGCTGGATCCCTACAAAGTTGTTCACCTGATCATCTCCCCCCCTGACAGGCGCAATATGAACATTTTCCCAGTAATACTCACCATTTTTTTTGCGATTGCACAACTCACCCTGCCAATTTTCGCCCCGCGTAATCTTCTGCCACAATTCCGTATATGTTGAGGTAGCCGTCGAACCTGATTTCAGGATGTTCATATTTTTCCCCAGCACTTCCTGAGGGCTATATCCCGTAAGGGAAACAAAGTGCGGATTTACGTAAGTGATATTTCCCTCAAGATTACAGATCACGATGGATAGGGGACTCTGTTCGATTGCCGTCCAGAGGGTCCGCGTCTGAATTTCCGCAGCGCGTTGCTCGGTCTGATCATTGAAAATCACGAACTCAATACCTCCAAGCACCGAACCGGTCGTCTGTACGACACGCTCTTTCCCATCCTTGCAGGTAATTTCATACTCCTTACTGCCCATCAGCCCGTTATTCACAACTGCAGCTGCTTGCAACCTTTTCCAGCCAATATCCACTTCTGCCCGATACGCCGCATCCGGAAATGCCTTCAGACGCCACTGCGCCCTGCTCTCAATATCCTCAAATTCATAACCGAATATCTCGATAAACCTGCGATTGATGAATTTGAGTTTTCCATTTGCATCCCTGACACTGATTGGCAAAGGTGAAAGTTCGATCAACTGACGGAAATTCAGCTCCGAGATTCGCTGCCGGTCTTCAGCACGAATCCTGTCAGCAATCTGCTGCTCCAGCAAAATATTGGCTTCCTGCAAACGTCTATAGGGATAGCTGACGTTGTAAAGGAACAAGCTTTTATAAATGAATATGTATGCGATGACTTTATATACATGGCCAAGGATCATGAAAATATCGGCAGTATCGGAATAAAGCGTAAAAAACAGCTCGCTGAAGGCCATGATGATGCTAGCAGTAAACAGCCCAACCACATCGAAGGGCTGCTTTTCTCGCATCAGCATGAATAATCTCAAGGCAGCCAGCAAAAACATGGCTACCAGAACATACTCCAGGCTCACTTTGATGGTGGTCAATCCCTGGCCATGAATAAATGTGTGCGGAAACCAGTCCAGATGGTACAAACCCGACCAGATCACCAGCAACACGACCGCCAGCATTGCAGCCAGCGACCTCCACCGCTTGATCTGGCCAGATAGCGGACGCCAGGGGAGGATGGAAATGGCAAGCAAGCCCAGTGCAGAAAAAAATCTCGCCGCAGTCCAGAAGAAAATGGCTTTTTCCGTACCATTGGAAGTAATGAAATCCGGCATGCCCCGGATGGAAAGCGCATGCATCACATCCAGCAATCCTACGCCCAGAAATGTAGTGGCAAGCAGAACAAGGTTTTTGTACTGAACGCTACCGTGAGCAAACCAGCCAACGGAAAACACCTGCAAGCAGACTATAACTGCAAACAGCTCCAGTATCGTATGCAATGGCGGATATCCGGCGATCCCCTTGACACCCTGAATTGCCGGTGCGAGCCAGAAAAAGACTAGTATGGCAGCCAGGAATAAAATTACTCCCATCATGGGTTTCAAGGCAGTCTTGTACGATGGGATGATGCCTGAATGCATGGTTCTCTCCTCCGCGCGGGTGCCGATCTCTGCCGTTACCCGAGTTTACTTATTATCCTGTAGTACTTTCGCTTCCGCCGCCAGGCCGGTTCAGGTAATCGCCCATACCGGCATGACTTCTGCTCATAAGTTCGTGTATTTTTGCAAGCAATAACGACACCTTCAAGGGCTTCGTCATCGTAAATGCAATCCCTGCATTTTCCACTGCTTCAGGCGTGATGCGTTCACTATAACCGGTACACAGAATGATGGGCAGGCCAGGTGTGCGGCTATGTATCTGCTTTGCCAAATCCAGTCCGGTAAGCTCCGGCATGGTTTCATCCGTAATGACCAGGTCAAATTCATCCGGCCTGAGCAAATATTCCCTGAGAGCCGCCCCTGAATCAGTAAAAGCAGAAACTTCTGCGCCATTGATGCTCAACAATTCCTTGAGCATTGCAGCCATGGTATGTTCATCATCGACCAGCAATATGCGCACTCCGGTGAGCCCCGGCACCTCCATTTCCGATTCGCCACTTCCCTGCAGGCTTTCGCCCAGCCCTCCCTCCGCCTCAAGCAGGTATATCCTGAACATTGATCCCCGGCCCGGTTCCGTTTCCACCCGAATATGCCCGCCGAGGGGGTGTACCACACTGCTCACAACCGCCAGCCCCATGCCTGTACCCTTATCAGCGCTTTTGGTCGTAAAGAAAGGATCGAAGATCTTGTTCAGAATTTCCGGCGGTATGCCGGAACCATTGTCTTTGACGATCAATTCAATGAATTTTCCTGTGAATCGCTGATGACAGGATGCGCATTCCAGCCCGGAAATTTCGGACTTGCCCACCTTGATATCAATCTCGCCATACTTACCTATGGCATCCCTCGCATTGATTCCGAGATTCAGCAGTATCTGGTGCAGATGAACTGGCTGTATCGCCGTCCTGAGATCCTCTTCAGGCAAATGAAAACTCAATTTGATAGTTGCAGGGATCGTTGATATCAGGAGATTGATGACTTCCTTGACCACAGGCAGAACCCGGGTAACGGGCTGGGCCTGCTCTTCAGCTTCGGGCAACAGCCTGGAGAAAACCAGCATCTGTTCAACAAGCTCCTTTGCCCGCGTACCTGCACTCTGGATTTCACCAAGATACCGCTGCAACTTGTCCAGATTCGGATTGTCACGCCCCAGCAAACCCGTCGACAACTCAACATATCCAAGCATTCCGCCAAGGATATTATTGAAGTCATGTGCAACACCACTGGTCAATTGGCCAATGGCTTCCATTTTGGAAGACTGCAATAGCTGCCTGCTGAGCTGCTCCTGTATTGCCTCAAGCGCTTTACGCGCATTGATGATTTGCATGGTGCCTATCATGCGCACGATTTCACCCTGCTCATCGGTTTCTACCACTTTTCCACTCTCCAGCACCCAATCCCAACCGCCGTCAGCATTTATTTTCCTGTGCTCGGAGGTATACATCCCGACCTCTCCAATGATGTGGCGCACCAACTGTTCCACTGCAACATCAAAATCATCAGGATGAATAAGCTCTGGCCAGGAAATGTCGACTTCCGGTGACATATTCAGCAATTTCCTGCATCGCTCACTGTAATAAGTTGCGTTCTCGGCAATGTTCCACTCCCACAATCCCGTGTTGGTTGCTTCCATAGCCAGCGTCAGACGCTCCCGTTCTTCGCGCAGACCCAGCTCCAGCGCTTTCAGTTTTGTAATGTCGGTTCTTATCGAAATGAATTTCTCGATAGTTCCGAACCCATCCTGTATAGGCGTTGTCGTGACATCCAGCCATAATGGCTGTCCGCTTTTCGTTCTCTTCTGGATCTGGCCTTGCCACACCTTGCCTTGGCACAGTATGTCCCACATCCTGTCATAAAATGACGCCGGGTTCACTTCGGAACCCAGCATTCTGAAGGATTTATTCAGCAACTCTGCTCTTGTATAACCCGTACTACTGCACATCCTGTCATTCACGTCCGTCATATTTCCCGCAGGATCAATCGTGCAAATCATGGAGTGGTTATCCTGTGCTTTTCGCAGGTTCTCATACTCATGGATCAGTTTCTTGATTTGCTGCTCGCCGGATTTCAGGTTGCGGGATTTTTCAATTCGGGTACGGACCACCTCAATCAGGAATGCAGGGGCAACGCCCTTTCCAAGAAAATCATCCCCCCCCAGATGCATCGCCGCAAGACGCTTGTCCATATTTACATCTGCGGTGAGGAAAACGATCGGAATGTGCATGAAGGCTTCGAACTGCCTGATGACTGACCCAAGCTCGAGCCCATTGATTCCCGGCATATTGACATCAAGCAGGATCAGGTCCGGCATGTCCTGCTGCATTTTCCCGATGACCAGTGCTGGGTCATTCAGCAAACTGACCGTTATGCCCGCAGCTTCAAATATCGACTTATATACCCCGGTCAGGTATTCATCATCATCTACCAGCAACACCTTGTATTCCGGTTTTCCCCAGAATTTGGTCACCCAATCCAGTTTCTGGTGTAACAGAGGCATATCAACCGGCTTGACAAAATAATGATAGGAACCTGCGCGTGCTGCATGTAATCTTGATTCCAGGTCATCACGCCTGCTGAGAAAAATGACTGGAATGCCGTCAAGACTTTCCTTGTGCCTCAATATGCAGTCTGCTCCCGCAAACGCTCCTGATGGAAGCGACATTTCCATCAGGATGGCATCTGGCCGTCCGGACGCCACCATCACCTCGAATTCTGCAGTGCCTTCGAAGATTCTGACTGCATAGCCATAGTTCTGCAACTTCTCTGCAATCCTGTATGCAAACTCACTGTCGGAGTCAACCAGATACACCTGCCGCCGCATTTCATGTCCCCGCTCGTTGCCAGAGTCATCAATCAGTGTAACTGCCTGCAGGTTGCCATTCACGACTTCACGCCTGATTGCGATGCCGAGGGCATTCAGTGCTTTGCCAATTTGAGCAGCTGACTCGACATCAAGCCGGTAGCCCGCATGCTTGAAATCCATCAGGGCTGCCAATAAGGATCTTGAGGTCGCTGTAATGTCCGGAAAACCGAATGTGCCGCCAGACCCGGAAAGGTTGTGGGCTGCCCAGTAAAGGGAGTCTATTGTTTCAGAAGAAGCTGTTTTATGCTGAATTGCATCCCAGGCATATTGCATGCTGGACAGTTTGCCAGGCAAATTCCGGACATACTCGGAACGCATGACGCTCAAACGTTCTGCAAATGCCTGTTTACCGCTCAAGTCAGGTTGTTCGCTCATGCGCGCTTGTCACCCTGCTGCTTATCCAAAATACGGTATCCGGTGCAATGCGCCCGGCCTGTTTATAAAAATATGCGCGCACTGGCCCTTCAATGCTGGCCCAGCATGGCATCCACGGTTTTCTTCAGCTTGCTCAGCTCGAAAGGTTTGCGGAATATCTTTTCTGCACCCAAAAGCTCAGCCACCGGCAAGTAGTCAAACCTGCCATTGAGACCGCCACCGCCAGAAATGGCGATAATTTTGAGATCAGGACTGATTTTCTGTATTGAAGTGATCAGATCGATGCCATTCATTTCAGGCATGACCAGATCAGTGATGATCAGGTCAAATGAATGGCTGTTCAGCAATGCAAACGCCTCCTGGCCATTTGCAGCCAGCATGACTTCGTAGTCATCACCCAACAGGTCATTGAGCATTGAACGAATGGGTTGCTCATCATCCACCACCAGCAGCCTTTTCATGCCATTCATCCCGCGTAAAAATCAGAAAAGCTCAACATCGCCGCCATCCATGTTTTCCTGATGTACACTCACGCGATGTGTTGCTGCCTGGTGCATTTTGAGACGCGCAGATTCCAGTTGGCCGGCAATTTTTTCAGCACTGTTATTCATGATTCCCTGTTCCGCAGTATCAAATAATGTATCAAATCCCTCTTCCAGTGCCTGGACACGGCCATCGATTCTTTCATTCAATTGACGCAAGAGATCTTCAAACTGCAAAGAACGGATTGCGGCATCCACCTCGATACCGACCTTGCCGGTAATTGCGGACATCTGCTCAAGCTGCATGGCAACCATGCTAGAATTTTTCTCGGCCTCATCCAGTATCTGCTGCACACGCCCCTGCGTGTCCAAGGCCAAGTTTAAATCTTTTGAAGCAAGGTCTGCAATGATGGCAGCAGCCTTGCCCATGATCTGCCGCATTCCCGATGTCTCAGCCTCAATCTGGCTGGAAAAATCGCCACTCCGGGCCGATAGCGACCTGACCTCATCGGCCACTACAGCAAATCCCCTGCCGAATTCTCCTGCGCGAGCCGCCTCAATTGCCGCATTCAGGGCCAGAAGATTGGTCTGCTTGCTGATGCTTTCCATTTCTCCCAGCAATTGCGTCACCGCTTCAATACGCCCTTTCAGAGAGGCAAACACTTGCACCATTTCCACACTGGATTGTCCGTTGCTTGATATGCTGTCAGCCATGCGGTGCACAATCCCGACAATTTCATCAAAGTGGCTGGTTTCCGAAATATCCGTATCAGCTTGCTTGTGGCTAACAATATTGATAACGCCCGTCGACAGCCTGGTCTGCTCCCTGATCAGCGATTCAATGCTCTGGAAACTTGCAATCAGGCGCCTGACCGCGTCTGACTGGACACTGCGCTGCTGAGACAGATCAGAGCCGACTTCATCAATCAAATCCATGACCTCCTGCCTCAAAGAGGCAAATCCGTCTTGCAGCAGCGCCACCCTGGATTGTTCTGGCCGGCCCGCTTGAGACTCATTTACAGATTCGCTTTCGGCTTCCTCCCTGATGCTGCCGGCAGTCCCCAGCAGGCTCCATAGAATCACAGGCACTGCGTATACCAGCATTGCAAGCATAGGCTCGCCAAATGCAAAAAGCAGCACTTCACCCGCAACCAGTGTTACAGCCTGCCAAGCATGTTTTGCAATGTATTCTGTTTTCATGCGTATGCCGTATCGTCCGCCACTTCTGTCATAAATATAGCCCGCACAAGGTAACTGTGCCTTACAGCCCTCGCAATGCACCAGCCTGAAAACAATGCCTCTGGCCAAGTATCGCATCAATTGCCGCTCGCTGCAGCTCACGCTTCAGTGCATTTGCACTTCAATTATCACGTCCGGCCCCAGGTTGGAATAGTCAAATGGAAATGCAGAGCTACATCTTGGCAGACATTAATCATCCATTTCGTCAGTAGACTTAACTTTCCATTCGATCCTGCATGTTGCAGTCAAAACCCGCTACGTATTTCGAAATGGGTTCAGTTTATTCACGTCAGCTTGGTACTGGTTGAGTATTTCCATTGAGCTTCTGTCTGCCGATAATTCACGCCCGATATTGACTCTTGTGCCAGTTATTTAGGCTTATCGGCAAGCATTGTCGAAACTTTATGGCCGGATCAGGCTGAAGCTTCCCAGGCATAAGCCCGCTGGCATTGCGCCTTCTCTCTGCAGTAAATTATATAAGTATATGTTTATATTATATTAATTGTCGTTGTAACAATTACCCGCCAAACAAATCAACTGACAGTAATCCTCGCAAATTTCCGTTTGCCTACCTGCGCCACAACGATGGCGCCTGCCTTGATCTGCAACGTCTTGTCACTCACCCGCTCGCCATCCAGCTTGACCGCAGACTGGGCAATCATGCGTATCGCATCTGATGTGCTATCCACCAGGCCAGCCTGTTTCAGCAGGTGCGTTATCCCTATGCCTCCGTCACTGGAACTGACCATAACTTCGGGCATGTCGTCAGGCAATACACCTTGCCTGAAGCGCGCCTCGAATTCTGCCAGCGCATCTTCGGCAGCCTTGCGGCTATGGAAACGCGCCACCAACTCCTGCGCCAGCATCACCTTGATGTCCCGCGGATTCCTGCCCCGGTTCACTTCTTCTTGCCAGCCCTTGATGGTTGACATGCTCTCGAATGACAACAGCTCCAGATAGCGCCACATCAGTTCATCCGAGATAGACATCAGTTTGCCGAACATATCCTGCGGCGTATCGGTAATGCCAATATAGTTGCCCATCGATTTGGACATCTTGTTAATGCCATCCGTCCCTTCCAGCAAGGGCATCATCAGGATACATTGCGACGGCTGGCCGAAATGCTTCTGCAACTCGCGCCCCATCAGCAAATTGAATTTCTGGTCAGTGCCGCCCAGCTCGATGTCCGCCTTGAGGGCAACAGAGTCATACCCCTGCACCAGCGGATAGATGAATTCATGAATTGCGATTGGCAGATTGCCGGCATAGCGCTTGGAAAAATCATCCCGCTCCAGCATCTGTGCAACCGTATGGGTAGAGGCAAGGCGTATCAGGTCCACTGCGCTGAACTTATCCATCCAGGTGGAATTGAATACCACTTCGGTCTTTGCCGGATCCAGTATCTTGAAAACCTGTTCCTGATAAGTATCTGCATTCGCCTTCACCTGTTCACGTGACAGGGGCGGGCGTGCGGCATTTTTTCCGGTAGGGTCACCAATCATGCCGGTGAAATCTCCGATCAGAAACAATATCTGATGCCCAAGATCCTGCAACTGCTTCAATTTATTAATCAAAACAGTATGTCCCAGATGCAGGTCTGGTGCAGTAGGGTCAAATCCGGCCTTGATACGCAGCGGTCGTCCCTGAGCCAGCTTCTGTTTCAATTCAGCTTCCAGCAATAATTCACTGGATCCTCGTTTAATGATTTCAATAACTTCGCGCTGTTCCATACCCAAACTATAACTTTATGTATTTATTTAAATTTTGAGCATACATGCATTTCTGCTAAGATGCTTGGCAATTGAGACAGGCCGATCATAACAAATCGACCGATTGGCAAAATCCATTCAAGACCCGAATTTTAAATGCTAAACCAAAAAAAATCCCTGTTACACGAGCATAAACTGAAACTACGCTGGTTTACTGCGATTTCTACCATCCCCTTACTTGCAGTGGTATCCGCTTTCGGCATCATCCCGCAAAGTGAAATCCCCTTTGACCTTAACCAGAAAGTGGTAGAGAACCTTGTCCTGCCCACTCACGCGCATGACAGTGTTGCGACCGGCACATTCTGGCGTTCTGAACGTGTCCAGCGCGGCGATACTGTAGATGAGCTGCTGCGCAGGCTGAATGTAGACGATCCTGCAGCAAGCCAGTATTTGCGTAACGCAAAAAATCCGGATTCGCTGCAACACCTGCCGGTTGGCAAAAATGTACAGGCTGAAACCCTGGCTGATGGCAGCCTGGTTTCCCTGCGATACATCAATAGCGCGGGCAAGCAAGTCATAACTGAAAACAGGCAGGGCAGATTTGAAACCCGTGAAGCCGAGCTGCAGTCAGAAAAGCGCATCCTCGTGCGCACAGGCAGGATCAGCAGCACGCTGTTTGCTGCAACCGACCAGGCAGGCATTTCCGACTCCGCAGCAGTACAACTCGCGGACATTTTCAGTGGTGATATCGATTTCCACCGAGACCTGCGTAAAGGAGATCATTTCTCGGTGATTTATGAAATGAATTACAGCAATGGCGAACCGGTTTCCACCGGCAAGATACTCGCTGCAGAGTTCATCAACCAGGGCCACGCCTATCAGGCGCTATATTTTGAATCATCTCCAGGGCACGGCAATTATTACAGTCCTGACGGCCACAGCATGCATAAAGCCTTCCTGCGCTCCCCGCTGGAATTCACTCGCGTCAGTTCCGGCTTTAGCCTTTCGCGTTTTCACCCCATCCTCAACAAATGGCGCGCGCACAAAGGCGTAGACTACGCCGCATCCATAGGCACCAAGGTGAAGGCCACTGCAGATGGCGTCGTGAGCTTTGTAGGCAATATGGGCGGCTACGGCAATGTGATCATGATCAACCACCAGAGCCCATACTCTACTGCATACGGCCATCTGTCACGCTTTGCTACCGGCCTGCATAAGGGGCAGCGCGTGCAGCAAGGCGATATCATCGGCTATGTCGGCCAGACCGGCCTGGCGACCGGCCCACACCTGCACTATGAATTCAAGATCAACGGCGTGCACCATAACCCGCTGAATGTCGCATTACCCGATGCCAAACCGATCAATCCGGCACAAAAGCGCCAGTTCCTCGCCAGTACGTCAGCATTGAAGGAGCAACTCAACCTGCTCGATAGCAAGCAACTCGCCGCTGCCAACTGATACGTCACATCGGCAGACAGCATGGAAAACCCGGAACTTTATATAGGCATCATGTCCGGGACCAGTCTCGATGGCATTGATGTCGCCCTGCTGGATTTTTCCGGTCGCGCACCGAAACTGATCGCCACCCACTACGAACCCTATCAGGAAGCATTACGCCAATCTTTGCTGGCCTTGCACACGCCTGCCGGCGACGAGCTGCAACGTGCAAGCCTGATTGCGAACACACTGGCAACCTTGTATGCGGACGCGGTCAGCAAATTACTGGAAAAGTCGGATGCAAGCCCCGCCGAAATCCGCGCGATCGGCTGCCATGGACAGACCATACGTCACCGTCCGGAGCATGGATATACCATCCAGCTTGGCAATGGCGCCATGCTCGCCGAAATCAGCGGCATTACCACGATCAACGACTTCCGCAGTCGTGATATCGCCGCAGGCGGACAAGGTGCGCCACTTGTGCCGGCTTTCCATCAACAGTTATTGCGCCATCCAGAAACACATCGCGTCATTGTGAATATAGGCGGCATCAGCAATCTGACTGATCTTGCTCCAGGAAAACCCGCGTGCGGCTTCGACTGCGGCCCAGGCAACCTGCTGATGGACGCCTGGATGCAGCATCATACCGGCCAGACTTACGACAAGAATGGCGCCCTTGCGGCAAGCGGAGCTGTACTGAAATCCCTGCTGGAAAACCTGTTGCAGGAATCCTATTTCAGCATGCCCCCACCCAAAAGCTGTGGACGCGACCTGTTCAATTTGCACTGGCTTTCCAGCAAGCTGAAAGGCAATGAATCCGTGGCAGATGTACAGGCCACATTGCTTGAATTGACCTGCACCTGTATCGCCACATCCATTATCCGGCACTGTGAAGGTGCTCAGGAAATTTATTTGTGCGGCGGCGGCGCGCATAATGCAGCGCTGATCAGTCGCCTGCAGGCAATGTTGCCTGAGGCATTGATCAGACTCACCGATGATCTCGGCATCAACGCTGACTGGCTGGAGGCCATTGCTTTTGCATGGCTGGCGAAACAGACACTGGATCGACACCCTGCCAACCTGCCCGAAGTAACTGGCGCCCGGCATCCATGCATCCTGGGCGCGATCCATCAGGCTTGAGCGTCCCCCATTCACTGAAATTCAGGCATGAAAAAAGCGAGGGGGCTGAGCACCCTCGCTTTCGCTTGCCGCTTCGCCTTGATCAGGCAGAGAATGAAGAACCGCAACCGCAGGTCGTGACGGCGTTCGGGTTCTTGATCACAAACTGAGCGCCCTCCAGACCTTCCTGATAATCGATTTCTGCACCAACCAGATACTGGAAGCTCATGGGGTCAACCAGCAATTGCACACCGTTTTTCATCATGACGGTGTCATCATCGTTGATCACCTCATCAAAGGTAAATCCGTACTGGAAACCGGAACATCCACCACCCGTAACAAATACCCGCAATTTCAGGTCAGTATTGCCTTCCTCATCTATCAGCTGTTTTACCTTGTTTGCAGCACTATCGGTAAACAGCAGGGGATCCTGCATTTCAGTCACTGCGTTCATGACCATCTCCTTTGCATAACTATATGATTATATGAAATAAATTCAGAATTCCATCAGGCAGGTTCAGAATTACCCAATTTGAAAGCCACAACTTTTTCTGCCGCATCTGCCAAATGAATCAGCTTGCCTTCCACGACTGCACCCAGCTGGATTTCCAGGGTCTTGTAATGCACATCTCCTGTGACCTTGGCCTTGCTTTGCAGTTCCAGATATTCTGCCACACTTACCGGCCCTGTCACTTCACCATTCACGACCAGGTGGGTTACATTCACTTCACCATTCACACGCGCATGCTCGCTCAATACCAGTGTGCTGGGTTTGCCCGGAGTTGCAATGATACTGCCATCAATTTCGCCGTCTACGCGCAATCCGCCGGTAAAATGAACATCGCCGACTATCCTGGTTCCTGCGCCAATCAGGGAATCAATACGATTTTGCGGCTTGCTGTTTCCTGAACCAAACATTTAACCTCCTGAAGTTAACAACTTATATCAAGCTCGCGCTTTCAATCACTTTGGGCTCCTTGGTTCCTCGTTCATAAACCCTAACCTGGACATTCTGAATGGAGATATCGGGAGAAACCTTGAAACCGCGGTCAATCACTTGATAATACTTGAAATTCAACTGATATGCAGATTGTTCTTCTGCATTTGCTGACGGGAATTGTATCACTACTTTTTTGCCATTCTGAACCGCATTTACGATCAGCTGCATATTCCCCTGAAAAGCCTTGTTACGCTGCTTCACTGACTGCACCAGTATCATGCGGCAGAAATATTCACCCGGCAACGAGTCATGTTCAACCTTCAGCTTCAAGATGGACAGATCACTTTCCACATCCGTCTGGGTCAAAGGCAAAGTCTGGAAAAACGACAGATTATCCTTGAGACGGACATTCTCCTCACTGAGGTTTTTGATTTGATTAACGATTTCCTCATTTGCCGCGTGCTCCATCTGCGCCTGCCGCTCAAATGAGGCTGCCCTGCTACTTAATTTTGCATTTTCATCCTGCAACATGCTGACTTTTTCATGTAAATCGGAAAGCTCGCGAGCAGCCTCTCCACGATGAAATCCGGCCAGCTCCAGTCCCGAATCGTAAGCCCACCAGACCAAACTGCTTAACACCGCTATCAGTGGTATGGCTATTGCCCAGCGGATATACCAGGGGATATGCGGCTTTACTGCCAGCCTTTGCGCTGAAATGCTGAATCTGCGTTCTATATGTCTTTTTAATCTCATACTAGCAAGGTAATTTCGGAAAGAAATAGATCCCAGTCAAATCTGCGAAACCAACATGATCAGTTTTTCTGATCCAGCTTTTCCTATGCATCGGCAAATGCTCAGCCAAAACATCATACATCCTGTACCGATATCAAGGTTTGGCACAATTCAGCTCAAAAAGTTTTGCAACCCATGCAGATAATTTCGGAATGTTAAATGAAAAAACCGCCATAAGGCGGTTTTTCCATGTTTTGCAGCAATTAGCGCTTGGAATATTGCTTGCGCTTGCGGGCTTTGCGCAAACCCATTTTCTTACGTTCTACTTCACGCGCGTCACGGGTCAGCAAACCAGCCACACGCAAGGCGGAGCGCAGTGACTCATCAAAATCTACGAGTGCGCGGCTAATGCCATGGCGTACTGCGCCTGCCTGGCCGGACTCACCACCACCTTGTACATTCACCATGATGTCGAACTTGCCAACATTGTCTGTCAGCTCCAGTGGCTGACGTACGACCATGCGGCCAGTTTCGCGGGAGAAGTAAACATCAAGCGGCTTATCGTTAACGATGATGTCGCCTTTGCCTGGCTTGATGAAAACGCGGGCTACCGCATTTTTGCGACGGCCTGTGCCGTAGTTGTAATTTACGCTCATGATTATGCCTTCAACAGATCAACAGGTTTTGGCTGCTGTGCGCTATGCGGATGCTCTGCGCCTGCATAAACCTTCAGTTTGCGCAGCATTGCATAACCCAGCGGGCCCTTGGGCATCATTCCGCGCACAGCCTTGTGCAGCACACGGTGCGGATGACGGTTCAACAGCTTGGTGAAATTGGTTTCGTAAATACCGCCCGGATAAGTAGAGTGACGGTAGTACATTTTGTCCTTGGCCTTGGTACCGGTTACGCGAATCTTGTCAGCATTCACCACGACAACGAAATCGCCGGTGTCTGTGTGCGGCGTATAGATAGCCTTGTGCTTGCCGCGCAGACGAGCTGCAATCTGGCTAGCCAGACGGCCCAGAACTTTGTCAGATGCATCGACCAGCAGCCAGTCATGCTGAACTTCATGTGCTTTTGCGGAAAATGTTTTCATGGCACTTCCAATACGGTAATGAGTAAACTTCGAAGGGCGCGGATTTTAAAGATACATTGCCCGACTGTCAAATACTCCCTGCGAGGCAAGTCAACATTCGCCTGCCAAATCCATTCAAAATCACCTGTATCCTGATGAAATATTTGAAAATTCACGCATCAATCCAGAAAACCGCCGAAGCCTTGGCTGGCTGCGGATCAATAATCTGTTATCAGCCGACTCGACACCACGGCATGCCGGAGCCGAACCGAACAACACCCAAGCTGAAATTCAGTACTGCAATACTTAACATTCAGAAATACAGCCTGTACGATCATGCAATAAAGCCGTTACATAAGGCATAATTCATGCCTTCCAAATCCATCACGGCTTTCTGGACACCTGCATTAGCGCCAAGGCATTCTTTTGGCCTTTATGCTGACCAGGCAGCTCCATAACTTACACCACGGAGTATTCATGAAAGGCAATCTGTTTGTCGTCAGCGCCCCATCCGGTGCAGGGAAAACCAGCCTGGTCAATGCACTGCTGGGCATCAATAAAAATATCGATCTATCAGTCTCCTATACAACAAGACCTGCCCGTCCGGGCGAAACTGATGGCAAGGACTACCACTTTATCAGCAAGGAACAATTCCTTGAAATGGCAAAACATGGCGATTTTGTCGAAAGTGCCGAGGTTTACGGCAACCTGTATGGCACTTCGCAATCGTGGATCAGCAAGGAAATGGCCGCAGGAAGGGACATCCTGCTGGAAATTGACTGGCAAGGTGCCGCGCAAGTTCGCAAGAAATTCCCGGATAGCATTTCAATTTACATACTTCCCCCTTCACTGACCGCACTTGAAACTCGACTGACAGGCCGCAAGCAGGACAGCGCCGATATCATCTCGCGCCGTTTGCAGGCTGCGCAAGAGGATATCGGTCATGTAGCCGAGTTCGACTATGTTATTATTAACGACATTCTGGACGTTGCGCTGCTGCAGCTCAATGCCATCACCGTGGCGTCTGCCCTGGGCCGTGAACGCCAGCTGGCACGCCACGCCGACTTGATCAACCAATTGCAGAAGCAGGAGAAATGAAAAATGGCACGTATTACAGTTGAAGATTGCTTGCACCACATCCCAAACCGTTTTGAGCTGACACTCGCTGCCGCCTACCGCGCTCGCCAGATTGCAAATGGCTCGAACTTCATGGTTTCCGAAAGCAATGACAAACCCACCGTGATCGCGCTGCGAGAAATCAGTGAAGGCAAGGTTGGCCTTGAGATCCTGAATCGCGGCATGGCCTGATGATTCACCCTGCCACCCTATGTCTGAGGTTGAAGAGCTCATTCAGGAGGTTTCAGGCTACCTGAAACCCGAGGATGTAGAACACATCCAGCGCGCTGTCGAGCTCAGCAAGACCGCACATCAGGGTCAGTTCCGCCAGTCTGGCGAAGCCTACGTTACCCACCCCATCGCTGTCGCCCGCATTCTCACCCAGCTGCATCTCGATACCCAGGCCATCATTGCAGCGCTGTTGCATGATGTCGTGGAAGATACGGAAATCACTGCAACAGACATTGCATCACAATTCGGCAAGCCGGTGGCTGATGTGGTGGAAGGCCTCAGCAAGATCGACAAGCTCAAGTTCGAAACCGTAGCAGATGCCCAGGCTGAAAACTTCCGCAAAATGCTGCTGGCGATGGCCCGTGATGTGCGGGTTATCCTGATCAAACTGGCTGACCGGCTACACAATATGCGTACGCTGGGCTCGGTTCCACCAGCCAAATCTGCGCGTATTGCCAAGGAAACGCTGGAAATCTATGCCCCTATCGCCAACCGGCTTGGGTTGAACGATATTTTCCACGAACTGGAAGATCTCAGTTTCAGGTACCTGCATCCCAATCGCTACAACGTACTGGCCAAGGCGCTCAAGGCCGCTCGTGGCAACCGACCTGAAGTGATCGGCAAAATTCAGGACGCCATCCGCCTGCGCCTTGCCGAAAACCACATCCAGGCCGAAGTAAAGGGACGTGAAAAGCATCTGTATGGCATTTACCTGAAGATGCAGGCAAAGTCGCTGACCTTTTCCCAGGTACTGGATATTTATGGTTTCCGCGTGCTGGTAAAGGACGTCAACGCCTGCTATATCGCGCTGGGTTTGCTGCATGGCCTGTACAAACCCATCCCGGGAAAATTCAAGGACTACATTGCCATCCCCAAAGCCAATGGCTATCAGTCGCTGCACACCACCCTGTTTGGTCCCTATGGGACCCCCATCGAAGTGCAGATACGCACTGAAGAAATGGCACGCGTTGCCGATGCGGGCGTGGCTTCTCACTGGCTGTACAAGACTGGCGAAACGCAGATCAACGAACTGCATGTAAAAACCCACCAATGGCTGCAAAGCCTGCTCGAAAGCCTGAGCCAGAGCGGCGACTCTGTGGAGTTTCTGGAACACCTGAAAATTGACCTGTTCCCGGACGAGGTCTATGTGTTTACCCCGCAAGGCAAGATCCTGTCTTTACCACGCGGTGCAACCACAGTTGATTTTGCCTACAGTGTGCATACCGACATCGGCAACCGCTGCGTGGCTGCCAAGGTGAATTTTGAACTGGTCCCGCTCCGCACCGAACTGAACAACGGCGACCGGGTCGAGATCATTACCGCACCCCACGCCCACCCCAATCCGGCATGGTTGAGTTTTGTCGTCACCAGCAAGGCGCGCAGCCAGATTCGACATACACTGAAAACGATGCATCAGGAAGAGTCTGCCGCGCTGGGTGAGCGCCTGCTTAACCAGGCCCTGCAAGCACTGGGCAAGAAGCTTGCAGAAATAGACGACGCAAGCTGGGACAAGCTGATCCGCGAATCCAGCGCAAAATCCCGCCAGGAAATATTTACCGACATCGGGCTCGGACGCAGCCTGAATACCGTGATCGCCCGCAAGCTGGCGATGGTGACAGAGGACTCCAGCCTGCAGGCTGCCGCCAGCAAAGGCATCATCACCATCCTTGGCACCGAGGGTATGGCCGTTCAATTCGGCAAATGCTGCATGCCGATACCGGGAGACCCCATCATCGGCGTGATCAAGAGCGGCCAGGGACTGGTGGTGCATACCCACGATTGCCAGACACTGCGCAAGGGCAAGACCACTTCCGATGACTGGCTGGATGTAGCCTGGGACAAAAACATCAACAAGCTGTTTGAGGTTAATATCAAATTGATTGTCGCCAATCAGCGCGGCGTACTGGCCAAGGTGGCAACTGCCATTGCCGAAGCAGATTCCAATATTGAAAATGTCAATTTCAGCAGCGAGGGCGATTACACCGCACTGTACTTCACCCTGCAAGTCAACAACCGAATCCATCTGGCCAATGTGATGCGCAACCTGCGCCTGATTCCTGAAGTCACCCGCATCACGCGGGTGAAAAATGCCCCCCCCTCAGGGCAGGTCAAACAACAATAATTCTGCTTCCTTGCCTTGCTCCAGCTGCAAGGCATGCTCCCCGCTGAACATCAGTGCATCACCAGCGGCAAGCGCATACTCACCACACCTCACCGCACCTCTTGCCAGATGCAGATACACATTCCTGCCCGGCGGAATTGCAAACGACAGCGTCTCATCACCATTTACAAGTGCCGCATAGACATTTGCAGCCTGATGCACCTTCAAGGAACCGGAATTGCCATCGGGTGAAATCAGCAAGCACCAGCGCCCGCGCTTTTCTTCTGCACTGAAATGTTTTTGCTGATAGCCAGGTGTAACGCCTTGCTGGTTTGGCACAATCCAGATCTGCAGAAAATGCACCCCTTCCGTGACTGACGGATTGAATTCACTATGCATGACGCCGGTGCCGGCACTCATCAGCTGCACCTCACCCCACGTCATTACCTTGCCATTCCCCATACTGTCCCTGTGTTGCAGGGAACCGCTCAGAACATAACTGAGGATTTCCATATCACGATGACCGTGCGTGGCAAACCCCTGACCTGCGGCCACCCTGTCTTCATTGATCACACGCAAGACGG
Source organism: Pseudomonadota bacterium (assembly GCA_021782995.1). GTDB lineage: Bacteria > Pseudomonadota > Gammaproteobacteria > Burkholderiales > Gallionellaceae > 39-52-133. Next base: position 48,276 of record JAJXUI010000003.1, on the reverse strand, counting down.
AAAAATTGACATGTGCCGGATCGTGATAATCGGCAAACGAGAAACTGTGCCAACTATCCAGCCAGCCATGTTCAGCACGTCCTCGATCGGTTGATTTTCTTAAAATAATCATAATATTATATATCTCCATCTATTTTTCTTCTGGCGCCGAAATGATACAAGACCTGAAGCATAGCTGCGGCTTTATCCAGCGTTTCCTGAAACTCGGACGCCGCATCTGAATCAGCCACGATCCCGCCCCCGGCCCATAATCGAATCTCTCCGTTTCCATACACCATCGTGCGTATGGCGATATTGGTGTCCATTCTGCCATCAAATCCGATATAACCAATCGCCCCGCAATACACTCCCCTGCGATCCGGCTCCAGCAGCTCGATAATTTCCATAGCACGTTGCTTGGGCGCTCCTGTTATGGAACCTCCCGGCAGACAATCCGCAAGCAAGGTCAGTGCATCGCTGTCAGGCGACAAGGATCCCGTAACCGTGCTGACCAGATGGTGCACCGTACGGAAACTCTCCACTTTAAAAAGTTCGGGCACCTTCACCGAGCCGGCTTTGCAGTGCTTGCCCAGGTCATTGCGTAACAAATCCACGATCATCAGGTTTTCGGCCCGGTCCTTGCTGCTTTTTTGCAGCTCACTGACCATCGCCGCATTTTCCTCTGCATCCGCCCTGACCGGTCGCGTTCCCTTGATCGGACGTGTTGTCACACTGCCCGCATCCAGCTGCAGGAATTGCTCGGGTGAAGCGCAGAGTATCTGCACAAAAGGAAAATTCATGAAAGCCGCATACGGTGCCGGACTCAATTCACGTAATGCCAAGTAGGCAGGCAAGGCATTTCCTTCCGCATGCGCACTGAAGCGCTGCGCCAGATTGACCTGGTAGCAATCCCCTTCCGCAAGGAAATGCTTGATCCTTTCAAATTTCTGGGCGTACACATGCCGCTCAAAATTCGAACTGATTTGACCCACAACGCTAAAGCAACCCGCTTGCTGAGCCCCGCCTGGGTTCTGCAGCCTGTCAAGCACCTGCCCGAAATGACTTTCAGTCTGGGGAAACCTGAACATTGAAATCAGCTCAGCCCGCTTTTCCTGATGATCGACCTGTAATGCCCAGTCATAAATACCTACAGCCATTTCCGGCAGTTGCTCTGCATCCTTCGCCATGTTCGGCAAGGGATGCAGTAAACGCGCAAAATCATAGGACCAATATCCCAGCGCCCCCCCGGCAAAACGGATATCCGGCGGAGTCTCGCTGTACTCGCCCAGATACTGCCTGATCAACTGCAACGGCTGCAGGTCTGAAAATGAGGTCTTTCCCTGATACTCGATCTGCGTCTGCCCATCCTGCGTCACCAGGGTCACAGCAGGGTGTGCCACGATGATGTCATAGCGTGCACGCCCGCCACTATCCAGCCACATGGCCCATGGCAAATCTGCAATCGCCATAAAATACCTGGCGACATCAGCTAAGTAAGGAAGCGCTGTTCTTTGCAACATCAGTGCTAAAATCAGTCAACATAAAAGAGGAACATCAGAAATGACCACCATCGTAGCAGCCAGAAAGAATGGCATTGTAACCATTGCCGCCGACACATTGACAACTTTTGGCAACACCCGCTTGCCCGCTGCGATGGACAGCTCGCATGACAAAATCCTGCAAATCGGCGACAGTTTCGTTGGTGTATGCGGCAGCGCCGCGCATCACCTGGTACTTGCCAACCTGCTCGCCAAAACACCGGATATGCATTTGCACGGAAAGGCCGCCATTTTTGAAACGTTTCGCAAACTTCATCCCGTATTGAAGGAAGAGTGCTTCCTGAACCCCAAGGAAGACGAAGAAGATCCCTATGAATCCAGCCAGATTACCGCACTGATCATCAACTCCAGTGGTTTATATGCCATCTTTTCGATGCGTGAAGTATTTGAATATACTCAATATTGGGCGATAGGCTCAGGACATGAATTTGCGTTGGGCGCCATGCAATATGCCTATTCCAGAGTAGCAGATGCCAAGGATATTGCCATGGCAGGCGTGGAAGCCGGCATCGCATTCGACAAAAACAGTGCAGCGCCCATAACGCAATATAGCATAAGGCTTACTCGCTGAATCAGTCTGGATACACACTCTCCCTGCCAGGTCAGGCAAGCGGCATGCAGCCGTCATGTTCTTGCTAAATGAGGAAGACATTCAACCCCGAACTTAGTCCGGGTTTAAAAAGAAAAAGGCGCACACTTTCGAGCACGCCTGTCAGATGCCAACTTCACTGCTACACGGGGTTAATGCTCTGTAATACAAATCAGTAGAACCATGCAGCAGTGGCGCCCCATCAGTTAGGCTTGCCGATACCCAATGTCGGGAATGGCCATGTAGCGGCTGGGCGGACAGGAGCCTGTGCCGATGGAGACACGGAAGAGCTGGCCGGTGCTGCTGGTGCTGCGGCTGGAGCAGCTGGTTTTTTTGGAGCAGCGGCTTTTTTCGCAACAGGCTTCTTCGCGGCAGGCATCTTCGCAGCAGCGGCTTTCTTGGCTGCTGGCTTTTTCGCTGCGGCTTTCTTGGCTGCTGGCTTTTTCGCTACGGCTTTCTTGGCTGCTGGCTTTTTCGCTGCAACTTTCTTGGCTGCTGGCTTTTTGGCTGCAACTTTTTTGGCTGCAACTTTTTTGGCTGCAACTTTTTTGGCTGCTGGTTTTTTCGCTACGGCTTTCTTGGCTGCTGGCTTTTTCGCTGCGGCTTTCTTGGCTACTGGCTTTTTCGTTGCTGTTGCTTTTTTGGCAGCAGGCTTTTTAGCCGTTGCTGCCTTCTTTGCTGCTGGTTTTGCTTTCTTTGCTGCTGCCATTTTTTTTCTCCTTAGTCAATGGTGAAAATTAAAACATCAATAAAAACAACAACTACCCCTTACACCCGCAACGCCTATTTATGACGCAATCGAACGTTCGTTCACTCAAAAAATGCCGAGCTCTCATTAATAGTCAGCAACTTATCATACTTTTTAAAAAAAAACTATTTTTTTGTTGACAAAAGTGAATTTTTTTAAACCGCCCGTATCATTTTTGCCTAAAAAATATGCAGCAAAATGATTGCCAGCATTAGCAATGCAAGAATCTTCACAGCACAGAAATTACTCGGCCAATGTACATGAGCCGAAATTTCATATGCAATTTCGTCGTTCAACAGACAAAAAAATGCACCTCTAAAGGTGCATTTTTTAATCTGCGAATGCTTTTAAAGGTATCAGTCCCAGGAAAGTGCCCCGCCTGTCTGATATTCAGTGACGCGGGTCTCAAAGAAATTCTTCTCTTTCTTCAGGTCGATCATCTCCGCCATCCACGGGAACGGGTTCGTTGCGCCCTGATACAGAATATCCACGCCGATCTGCTGGCAGCGGCGATTGGCAATAAAGCGCAGATATTCCTTGAACATACCTGCATTCAGGCCAAGGATGCCGCGCGGCATGGTGTCTTCCGCATAGCGGTATTCCAGCTCCACGCCTTTCTGCAACAGGCCTCGGATTTCCTCACGGAAGGCCGGGGTCCACAGGTGCGGATTTTCCAGTTTGATCTGGTTGATCAGGTCCACCCCGAAGTTCAGGTGCATGGATTCATCACGCATGATGTACTGGTATTGCTCGGCAGCACCGGTCATCTTGTTCTGGCGTCCCAGCGCCAGGATCTGCACAAAGCCGACATAGAAGAACATGCCTTCCATGATGCAGGCAAACACAATCAGGCTTTTCAGCAGCTGCTGGTCGGCTTCCACGGTGCCCGTTTGGAATTCAGGGTTGGTCAGCGTGTCGATGTAAGGCAGCAGGAACTCGTCCTTGTCACGGATGCAGGATACTTCGTGATACATATTGAAGATTTCGCCGTCATCCAGCCCCAGGCTCTCGATGATGTACTGGTAGGCATGGGTATGAATCGCTTCCTCGAATGCCTGGCGCAACAGGTACTGGCGACACTCGGGGTTGGTAATGTGGCGATAGGTACCCAGCACGATATTGTTGGCGGCGAGGCTGTCTGCCGTACTGAAGAATCCTAGGTTGCGCTTGATCAGCAAGCGCTCGTCCGCGGTCAGGCCGTTCGGGTTTTTCCATAGCGCGATATCCGCGCTCATGTTGATTTCCTGCGGCATCCAGTGGTTGGCGCAACCAGCCAGGTATTTCTCCCACGCCCATTTGTATTTGAACGGCACCAGCTGATTGACGTCGGCCTTGCAGTTAATGACGCTCTTGTCTTCCACGCGGATGCGGTTGTTGCTTTCCGCTGCCATCGTATAGGCGCGTTTGGCGGACTCAGTGTGCTGTGCCGGATTGGCACTTGCAGCAACCGGATTCAACCCCATTGTTCTATTTTCTGGCACGGATTCGTCTTCGAAAGACAACATTTTCCAGCTCCCTCTTATCTATTTGATTTCATTAAATAATATATATTATCGTGTGCGCAGTTTGTTACTGACACGCTTCATACTCGGGCTTGTGGCACTGGCCGCGCCAGTGGCGCTAACTTGCTACGCAAGTTCACCTTAAAGGGCACGAGAGCCTTCGCACTCTTCCGGATTGCGACTCCGACATAACCTGAGTGTAGCTGTTGCAGATTTATCTGCTTACAGATACGGGCTCCTCTTTACGAGGAAAGAGTTAGTCTCCGCCGCACCCCAGAATGCAGGCTTGCCTCACTGGCAGGCCTCGCATTCTGGGTTGTCAATCGAGCAGAACTTGGATTCTTCAGCCGCCGCAGCCACCATTCCGCCCTCTCCGCCCCCGCTTGAAACTGCGTTCAACGCTCCGATACGCGAGGTGGATTTTTCAGCAGAAGTCGCACCCATCGTACGCAGGTAATAAGTGGTTTTCAGGCCACGCAGCCATGCCAGCTTGTAGGTTTCATCCAGCTTGCGGCCAGACACGCCTGACATATAGATGTTCAGCGATTGCGCCTGGTCTATCCACTTCTGACGGCGGGAAGCGGCTTCAATCAGCCACTTCGGCTCGAACTCGAACGCGGTGGCATACAACTCGCGCAATTCGGGCGGAATACGGTCTATCCTGGACACGCTGCCGTCGAAATACTTGAGATCGGCTATCATCACCTCATCCCACAGGCCAAGGCGCTTCAAGTCACGCACCAGGTAGTCGTTGATGATGGTGAATTCACCGGACAGGTTGGATTTCACGAACAGGTTCTGGTATGTCGGTTCGATGCAGGCCGACACGCCGATGATGTTGGAAATTGTTGCAGTCGGGGCGATCGCCACGCAGTTGGAATTGCGCATGCCGTACTGCTTGATGCGGGAACGCAATGCTTCCCAGTCCAATGTGCTGGAACTATCCACTTCAACATATCCGCCGCGCTGGTCGCGCAGCATGTTGAGCGTGTCCTGCGGCAGCTTGCCCTGGTCCCACAGGCTCCCACGGTAGCTGGCATAGCGGCCGCGCTCTTCTGCCAGCTCAGTTGAAGCCATGTATGCGTAATAGCACACTGCCTCCATTGAACGGTCAGCAAATTCCACTGCCGGCTCGGAAGCATAGGGCACGCGCATTTCATGCAGGCAATCCTGGAATCCCATGATGCCCAGGCCCACCGGTCGGTGCTTCAGGTTGGAGTTGCGCGCCTTGGCAACGGCGTAATAATTGATGTCGATCACGTTATCCAGCATGCGCATCGCAGTGGAAACGGTCTTGCGCAACTTGTCCAGATCCAGCTGGCCGAATTTCTCGTGACCCTGCGGGTACAGGTGCGCGCGCAGGTTCACCGAGCCCAGGTTGCACACGGCGATTTCGCTGTCTGAGGTATTCAGCGTAATCTCGGTACACAGGTTGGAGCTGTGCACCACGCCATTATGCTGCTGCGGTGAACGGATGTTGCACGGATCCTTGAAGGTTATCCATGGATGACCGGTTTCGAACAGCATGGTCAGCATTTTTCGCCACAGGCTGGTAGCCTGCACTTTCTTGAACAGCTTGATCTCGCCGGCTGCCGCCTTGGCCTCGTAGGCCAGGTAAGCCTGCTCGAACTCCGCACCAAACTTGTCATGCAGGTCCGGGCAGGTAGAAGGCGTAAACAGTGTCCATTCGCCGTTTTCCATCACTCGCTTCATGAACAGGTCAGGAATCCAGTTCGCAGTGTTCATGTCGTGTGTGCGGCGACGATCGTCACCGGTGTTCTTGCGCAATTCAAGAAACTCTTCGATATCCAGATGCCAGGTTTCCAGGTACGCGCACACCGCGCCCTTGCGCTTGCCGCCCTGGTTTACCGCCACCGCAGTGTCGTTCACCACCTTGAGGAAAGGCACCACACCCTGCGATTTGCCATTGGTCCCCTTGATATGGCTACCCAACGCACGTACTGGCGTCCAGTCGTTGCCCAATCCGCCGGCAAATTTGGACAGCAGCGCATTTTCCTTCAGCGCCTCATAAATGCCATCCAGATCATCGGATACGGTCGTCAGGTAGCAGGACGAGAGTTGCGAGCGTTGCGTGCCGGAATTGAACAATGTCGGCGTAGAGCTCATGAAGTCAAAGCTGGACAACAGGCGGTAGAATTCGATTGCACGGCTGTCGCGGTCGATCTCGCGCAGTGCCAGACCCATCGCCACGCGCATGAAGAAGGCCTGCGGCAGCTCGATGCGCTTGCCGTCCACATGCAGGAAATAGCGGTCATACAAGGTCTGCAGGCCCAGATAGGTGAACTGCAGGTCGCGGCTGGCATCCAGTTCGCGGCCCAGACGCACCAGGTCGAATTGCGCCAGATCCTTGTCCAGCAACTCGGCTTCGATACCCTGCCTGATGTATTTGGGGAAATTCTCCGCATAGCGGGTGGCCATATCGGCCTGGGTCACTTCCTCGCCAAGAATTTCGCTGCAGATGTTGTTGAGCAGCAGGCGGGCAGTGACATAGCTGTATTCAGGTTCCTTTTCGATCAGCGAACGCGCAGACAGGATGGTGCACTTGCGTACTTCTTCCGCCGGCACGCCGTCATACAGGTCTTTCAGGGTCAGATTCAGGATCTGGCCGGCATCCACATGGTCAAGTCCGGCACAGGCCGCCTTGATCTGGGCAGTCAATCCGGCTATATCCAGCGGATGCAGGTTGCCATTGACGTTCACATTCAGCGTGATCGACGGTTCGTTTTCCTTCTTCTGTTTTGCCCGCTCACGATTGCGGTCTTCACGGTACAGCACATAACTGCGCGCCACATCGTGTTCGCTGGAACGCATCAGTGCCAGCTCAACCTGGTCCTGGATGTCTTCGATATGCACGGTGCCGCCATGCGGTTGACGGCGCACCAGTGCCGCCACTACCGAGGCAGTCAGGTGTTCGACCAGCTCGCGCACGCGCGCGGAGGCCGCTCCCTGGCCACCATTAACCGCGATAAACGCCTTGGTCATCGCAATGGATATCTTGGAGGGCTCAAACGAAACGACCGAGCCGTTACGACGCACTACCTTGAACTGATCGAGCTGGATCGAAGAGCCCTCAGACGGGCTTGTGAAATTTTCAGCCTGCATGGCCGACATGGAAGATGTAGAGGAAACGCTTTCACCACTGATTTGCATATATACAGCCCCTTTAGTGTATTTATTATTGACAACGAGACTACAAAATCCCCCTGGATCTGGCCGAACCGGAGAGGAAACCAGAAATTTCCCCTGAAACTCAAAACCACAACCTATAGTGTTTCTTGTAATAAATTTTCGCTAATTCTAGTGTATTGTTGTTTTTCTACGCAAGAAAAAACTTGCTTGCAAATGAATATTATCATTTGCTGAAAAAGCAACTCATTGAGCAGAGTATGATTTCCGGAATTGAGGGGAACTGGACGTGTTACACCCGACCTGTTACAAACGGTCAGCGTGATAATTGTATGCTGGAGAGATAGCGCTGCCAGTCAAAATACGGACCGGGATCCGTCTTGCGTCCAGGCGCAATATCAGAATGACCAACCAGGTGACGCAAAGGGTATTTGCGCAGCAGCAAGCGGCTCAGTCTTGCCAGAGAGACATATTGTGCATCGGTAAACGCAATGAAATCACTGCCTTCCATTTCGATGCCGATCGAAAAATCATTACAGCGCGTCCGGCCTTGCCATGCCGAAACCCCCGCATGCCAGGCACGCCGGGAACAGGGCACAAACTGGACAATCCCCCCGTTACGCCGGAGCAGGAAATGCGATGACACCCGCACCCCCTTCAGCTGCGCAAAATAGGGATGTGCATCATGATCCAGCCGGTTGGTAAAGAAATCTTCAATCTCCGCACCACCAAACTGTTCTGGTGGCAAGCTGATGTTATGGATCACCAGCATGTCGATGCGGGAGCCGGCAGGACGAGGGTCGAAATTTGGCGAGGCCAGCCTGCGTACGCCACTCAGCCAGCCACATTCACTTATCTTCATGATTATATTATATTATTTATCACACTCGCCATCGGCAGGTGCGCTGATTTCCAGGCGCGCCATACGGTAACGCAATGCCCGGAAAGTCACCCCCAGGATTTTCGCCGCGGCTGTTCGGTTGAAGCCTGTTTGCCCCAAAGCCTCCAGAATGGCTTCGCGCTCGATGCGATCCAGATAATCGGTCAACGGATACTTACCCTGAATTCCCTGTCCTGAATGTGCGGAATCGGTTTCGTTCGGCAAAATCTGCAGGTCCTGGACGTCTATCCGGTTATCCATGCACAACGCCAGGCCACGCTCGATCACGTTTTCCAGCTCACGTACATTGCCAGGAAAATCATAGTTGCTTAAAGCCAGGAGTGCTTCCGGTGACAATTCAACCGCCGCATTGCTGCGCAAGCGGTTCAGGATCTGCCGGGCAATCTCCGGAATATCCTCCCGCATCTCGCGCAAGGCCGGCATCGGCAGGGTGATCACGTTCAAGCGATAAAAAAGGTCCTGCCGGAATTTCCCCTGCCTCACCAGCTCCGCCAGGTTGTGATGCGTGGCACTCAGGATACGCACATCAACAGCCTCCTCTTCGGTCGCACCGACTTTGCGCACTTTCCGCTCCTGGATCGCACGCAGCAGCTTGACCTGCATGTTCAGCGGCAAATCTGCCACCTCATCGAGAAACAGCGTTCCTTTATTGGCCGCCTGGAAGAAACCCTCCCGATCTTGTTCTGCGCCAGTAAAAGCCCCTTTGCGATAGCCGAAAAATTCGCTTTCCATCAGATTTTCCGGAATCGCACCACAATTCACCGCAATCAAGGGCTGATCCGCACGTCCACTCTGTTCAACGATCAGCCTTGCCGCCAGCTCCTTGCCACTGCCCGACTCACCACTGATATGCACCGGCGCCTGACTGCGTGCGACACGGCCGATCAACTCGCGCACCTGCTGCATGGCGTGAGATTTCCCCAGCAGTTCACGCGCCCCTTTTTTGTTGCTTGCTGCTGCGGCCGGCAAACTGATGGCTGCATGGATCAATGCTCTGAGCTGATCCAGCGATACCGGTTTGGACAAATAATCAAAGGCTCCTGCCTTGAGTGCTGCCACCGCATTATCAAGATTACCGTGGGCTGTTATCACTGCCACCGGAATATCCAGGTTATTGGCTGTGATGTGCCTGACAACGTCCAGTCCTTCGCCATCCGGCATACGCATGTCAGTCAGGCACAACTGGTATTGCTGCCCGGAAATTTTATGGATGGCCTCCTGCACATTGTGCGCACGATCCACTTCCAGACCCATGCGCAACAGTGTGAGCTCAAGCAGCTCAAGGATGTCCGGTTCATCATCCACCACCAGCACGCGGGGTGCGAGGCGTGATCCAGGATTGCCTTCAGTCCGCATCTGCACCTCCGAAAATGACACGGAAATTCGTCATGCCATCACTGCCCGGCCGGTACTCCAGGATGGAGCCATTGGCCTCGCAGAGTTCACGTGCTATATAGAGGCCGAGCCCGGTGCCGCCAGTTGAAGTCGTAAAGAAAGGCTCGAACAGGCGTTGTGCCAGCTCATCCGAAATGACTGCACCGTCATTGGCAATTTCAAGCACGGTCCTGCCTTCATCAGCACATTTTGCAGAAATTTTCACACTACCGGGCTGACGCAGGCTGTATCGCAGGGCATTACGGCACAAGTTCCACAACACCTGGTCAAAGTGACCACGATCAAAATGCACGACGCACGTCGTCGCAACATCAATGGCGAATATGGCCGGATTGAAACTCTCGGAATGCTGCAGGTTCTCGATAAAATGCGGCAAATGTTCTGCCAGATTGAAGGCCTCCTTCTGCACCCGGTCGCGACGGTTGATCTGCAGCACATCCAGTACGATATTGTTCAGGCGCGCTGCATTCTCCAGGATGATGTTGACCAGCCTGTCCTGCCCATCCAGCTTTTCCCCTTCCCCAAGCAGCTCCGCGGCATAACTGATCGAGGACAAGGGATTGCGCACTTCGTGCGCGATATTCGCCGTCAGCCGCCCAAGCGCCGCAAGCTTGACCTGTTGCGCCTGCTGCTGGGCTCGGCGCATATCCTCCAGCACCACCACAGCGCCAGCAAATCCTTCGCGCTGCACAGGCAGGAAACGAACACGCACTTCACTGTGGGTTTCCGGCAAGTTCAATACCTCATCACGATTGATGCGGCTTTGCCGCCATACACCATATAACGCGTCCAGCAAGGGAGAACACTCGCCCAGCAACTCCTTGTTGTCCTCCGCGAATCGGTAACCGAGCAGCCTGGCAGCCCCCGGATTGGACTGGCGGATCACCCCACGTTCATCCACCAGCATTACACCATCCGGCATTTCCTGGATTACCAGCCGGTTGGCCTCAGCCAGGTAGGAAATATCGTCACCACGCAATTTGGCAAGCTTCTCGCTGGCAACTGCATAACGTGACAGGCGGTGAGCGACCCACGCCACCGCGAAATACGCGATACTCAACAAACCGGCCTGCATGTACTGGGCGACCTGTGCATCATCCTGTGTCAGCAAAGAGTAGGAATGTTCCAGCAGAACAGCAATGCTGGCCAAGGCCGCAAAGAACAGGGTGATCCTGCCACGACATATCAGTCCGGCTGAGGCCAGCGATACCAGCAGCAATACATTCAGGTTGCTGGCAAAGCCACCACTGGCATGCGACATGGTCACGATGCAAACGATGTCGATACCGATTTGCGCTCCCAGCATGGCGTTGAATGGAACCCTGCGCAGCTTGACCAGTGGCAATGCCAGCAGGCTCAATGCGATGTAGGCGATGTTGGCCTGGTAAAACAGTGTGTAATTACCCTGGCCGAATACCAGGTTTTTGCCCAGCAATACAGCCAGCATCAACAGCAGGATACCCAGCAATACCCGGTAAATGCTGAACAGGAAAAGGGATCTCCACAATTCATCCGAATTGCCGACCTCCTGGTTACGCGCCTTGAATACCGGCCAGGGTTGCGTTCCTTCCAAGATTCTGTTCCTCAAGGTTTAACTTGTAGCACAACGTGACAGTGCCAGGCCCCGTTACGCTTGCCTGCCTTCGCTATGGGCAGTGCAGCAATAAATCTTCCCGCCTTTCAGGATGGCCTCATTGCGCGGCAAATGCACCCCGCAATAGCTGCAACGCACCATGTCCTGAGCGGCAGGGGTTTGGTGATTAGTGCTGGGCGGTTCACGGCGCTTGGACTTCAACAACCAGAAGATGAAGGCCACAATGATCAGGATAAACAACAAACGACTCATACAGACATACTCCAGTAAACAATCACTGCATTACATTCAGCACATGCACTCCGGGCGCAGATTCCGGCCCGAAATTCCCAAGCAGCTCATCCAGACGTCCCTTGCTTTCCGTCGCGGCCCGCGCCGTACCATGAAAGCGGAAACCATCGGCGGGAGTAAAACTCCCATTTCCCTCCAGCAACAACATGCCACTTTCGGTACGTAACGCCACATCGAGTCGGCTACCCGCTCCCTGCAGATCGATATGATACTGACCAAGCGGCTGCACTGCACTCAACACGGAAGAAGCATTGCTCCAGACCGCCGTTGCTGTCCCGTTCACGCCCTGGCGGGTCAGCGTAAACAGCGGACTGCGGATCAGCAATGGCCCACTCAGCTGTATCGGCTTCATCATCGGCACTACTTCGCCGAACAGGCCGGCATACAGCGGCAGCACGGCATTACGCAACTCGATCTGGTTAACCGTCACCGTCACAATCATCGGCTGTGCCTGCTCAACATGGCTCCACTGCAGATCAATGACCAGCTTGCCTGTAAAAAAACGCAGCAAGGCCATGTCCCAGTGCAGCTTTTCCAGCACCAGCAGGTTGCCGTTATGCTGGCGCAAGGCTGGTGTCGCACTTCCGCGCCAGATGCTGCCCTCTGCATTTGCAAGCACAAACTGCCCTTTGCTGGCGGCGGATACTGCTGACGAAAGCAGTGTTGCTGGTGCTGTTGCAATCAGGACAATGCAAAAAACCGCCAAAAACAGCCATGATAAACGCCAGCCCTGTTTTCTCATTGGTCCCCGCCATTGATCAGGGTTGCGCTGACTTTCACCATGCCGGGCTGGGGCAATATCGATATGCTCAACGAGTCGGCACGCACATGCTGCTCCTGCTGTAATGCACGCAACCAGCGCAGCCATTGCTCGAATGCAACCGCTCCAAAAGCAATTCGTACAGCATTGGGCTGCTGCAGGTCCATCGCGGTAACGGCGTCGCGCAAACCATGGCGCGTTGCCGATTCTTCAAGCGCGGCCTTCAGTGCAACGGCATCCAGCGCGGCCGGCCTGGGACGATGACGCAACATTTCCACTTCATCCGCCTGAGCGTGCAGGCGTTCAGCCTGCAGGGCCATGAGCTGGGTTTTTGCCTGCAGTTTGCTCACCGCCTGATGCGCCGGCATCCACAATACAAAATATCCCAGCAAGGGCAGCATCAGCCAGCCCATCCACCTGAGCAAACGCTGCTCTTCTGGCGCACGGTTATCCCAGTACCGCTTGCGCACGGACTGCAGCACACCCTTCATTGCATTCCCTCCGGCATCACGGTTATCCTGGCTGCAATGCCATTTCCCAAGTCATGCAATTCGCCCTGGCGTACTGCCAGCCCGCTTTCCTGCAATCCCTGTTTCAAAATAGCCAACCCGTCCCTGCGCGGTAACCGGACATCAAAATCCAGCCTGCCACTTTCATAATGCATGCCGGCCAGACTGCCGGCCGGCAGTACCGAAAGCACGGGCGAAGCACGGTTCAGCAATGGCAGGAAATCACCGGCATCCGGCACACCCGCGGCATGCCGCAAGCTGGCGAGATTACGTTGCATCTGCAAAGGCGCATTGACCAGTGTCACATCATCCCCGAAAGTTCTCCGAAATGTCTTCTGCATTTCAAGGTTCAGCCCGTTCTGCTGAATCAGGAGCCGCACCCATTGCAAATTGCTGCCCGCAACTTCCAGCACAAAAATTGCCAGCAACAGCATGATGGCAGGGCGAATGCCGGGCCACCACCCCCTGATCTTGGCGCGCGGCGTGAACTCCCCCCACAACATGTTCAGGGCAGCAGCCGGCCTCGGTTGCCTGCGCCAGTCCCATACTGCCCCTTCCAGCACTGGCACTTGCATGTCCTGCCATTGCGGTAATGCCTGCGGCTTGCCCGTCGCATCCTGCATACCTCTAAGCTGTATGTTTTGCGGCATCTGGGGTGCATTGGCCAGCGCCAGCTTTAATGCCAGCGGCGCAGCCGTTGCCTCTCCGGCATCCAGCGCAACCCCCCGGTTATCGCCAGTAGCAACAAAGCCGCCCGCGCCATCCCACACCACAGTCCAGTGCTTTTCATCAGTTTGCAGCAGGAAAGTTTCCGACACCAGGCTACGCAAGGAAATGCCTGCCTGCTGCGCCGCACTCACAATCCGCTTCAGCCATGTCCTATCCATCACATACAGCTGGTGCCTGCCATCCGCGAGGACAGCGCCGGGTACCACATGATTGTCTTCTGGATCGGCGAGCGAAAACTCCTCCACCACAAATGGCAGGATTTTCTGCCAGCGGCCGCGTCCTCCCGGCGGCAACGCAGCCGCCACACTCAACACGCGGTCTGCGGCAACAACCACATGACAATCATAGCCTTTGGGCATGTGTGCAAATGTTGCTTCACCATATTGCTGCAGCGCGCCCTGATCATCCAGCACCGCCCACGGGCAGATGCTGTCGGCATCACGCCAGGCAGAAGTGATGTATACCCTCAGCTCGCTCATTGCACGCTTTGCCAGACGACAGAGGGCCAATTGACCGCGCGCTGCAGCAGTGCCTGGGTGAGCACCTGCGACTTGCCTACCGTCGCCCGCCCGGTCACCCAGAAGAAATCGCTTTTCACGTCTACCTGATCATCCATTACATTTTTCCCCGCCTGCGGCAGCAACTGCTTGAAAGACACCTTGTCCCTGAACGGCTCATTTTGCCGCATCTGTACCAGCGCACGCGCATCCGAAAGGCTCAGCCCTTCAACCACTGCCACCAGCACTTCAGCTGGCGCAAAATTCACATTGATTGCAGTACGTGTTGCTGGCAGCACCGTTACAAATGGCCGTAAAGTATCGATCGTCTTGCTGTCGTATCCCTTTACTTTTATCAACTCTCCAATTTCCGCCAGGCTTCTGTTGGCCGCCCGGTATGGCTGTGCAAGTCCCAGATAATAATTATCCTCTGCACCACCCGGCAGCGTATCGCTGTCCGCATCCTCCCAGTCCGCGAGCGTCGCCGCCAGCTCTTCCGGCAAGCCCAGCACATTCAGCAATCTCTGGAATTGTGCCACGTTGGAGGCAACATTGTTCAGATTATACAAACCCTGCCGGTCTTCTATCGCACCGATGACTTCGCCCCCCTCAACCGGGATCGCCGGCAACCGCAACGCCCAGATTTCCTTGTCGCTGTCTATCGTCGTGGTGCGCTGGTCTTCAGCCAGCACGGCACGCGCCCAATTGATGCCGGCCATTCCCAGTTGCCGCGCCTGTGCGCGCTCAAACTGGCTTTCCACCTGGCGCTGCCACAGGGTCTGCTGGTTGGCGATATATATTGCCAGCGTGGTCGCGAGGGTCACCACCAGCATCACCAGAATTATCGCAACGCCTTGATTATATTTTATTTTTATCTCTACCATCGCGATTCGCCTACTGCAATGCAAACAGGCGACGTATAGTCTCGCCACTGGCCAGCGTCAATGTCACTTCAATTGCCCGCGGCAACTTGTCAGGCTGGGACTGCACCTGCCACTGGAACTGCAGCACGCCCTGGTCATCCAGATAACGCAGCGAAAAGTCTCGCACGCCTTCCAGCAAGGCATATCGCACCGGCACGGTATTCGCTGCCTGATCCAGCGCAGGCCAGCGCAGCAGCACGATATTGCCGTGGTCAAAGCGGTAGCCTATGCGCTGCGGCGGCTGCAATGCGCCGCCCGCATCCGGAATCCCGGCACGACTGAAGATCAGCTCCGCATCATTTTCACCAACCGTCACCGCATTGCCGATCATCGCCGGAATGTTCGGGTTGCCATCTGCATTGCGCACCGGACGCGCTATGGCCTGTGCAATATCCTGGCTCATGCGCGAAAAGAAAAATGCCGCATGCTGCCATTTGCGCGTTTCTGCAGCCACTTTTTCCCGTGTCTGCAGCACCGCATCCAGTCCGCGGTAACCTGCAATTGCAATGATGGAAAGCACCACCAGCGCCACCAGCAGCTCGATCAGGGTGAAACCGCGCAATGTATTTTTCATCAGCGGCGTTGTTGCGTGAGGAAGCCGGTTAGCTGGCGTAACGCGTAGGAAGGATCTTCCGGCGTATAGACGCTGACCTGGATACGGCGAAAGGCTGGATTCGGTGTGGCACTGATTTCTTCCTTCCACATCAAATGCACCCCTGCCTCGGTCACCTCGCCATTCTGCACGCCGACTGCAAGATAGTCGCCGCGGGCCGCATGCTCAGCCAGACGATCCTGCGCGACCCAGTCCGCCAGCACGCGCAGGCGCATCGCATCGGCATGATTGATGCCGCCCCCGCTGGCACGCATTACGGCAGCCATTGCAATGGCCAGAATTGCCAGCGCAACCAGCGTTTCCAGCAGGGTAAACCCGGCATCCCGGCGCACTGCATTCATGTCCCGCCCACCGCCACTGTTTGCCCGCCCTCAAGCGCATAGCTCACATCACCTGTACTCCGGCCAGTTACCGCAGCGCTTCCCGCCTCATTGGCCAACCGGATGCGGAAGGGAACGGCATAAGTATTGGCACTGAAAATCACATATTCCCCGGGCTTGAGCGGCTGCGATTCAACTGTGACCTCATTGATGTTCACGCCCTCAGGGAGGGTACGAGAACGAAACATTGCATCATCATCGATAGGCACCCAGTCGCCATAATCATTCTTGTGGAAGAAACGGTAACTGCCACGCTCGCCCATCCAGGCGATCGCGCGACCGCTGGCACGCGCTTCCATCCCTGCGTTTTCCAGCAACAGGGAAAGCCTGGCCGATTCTTCCCGCAGGCTGGCCAGGCGGTCGGGCATCAATTGCAACACAACCATGCCCAGGGCGATGCCCATGACCACGATCACGACCAGCAGCTCAATCAGCGTAAATCCGGCGTGACGGTATGCAGTTTGATAATTCACAAGAAAAAAGAGGCGTTCATATCACGCGGCGTGCAATATGACGCCAATCGATCACAGCTCCCAGTTGCCGATATCCGCATCATTTCCGTCACCACCCTGCGCGCCATCTGCGCCCAGACTCATCACATCAAATTCGCCATGCAGGCCAGGTTGCAGGTATTGATAGGCATTTTTCCAGGGGTCGGCCGGCAAACGCTCCAGATAACCATTGCCTTTCCAGTTGGGCGGAATCGGGTCGATCACCGGCTTTTTCACCAACGCCTGCAAGCCTTGTTCGGTGGTTGGATAGCGCATGTTGTCCAGCTTGTACAATTTCAGTGCCTGCGAAATGGTGGCAATATCCTGTTTTGCCGCAATGATGCGCGCCTCATCCGGACGACCCATGATCTTGGGCACGATAAACGCCCCCAGGATGCCGATGATGACCACCACGATCATGATCTCGATCAAGGTAAAACCGCGCGAATGATTTATATTGTTAACACCTTGCATGTCTGCCTCGTCTCCTGAATAAATTTAGCCTGATATCCTTACAATTATAGCCCAGCGTTTTTGCACGCAAGTCAGCATGAAACAGCCGGGGAGAAATGGCAAAGTTATTATCGATTCCCTGCCCGGAAACCCGCCACACCCCGTATCTGCTCCACTCAATCCACACTTTCCATCTATATCAATACATAAGCAACGAGCAGGCCTTTATTTATAAAATATCAATATATTCAAATAGATACGAATATTCACCCTACACAATCGGAATTCCGCCATTGATGCATCAATAAATGCAATCAGTCAGTTTGCTTTTGCATCACTCACACCACAAGCGTAATTTCAAATCCATGAGACGAGCTGCACGAATTTTCTGGTATAGGATGCACCCGGCAGAAACCATCATGCAGCCTGAAGTGCTCCTGCCCAATCTGGGCCAAGCACCGGCAGTGCATTTAAGTCGCTGAAAAATAAATGGCCTGGTACTTATGTATTATTGACAACCCCACCTGATTGCAGTACGTTCGTAGCATAGGCGAATAGCCCGTTATTCATACGGCATATTCCGCAAAATCAGCACTTTCGACAGAGGTCAACATGAAAAACATTTCCAGCACAATTGTATATATTTTGAGCGCCGCAATACTCGCAATCTCAGTGCAGGGATGCAGTGGCGGCAGCACATCCAGCAGCGGTGGCGGGGTAACGGGCGTTTCCACCCCCTCCAAGGTTTCCGTTGTCAATACGAACTGATCCTTTCCCAATACCCTTCAAGATCACTCATCGAGGCAAATCATGAAAGCTCGACACTTCAAATCCCTGCTCTTCACTGCACTCAGCATAACCATGCCAATTGGTGCAGCCGCAGTCACAGCACCTGCTTCCACTACACCCTATTACACCGACAAAGCAACCAGCTATGTTCAAGACCAGGTATCCAAAGACATGGAAGGACTCAATAGCTTCCTGTGCATGGTAACCGCCATGGCTCCAGACCAGATGATCAACCTTGGCCCATACCTTGCGATGGTCGATACCAATTCCTGCAAACCTAACACACAAAGTGGCGGTGGCGGTGGCGGTGGCGGTGGCGGTGGCGGTGGCGGTGGCGGCGGCGGCGGCGGCGGCAGCCAGAAACAGGTCAAATATCAGACCTTTGAAGTCAACGCAACCCGGGAATCCAATACAAAACCGATGATTACCAAAGTTTGGATTGATGATTTTTCAGATTCGTCAGCAAACTCGAATAAATCCAAAATCCGCATGTATGCTTCCGCCACACAGGCACCCAGCAAGTTTGTGCCTTATGGCGTATTCCGTATGGACTATTGCCGGCAAGACTTGAGTGATACATCCGACACTACATGCACCAAGCATATCGGTTATGTAGATGCCTCCAAAACCGGCTTGTCTTTCTATACCAAGGACATCAAAACCGGAGATTATGGCGAGTACTATGATGAATTTTCCCTGCAGCTCACTGCCAGTTCCTCAACCAGCAATGGTAGCGGTATCATCATCAAATCGAATACCAATAATTCTACAGGCACCCCCTCGACGACCGCTGTCGTATTTGCGAACAGTGACAACTACTTCTACCGCGATGATGGCACCAATAAGAAATGCTTTAACCGTGCCGAAAGCAAGGCTCAGGAATCGGTATGGCGCTATGGTTTATACAACACCGATGGAAGCCGCCTGAGCCGTGATTCCGGTTTCCCGATTTCTTACACATATACCAGCGCCAATACCAGCGGCACCGGCACAGTCGGTGATACCTATTACGGCTATATCAGTTACTGGGGACTATCCATGCCGGTCACCCTGGAAAATAATGCAACGGTTACACGCAAGGATATTGATACTGGCACCTCAACCAACTATACCCTGAAGCAAGCGGGCGGCATTCTTTACAAATATTCCACCATCTTCAAAACACTGGCGGATTACCACAAGCTGCCCTTCTACTTCTATCCCTACAGCAATGTTTACAAGGATGGCACGACCACTGCCCAGCTGACTGCATACAATAACTACCAAATCTACTGGGATAAAGATGCCGGCAAGTTCTATGCATACAGCTATCAGATAGTAGATCCCGTTTCCGGCAACTCCCAGGATGTCAAATATGATCCTGCCGTGGCACTGGATACAACAACCCTCGTAACCTCAAGTCCATACGGTTTATCTGCGTGGTCCAACTCCTTCGGCAGCTTCAATATTGACTCAGCATCGTTCAATAATCTCGCAAGCACCGGAAATACAACAAGGGTAATCACATACAGTTACGAAACCATGTATCCATCCGCATTTGCTGCAGTGAATACTGCCGGCGGGTTGTATTGCATCACGGATTGCATGACACGTGCCAACATCAACAGCTATAACGCCAGCTTCAACAAAAATACATACAGCTATGCGTATCTGACACGCCCCAGCTATGCATACACTTATACTTACAACCCGACAACCTATGATTCATCAAATTCATACAGTTATCATACCTATACATTATCTTCAAACGGCAGCGTGACCTCGCTGAAAGATGATTCAACCGCCTATACCTACAGTTATGTATACAGCACAGGCACATCGACTTCCACGGGTCCGACAGCAACTTCCTCGACAACCGCTTATCCCCTAAGCAACTACGCCTATACGCTTAATGCCTCTACCGGCAACCTGGCTGATGCAACGGGGGATGTCATTCAGTCTCAGACAAACCTGAGAGGTGATGCGCCTTATACTTACCCGGAAAGCCTGTATGGCAATGGAAGATATATCTCCAAGAGCGATTTCGATTACATCGTTTCGCAAAAATGCAGCAACTATCCCAGTACCTGCAGTGGCACCATCGCCGATAGCGACATCGAGCTGCTGGCCAACAAGCCAGGCAGTACCGGCTACAGCTACTATAACTGGAGCACGGGACCGGACCAGTGGAGCCATCTCGCATACCTGGTTGACAGCAGCGGCAATCCTGTCAAGCTCTATCCGCCATTGAACGTAAAATACGACGTTCCGAATGCATCCATGTACGGCATATATCGCAGCACTACCTGGTATTTGCAATATGGCGATTATGGCAGCCTGTGGGGCATCCCATACAAATGTGTAGACCTGAGAAACAATGGCGACTGTGTTTACTATGATGCCAGCTATAACAGCAACGCCGGCACCTACGACTACACCAAGTCTACTGTCATTACACCACCGGACAGACAATACTGGACTGCAGCGTTCAGCATTCCCTTTGATACAACCTACGGCGTTGTGACTTCAAGTTATAACGGCGACAATTCCAATGACCCTGCATATGTTGCACCCGGAACTCAATACCTGGTTAAATCATTGGAAAAAGAGGATCGATTGCTGAATGACCTGCTCAGCATCTGCACCACACAGGGCTTGGGTACCAATATCACCGTCTCCAAACTACCTTCAGACAGTGACTGGAAAAATCCTTCAGACAATGCGGGTTCCAAACCGGTACTTGACCCTCTGCCAGCACCACGCGTGATTAGCGGGGTAAAACAGTACTGATCCTGATCCCAAGTAAACTGCAATAGAATAAGGGGCGCACAAGCGCCCCTTTTTTTACCCCTGAACATGTACGCCCTTAACTTCAGTCTTCAACCCGGCTCCAGAATGACGGCAAGCGCATTTATATCCTTGCTGATTCATGGCATCTTGTTGGCCGCATTGCAGTTATATCTTGCCTTCCAGCACCAGCAGCAACCTCAAACGCCTCCATTCGGCCCGCTTCAAGTTTCACTGATCCCCAGACAGAAGGTATTGCCCCCGATAAAACCTGAAAAAAAACTGCTGACCATACAAAAACCTTCACCGGTTCTGGCATCAGAACCTGTAAATGACAAACCTGAGCCAGCTGCAGTACCACCCGATCAGGCTACCGATCCAAATAACGACAAGGAACCCATCACAGGTATCGCATTCCCAGGACCCGCACCCACCCCCTTTTCAAACCTTACGGTCGAAGGCGATGCATTTTTTAGCCAGCATCATGCCGAAATGCAAGCACGCGACAGGCAGCAACAACTTCAACCACGAAATAGCGACAGGCCCCAACAGGAAATTGAAGCACAAATCAAACTCAGGCAGCTTGAGTCGCTATTGCACCAATTTGCTGCAAGCCATCCGGGCATTGCTGGGCATTGCATTTATGCCGCCGCTCAGGGCACAGCAGAGCAAACCCTGCGTTGTGATACGCCTGAATTGAAGGAAGTCATCCTGCCTTACCAGCATCAGATTGAACAACTGATGCATGCCACGCAAAATACCTCAGTACACAAACGTGAATTTTTCTTCACCAGCAACCGTAATAAGTTGATTATATTAAATTAATTCTGCACGTTGCAACGGTTACATTTTTGCAACACCCCATACCAATTAATGATAAATTTACATACAATTAACGATTAGGAGGACAACCCCGCTCAGAGTTCAAAAATCAGCCAATAAAGCGGGAGATTACCAATCAAGCATTCAGGGAGACACCCATGAAATACCTCAGCCTTGCCGTATCCATTCTCGTTGCCGCTTTGCTTTCCGCCTGTGGCGGCGGCGGTTCCAGTTCAGGATCCAGCAAACCAGCAGCGACCGTTTCAATCACCGCCAGCAATGCCGACCAGGTTGCCAAAAGCGCGATGACTGCAAACAGCAGCGCGCAAACCGGCACCACGACAGCAAATACCGCCAAAGCGGCCGGCATGGTGGCCGATGGCAGCAATCCGCAAAGTGCGATGAACTTTGCCATCAATCGTTTTTTTGAAACGCAGAACCTGACATTCCCGGCATCGAACACCACCAAAGCGGTTTCCGGCTATCCTAAAACCTACAACTGCTCGACCAGCGGAACCTATCAGGTTGATATTACTGATGCAGACAATTCCGGCACCTTTACCGTTGGCGATTCCGCGGTCTATACCTATACAGACTGCGTTGCCGGCACTGTGACCACCAAAGGCAGTTTCAGCCTGAAAGTCAACAGCTACAGTTCGCCCTCTGTGCCGACTTCCAGCAATCCCGAAAGCGTCTCAGCCACCCTGACATACAATAACCTGTCGGTTGCCACCGCCAAGGATACTGTCACCTTCAACGGCGACATGACCCTGAGCTTCACCTATGACGGTACAACAGTTTCTGCCAGCTTGAGTGGCAGTTCTTATACGGTGTCTTCAGTCAATGCCGGTTCTGTTACCTTCTCCAATTTCAGCTTCAAGGGCAGCGTGAATGCCACGACATGGACCAGCTCTGTTGACCTGACGATCAAGGTAACCCCAACAGGCGGCACAGAAGGCACCATCAATATTTCCACCCCAACCGCTTTCAGCGGCGCAAAAGGTGGCAACCCGACCTCAGGCCAGATGAAGATTGAAGGTGCAAATGGCACATACATCATCATTACTGCCAATGCAGATGGCGTGCATGCCGATATCGAGATTTATGACGGCACCACAAAAACCACCAAGCAGCTTACCTGGGATCAGCTCTGATCTGATTTAACCAGAGCGCAAAGCGCAGGTCATTCCTGCGCTTTTTTTTCGCCTGGATTTCAAGCCTCCCGCTATCCGGCGGCTCCAACGCAGGATTTCTGCATGTCCTGCAACTAGTCCATTCCAGCACCCATGGCTGCAGCAATCGCGATCGCGGGTAACGCGACTGATTGCCGTCATTCCGCCCTCGCAGGAAAAAATGCCCCGCCCCCTCATTTTGTGTCAGGGATTTCACAAAATGATCAAGGAAATCCTCCCGTTATCGATGTATACTCCGTACCCTGCTCTGGAGAATTAATGGCTGCGTTCAGATTCAATACGGGAATTTTCAATACCGCAGGCGATGTGCTGTCTACATTCCTGACCTTTGTTGCGCGCTACTGGCCGCTTTCCTGGAAAGGATTGAGTGCAATTGTTCTGGGCGCTTTGTTTGCGCGCTGGGTCTGGATCCTGTTTGCCCCACAGCCCATTTATACCTCTGCCCTTCCCGAGCGGCCCGCAGCAGAGGAAGCTGAACGCCTGTTTGGCCAGGCGATCAACAACAAGGACACCTCGCAGGGAGTTGCCCTGCCAAATGCCAAGCTGATCGGCGTGTTCGCCGCAAGTGCTTATAAACCGGGCTTTGCCATCCTGAAACTGGAAAGTGGTCGTCAGGTAGGCGCAGGCATTGGAGAGGAGGTTGCCCAAGGGGTAAAGCTAGTGGCAATCAAAAGCACCCACGTCGTGCTCGAGCGCAACGGTATCCAGCAAAAAGTGAATCTGGAAAACCAGTATGTCCCGGGCAATGGCGCGGTCATGACAACCATTCAACAATCCCCTGCCAATTCGGAACAGGCCAGGTTGCCCGCCTTTGGCGCCGCAGCGAGCACTGCAAACAATAATGCATTTCCACGTGGCGTTCCACAATTTACCCCGCCCAGGCTGCCACCTGGCGTCAATCAGCCGGGATCCATTCCTCCTGGCGCGTATCCCGGACCGCAATTCAGGGGAAGTCATCCTCCTCCCGACAGGTAATGCGCCCGGCAACCAACCGAAAACTGATGATATACATAATTAGTATAATATAATCAATATGCTAGATAGATCACACCGCCTGCTCGCCTTGTCACTGCTGATGCTTGCATTTGCCGCAACAACCCTCATGCCGATGACCGCGACTTATGCCGCCGAGGAAAAGGTTTCGCTGAATTTTGTGAATGCGGATATTGAAGAGGTCATCAAGGCCATCTCGCATATCACCGGCAGGAACTTCGTGGTTGACCCCAGGGTAAAAGGCAACATCAACATCATTTCCGCCACACCGGTTGCCGCCCCGCTGGCCTACGACATCCTCCTTTCCACGCTGCGCATGCAGGGTTTTGCCGCAGTCGAGTCTGGCGGCATTACCAAAATCCTGCCTGAAGCTGACGCCAAGCTGTATGTATCCAATGTGCATGGAAAAGTGAGCGGCGAAAAACTGATCACCCGTGTGTTTGTGCTGCAATATGAGTCTGCATCGCAACTGGTGCCAGTATTGCGGCCACTGATTCCGCCCAACAACATCGTGGTTGCCTATCCCAACAACAACACGCTGGTGGTCACCGACTATGCGAGCAACATGCGGCGCATCGAACAGATCGTCAACACCATAGACCAGCCTGGAAAATTTGATCCGGTCATCATCCCGGTCAAGCTGGCCTCCGCAGTCGAACTGGCGCAGACCATCAATCGCCTCATGCTGGAGGGCTCCATCGCTGGCGCGCCGGCAGGCGGCGCGGACACCAGCCAGCGCTTCATCCTGCTGGCCGATCCGCGCACCAACAGCCTGCTGTTGCGTACCGACAACCCTGAGAAACTTGCCCGCATCCAGGAGCTGGTGCAGAAACTGGATGTGGAAACCGGGACGCTGGGCAATATGCATGTGGTCTACCTGAAGAATGCCGAGGCAGCAAAACTCGCGCAGACATTGCGCTCCATCCTCTCTGGCGACAGCGCTGCAGCTGCTTCCAGCAGCGCGCCTGCCACCCCGCAATCTCCCGCCACAACCGCCACGCACTCCACCGCCGCCACTCCCTCCGGTGGCGGCATGATACAGGCCGATAATGCCACCAATTCGCTGATCATCACGGCCCCGCCCAATGTCTATAACAATCTGCGCGCAGTGATCGAAAAACTGGATGTGCGGCGCGCGCAGATATTCGTCGAAGCGCTGATCGCTGAAGTGAATGCAGACAAGTCCGCCGACTTTGGCGTGCAATGGATGGCAGGCGCAGCGGACGGGCATGGTACACAATATGGCGGCGCCACCAATTTCTCTGCCGCCAACCCCAGCCTCAATACCACCGCGGCCGCCATCAATGCGGGCACGGCCACCCTGGGTGACGGCCTCAATATCGGCATCATGCGCAACAACAATATTGGCGCCATCGCCCGCACCATGCAGACCGATACCAATGCCAACATCCTTTCCACGCCCAACCTGATGATGCTGGACAACGAAGAGGCCAAGATCGTTATCGGCAAGAACGTTCCTTTCATCACCGGCTCGCAGCAGGGCACCACCGCCAACCCCAACCCGTTCCAGACCATAGAGCGCAAGGATGTCGGCCTCACGCTGAAAATCAAGCCGCAGATTTCGGAAAGCGGCACCGTGAAGATGGTGATCTACCAGGAAGTCTCCAGTGTGGACGACACCTCAAATCCCGCAGGCATCATCACCAGCAAACGCTCGCTGGACACCTCGGTGCTGGTCAACGATGGCCAGACCCTGGTGCTCGGCGGCCTGATCCAGAACCAGGTCAACAAGGGTGAATACAAAGTGCCACTGCTGGGCGACATTCCCCTGATCGGCTGGCTGTTCCGCTATGAGACCCGCAAGAGCAGCAAGACCAACCTGATGATCTTCATCAAACCGAAAATATTGCGTACGGCCGAAGCCTCGAATGGCCTCACCGAAGACCGTTATAAATATCTGCAAGATCAGCAGGATCTGTCGCAACTGTCATGGCACCTGATGCTGCCCAGCATGCAGGCACCGAAGCTGCCCGACCTGGCTCAAGGTGCCGCCTCTGGCGTAGCCGCCACCGAACCCGCCAGCACATCCTCATCAGCATCGGCTGCACCCGCCGCAGATTCTGGCGAACCCGTTGCAGGCCCTGCAGCACAAAGCGAGCAACCCGTCAGCGCAAGCAGCAACGCCCCCGCCATGGCCAGCCAGACAGGGGCAGCGTCCACACAACCATAAGCATCATGGAACAGAAAGCCACCGCCCTGAGCGAACGCCAGATCACCCGCCGCATCCCCTATCCGTTTGCGAAAGCGAAAGGGGTGCTGCTGGCTTCACTGGATGACACCCGCGCCGAAATCACGGTACGCGCAGGTGCAGATGCCATCACCATCGCCGAAGTGCGGCGCGTGCTCGGCGTGCCTGTGCATGCCACACTGATCACCGCAGATGAATTCGACAAGGCACTGACGCTGGCCTACGCACAATCCGATGGTGCCGCCTCGATGGTGGATGATGTCGAGCAGGATATGGATTTATCCCAGCTGGTGCACGACCTGCCGCAGACCGAAGACCTGCTGGATGCGGAAAACGATGCGCCGGTGATCCGCATGATCAATGCGCTGCTGACGCAGGCGGTGCGCGACAATGCCTCCGACATCCATATCGAACCATTTGAAACCCGCTCCGTGGTGCGCTACCGCGTGGACGGCACACTCAAGGATGTGGTGGAGCCGCATCGCGCACTGCATGCAGCAATGGTGTCGCGCCTGAAGATCATGGCCGAACTGGATATTGCCGAAAAGCGCCTGCCGCAGGACGGCCGCATTACCCTGCGCCTCGCCGGCCGGCCTGTCGATGTGCGCGTTTCCACCCTGCCCACCGGGCATGGAGAGCGTGTGGTACTGCGCCTGCTGGACAAGGATGCCGGCCGCCTCGATCTGGAAAAGCTCGGCATGGATGGCCGCACCCTGGAGCAGATCGACAGCCTGATTCGCCAGCCGCATGGCATTGTGCTGGTCACCGGGCCAACGGGTTCCGGCAAAACCACCACGCTGTATGCTGCCCTGTCGCGCATCGATGCCACCACCACCAATGTGATGACGGTGGAAGACCCGATCGAGTACGACCTCGACGGCATTGGCCAGACCCAGGTCAATCCGCGCATCGACATGAATTTTGCGCGCGCCTTGCGCGCCATCCTGCGCCAGGACCCGGACGTGATCATGATCGGTGAGATCCGCGACCTGGAAACCGCACAGATTGCCGTGCAGGCCAGCCTCACCGGCCACCTCGTACTGGCCACCTTGCATACCAACGACACCGCCAGTTCAGTCACCCGCCTGATCGACATGGGCGTGGAACCCTTCCTGCTGTCTTCCAGCATGCTCGGCATCCTCGCACAACGGCTGGTGCGACGCCTGTGCACGCAATGCCGTGTAGCCTATGCACCCGATGCCCATGAGATTGCCTTGCTGGATGGGGTGAAACCGGAAGTGCTGTATCGCCCGGCGGGTTGTGCTGCCTGCGGCAATACCGGTTACCATAAACGTACCGGCATATACGAACTGATGCAGGTCGATGATGAGGCCCGCCGCCTGATCCACGACCAGGCACCCGAGCAGACATTGCGCGAGCATGCCCTGCACAAGGGCATGCACACCCTGCGTGCAGATGGCATCCGCCTGGTTGTAACCGGCATCACCTCGCTCGAAGAACTCCTGCGCGTCTCGCGCGACTAGAAAGCAGATTACCGTGGCCGCTTTCCGATACGAAGCCCTGGATCATATAGGCCGCACCACTCGTGGCGTGGTCGAAGCCGATGGCATGCGCCAGGCACGCTTGCGCGTGCGCGAACTGGGCTTGACCGTGGTCAGTGTCGGGGCGGTCAGCGAAGATAGCCTGCATGCCGCATCCTCGCGCAAATTTCAGCTGCGTCGCGGCATTTCCAGCTCGCAGCTCAGCATGATCACGCGCCAGCTCGCCACCCTGCTGGAAGCCAGCCTGCCGCTGGAGCAGGCGCTGAGCGCACTGATAGAACAAACCGAAGACGAATCGCTGCACCAGATTCTCGCCGGCGTGCGCTCCGAACTGCTGGCTGGTCATACCCTGGCGCAGGCAATGAGCCAGTACAAGAAAGTTTTCCCCGACATTTACCGCGCACTGATCAAGGCCGGTGAAGCCTCGGGCGAATTGAGCCATGTGATGCTGCGCCTCGCCGAATACACCGAGTCGCGGCAGATGCTGAAGCAGAAAGTGGTGCTGGCGTTTGTCTACCCCGCCATCGTGACCGTCGTCGCCATCCTGGTCGTAACAGGCCTGCTGATCTATGTGGTGCCTCAGGTCGTTGGCGTATTCCAGCAAACGCACCAAGCCCTGCCTCTGCTCACCCGCTTGCTGATCGGCTTGAGCAATTTCCTGCAGGCCACCTGGTATTACCTGCTGGGCCTGATCATCGCCTTCGGGTTTAGTGTGCACGTTTTGCTGCAACGCGAGGAAATCCGCTTCCAGTGGCACAAGCGGCTGCTGCGCATGCCGCTGGTCGGCCGCCTGATCCGCGGCCTGAATACGGCGAGGATGGCCAGTACGCTCGCCATCCTCGCCGGCAGCGGCGTGCCGCTGCTGCTTTCACTGCAGGCCGCTGCCGGTGTGGTGAGCAACCTGCCGATGCGGCAAGCACTGGAAGAGGCGGCCAAGAAAGTGCGTGAGGGCGTGACGCTGAGCCGCGCCCTGGGTGCCTCGAAAATGTTCCCTCCCATCCTCGTTCATCTGATCGCCAGCGGCGAAAGCAGCGGCAAGCTGGACAACATGCTGGAGCGTGCCGCGCAACAGCAGGAACAGGAAATCAGCGGCTATACCTCAGTGCTGACTTCTCTGCTGGAGCCGGTGCTGATCCTGTTGATGGGCGCAATCGTCCTGATGATCGTGCTGGCGATCCTGATGCCGATCATCGACATGAACCAGCTGGTGAAATGACAGGCTGCTTGATCTCTATAGGGTTGGGTGACGCGCGTGCAGGGGTGATCAGCAATCGATGTCAGCAGAAATGTAATTATTTGATTTAATTAAATTTTTAGAATTCGCGCTCGGCAGCGAACTGCGCCAGCAGTACCAGCGCAGTCTTGTAGATGGATTCAGGCAGACCGGCAATGGCGGCAATCGCCGTCTCCGCTTCACGCTTTGCCTGCTGGCGGGTGTAATCCAGTGCACCGGTCTGCTTCACGATTTTCAGGACGTCATCAAACCTGCCGATGTCGCCCTGCTCGACCGCCACACGGATCACCGCAGCCTGCTCTGCATTGCCGTGCTGCATCGCATAAATCAGCGGCAAGGTCGGTTTGCCTTCTGCCAGGTCGTCACCCAGGTTCTTGCCGATGGCTTCGGCATCGCCGGAATAATCCAGCACATCATCCACCAGCTGGAACGCCGTGCCGAGATGCACGCCATATTCCGCCACGGCCTGTTCGGCTGCGGCATCCGCCTTGCTGATGATCGCACCCAGGCGCATGCCGGCCTCAAACAGCTTGGCCGTCTTGCAGTAGATCACCCGCAGGTAAT
This sequence comes from Pseudomonadota bacterium, assembly GCA_021782995.1. Classification (GTDB taxonomy): domain Bacteria; phylum Pseudomonadota; class Gammaproteobacteria; order Burkholderiales; family Gallionellaceae; genus 39-52-133. The sequence continues at coordinate 19,144 of JAJXUI010000003.1, read as the reverse complement.
TTTCTGCAGTCACGCTCGCGTCATGACAATTCAGCAACTGCAGCACTTCGCCTTCGGCAATGATGTTGGTCGCATCCGCCAGCGTCTGCATCACGCGCATGTCGCCCACTTCCACCATCATCTGGAACGCACGCGAATACAGGAAATCGCCGACCAGGACACTGGCGGAATTGCCGAACAATGCGCTGGCCGAAGCCTGGCCACGACGCATATCGGAGTCATCCACCACATCGTCATGCAACAGCGTGGCGGTGTGGATGAACTCCACCACCGCAGCGAGATCATGATGATGTTTGCCCTGATAACCGAAAGCGAGCGCAGACAGCACAACCAGCGACGGACGCAAGCGCTTGCCGCCACTGTTGACGATATATTCGCCAATCTGGCTGACCAGCACGACTTCCGAATGCAGACGGTTGCGGATGACCTGATCCACGGCAGACATGTCCGCCGCAATCAGTTGTTTCAGGTTATCTTGTGACACTCAACACCATGATGATTGAAATTTCCTCAAGGCAGATGCGCTTATCCGCGCTTGAATAACGGCGCGCATTGTCTCATAAATCACTGCCGTTTACCCAGCCACAGGTAGAGGCCAATCAGGACACCCAGCACGCTCATCGCGGCAACATACTGCGGCGCTGCCATCGGATTGCTTTTCAGCATGGTGCTGACAAATACCGGGGTCAGCCCGCCGAAGATTGCATAGGCTACGTTATAACTGAATGACAGGCCGGAAAAGCGTACCGCCGCCGGAAACAACTTGACCGCGGTGCTCGGCACAATGCCGATTACACCAACAAAGAACCCGCAGAAGGCATACAGGACATTGATATTCTCGATGGACACCGACACCTGCTGATACAGCAGCAGCGAACTGATGCCCAGCACCACGCTGCCGGCCGCCAGCATGCGGCCGGGCCCGTATTTGTCAGCCAGCATGCCGAACACGATACAGCCTGCGCTCAGTGTCAGTATCGCGATGCTGTTGGCCAGCAATGTCACATCGGCCGGCACCTTGTACAGCTTCTGGAACAAGGGCGGCGTCATCAGGATCATCACCACGATCGCAGCCGACAGCAGCCAGGTCATCAGCATGGTCAGGGAAATCGATCCCACATGTTCACGCAGCACCATTTTCAGCGGCATTTCCTTGGCCAGCGTCTGCTTGGCCTGCATCTCCTTGAAAACAGGTGTTTCATGCAGCCACTGGCGTACCCAGAAAGCAATGAAACCAAAGATGCCACCGATGATGAAAGGCACGCGCCAGCCTTCGGCCAGCAACTCTTCCGGGGTGTAGCTGCGATTGATGCCCAGCGCCACCAGTGAGCCCAGCAGAATGCCGAAGGTCAGGCCGGCAGTCAAAACACCGCAGGCAAACCCTACATGCTTCTGTGGCACATGTTCGGAAACAAACACCCAGGCGCCCGGCACCTCGCCGCCCACAGCCGCGCCTTGCAGCACGCGGAACACCAGAAGCAGGATCGGCGCAAGGATGCCGGCTGTCTGGTAAGTAGGCAGCAAACCGATTCCCAGCGTAGGCACTGTCATCAGGACAATACTCAGCATGAACATGCGCTTGCGCCCTGCAAGATCACCAAAATGCGCCATGATGATCCCGCCCAGCGGGCGCGCCAGGTAACCTGCAGCAAAGATGCCATAGGTCTGCAAGGTGCTCAGCCATTCCGGCATATCGGCCGGGAAGAACAGCTTGCCGATGGCAACTGCAAAAAAAACGTAAATGATGAAATCGTAGAATTCCAGCGCGCCGCCCAAAGCAGCCAGCACCAGCGTTTTGTAGTCCCGCCCTGTCAGTTTTTCCATCCCCGTGCCCCTGTATAGATATTGTCTTCCACAACTTCATGATTCTACATCACTTTACTTTCACACATCAGCCCCCGGGCAAGTCTGTATAACTTGCATTACCCCCCGTTTTCATGGATAATCCGCACCCCTTATGCGTGCGTACTATCTGCCGCACCGAATACTGAATACAAGGAAAATTACATGAAAACCGATGCTCACCCACAATACGACGAAGTTGCAGTGACCTGCAGCTGCGGCAACACCTTCAAAACCAAATCCACACTGGGCAAGCCTACCCTGCATATTGAAGTATGCTCGGAGTGCCATCCTTTCTACACTGGCACCCAGAAGATCGTCGATACCGCTGGCCGCATCGAGAAATTCAACCAGAAATACGGCAAATCCAAAGCAGCCTGATTTTCTGTTGCTTCCTGAAAAAAGGCAGCTTTGGCTGCCTTTTTTTATGGCATTACGCTTTCCCGCTTACGGGATAATTTGCTGATTCAGGTAAACTTCGCGCCTATGCACGCTTTTTCCTATTACAAAGAATCCGCCATCACACCCGCCAAGGCCAGATTCCTGCTTGCACTCTGCCTCACCTGGCTGCTGACCGGATTGATCGGGCACGATCCCTGGAAACCTGACGAAGCCTATTCATTCGGCATTGTTTACCACATCCTGCAAAGTGGCGACTGGCTGGTGCCCACCATGGCCGGCGAAATCTGGCTCGACAAGCCCCCATTTTTCTACATGACTGCGGCTGCTTTTGCCAAGCTGTTCAGCCCTGTTCTGCCATTACATGATGGCGCCCGCCTGGCAACGGGCTTCTATGTCGGCCTGACCCTGCTATTCACCGGCTTTACCGGAAAGCAGATGTTCGGCAAGGACATGGGCTGGGCCGCCATCATTATCTTCATAGGCTGCCTCGGCATGCTGATCAACGCCCACCTGCTCAGCACGGACCTCGGATTTCTGGCGGGCACTGCGATGATGCTGGGCGGCTATGCCATACACACACGCCGGCCATTGCTTGCAGCAGCCCTGCTTGGCACCGGGCTTGGCCTGGGTTTCATGACCAAGGGTTTTATTGCCCCGACAATTTTCATTTCCACCAGCCTGACACTCCTGCTGTTCCGGCCCTGGCGCACAAAAAACTACCTGATGGTGCTGCTCAGGGCCATCCTGTTTGCGTTGCCCTGGCTGTTGATCTGGCCCTGGCTGCTTTACCAGCGCTCGCAGGATCTGTTTCATGTCTGGCTATGGCAGAACAATGTCGAAAACTGGCTGGATTTCATCCATGATGCCAACAGTTCATCGCTGGTGTTCTACCTCAAGCTGCTGCCCTGGTTTGCCTGGCCTGCACTGCCGATCGCATCATGGCTGGTCTGGAACCAGCGCAGGAAATTGCTGGAACAACGTGAAGGACAATTGCTGGTCATCAGCTTCCTGACGCAGCTCGTCGCCCTGAGCATCGTGCCTTACAGTGAAGAGGTGTTTGCCATGCCGATGCTGTTGCCGCTGGTCCTGCTGGCGACCATGGCACTGCCTTCCTTGCGCCGCGGCGCAGCGAATGCGCTGGATCGCTTCGGCATCATGACCTTCGGCTTTCTTGCGTTCCTCATGTGGTGGGGCTGGGAAGGCCTGATCGCAGGCAACAACACGATCGCAGCACGCGCCTTGCGGGACTACCAGGCCGAATACCTGCCCGTATTCCACCCCGCATCCTTCCTGGTTGCCGCATTGGCTACCCTGCTGTGGCTGGTTTTTGTGTGGCGCGTGGGCCGTTCGATGCGCCGTGCTGTCACCAACTGGGCTACCGGTGTCACCCTGATCTGGGTACTGACCATGTCGCTATGGTTACCCTGGCTGGATGTGAACAAAAGCTACCGCTCGATGGTGGTTTCCCTGTCTGCCGCCCTGCCCGAGCAGCATGGTTGTATCGCCAGCCGTTACCTGGGCGATGCGCAAAAGGCCATGCTGGATTATGTTGGCAATGTCCGCACCATCCCGGGGGGCGAATTGCGCTGCGACCTGTTGCTGACGCAAGGCAACCTGTCCAGATCAGACCAGCATAAGGGCAACTGGAAAATTGTGTGGGTGGGCGGACGCCGCGGACAGAAAATAGACCGGTATTACCTTTACCAGCGCAATACGACCAACCTGACCGATCCTGCAAAATCTGCCCCGCAGGCTAATGCAGGCTAATGAAACTTACTTCACGCTACCGGGGATTTTCGGGGTAGGACACTGAACATCGGCATTCTGTGCACGATGACGCAAAGCATGGTCGATCAGCACCAGCGCCAGCATGGCTTCGGCAATGGGTGTGGCGCGAATGCCGACGCAGGGATCATGACGGCCGTGCGTTTCCACGATGGTCGGCTCGCCTTGCTTGTTGATCGAGCGCCGCGGCAAGCGGATGCTGGAGGTCGGCTTGATCGCAATGTGCGCAATGACATCCTGACCGGTTGAAATGCCACCCAGCACTCCGCCCGCATGATTGGAAAGAAAGCCATCGGGTGTCAGTTCATCGCCGTGCTCACTACCGCGCTGCGTGACACAGCCGAAACCGGCACCGATTTCCACGCCCTTTACCGCATTGATGCCCATCATCGCATAGGCAATATCCGCATCCAGCCGGTCGTAAACCGGCTCGCCCCAGCCCACCGGCACATTTTCCGCAACCACCGTCAGCTTTGCACCGATCGAATCTCCCGATTTGCGCAAGGCGTCCATATAGGCTTCCAGCTTGTCAACATAGGCATCATCCGCAACAAAGAACGGATTCTCCCGCACCATGTCCCAGCTCTTGAAGGGCACTTCGATCTCGCCCAGTTGCGTCATGTATCCGCGGATCACAATGCCATAACGCTCACCCAGCCATTTCTTCGCGATTGCACCCGCTGCCACGCGTACTGCGGTTTCCCGCGCAGAAGAACGGCCCCCGCCACGCGGATCACGGATGCCGTACTTCTGCCAGTAGGTGTAATCGGCATGCCCCGGGCGGAAAGTCTCGGCAATATTGCCGTAATCCTTGCTGCGCTGATCCTCGTTGCGAATCAGCAGGGCAATCGGTGTACCTGTCGTTTTACCTTCGTAAACGCCGGACAGGATTTCCACGGTATCGGATTCACGGCGCTGCGTGACATGCCTGGAGGTACCGGGTTTGCGACGGTCCAGTTCATGCTGGATATATTCAGCTGATATTTCCATGCCCGGCGGACAGCCATCCACCACACACCCGATGGCTGGGCCATGGGATTCACCGAATGAAGCGACACTGAAAAGCTTGCCTATTGAATTGCCGGACATGATAAAACCTGTTTAAAAAACAGCGTCATTTTAGCACAGCGGGACACCGCCCAGCTACGCATGCCTTTCAGGACAGGCGTATGGTAGCCAGCGAAATATCATCCAGCACCTCCCTGCCCGCCAGATGCTGAAACAGGCTGTTTTTCAGCGCGTCATGGCTTTCCTTTTCCTGCAACGCCAGGATGTTGCGCACTTCGCCTAACGACGCTCCGGCAATATTCGCCACCTTCAGCAACCCATCCGAATACAGTGTCAGCGTGCAGGCACCCGCACACAGGAAAGTTTCCGCAGTGCCATCAAATTCATCAGCATTGCAAATACCAATGGCAACATGCAGGAAAACGAAGCGCCGGACCACCTTGCCATCCGTGTCACTCAGCAATAGCGAGGGGTTGCCGCCATTCCACACTTTCAGTTCCTTGATCTGCCTGTCAATGCCGATCAAGGCCAGCGTGACAAGCTGGCCAGCCGGAATCAGGCATCTGAAACTGGCATTCATTTCACCCACCATTGCTGAAACCGACTGCCCTGGAAATGTCCGGGAAGCGCCAGCCAGCATTGGCTGCATCAGCTCGGCAGCAAAGCACAGCGCTTTTTGTGAACGCTCGCGATAAGCATCGAGCTGCATATTGCTGCCGCGCCAGTTTTCTTCCAGCAAGGCAATGCGCTGCAACGCATTGCCTTTGCCGGCAGCAACACAGAATCCAGCGGCTTGCCGATGTAATCACTCCCCATTCAGCCCCAGACAATATCGTTACGACGGTTCAACGCGCTGACCTGCATGACAAGCACCCGGTTACCCTGCCCGGCTTGCGTATGCTGCATATGGCATCGATGCCATTCAACCCAGGCATCCGCACATCCATCCGGATCAGGTTCGGGCGATCACGGATGAATCGGGCAACGGCATCCTCACCATTCTGCAATAATGGCCGAATAACCAGAACCCGCAGGAAAATCCTTGATCAGGTTCACGGGAGTATCATCTACCGCAAAAATTATTAAGGATTGCTTACCGGTTCCTGGAGGCACGGTAAATGGCCTTTCTCGAACCCGCTTAAATTCGAACCCGGTATATTCTGTTTGGAATATATTCGGACTGGATTAAATTCGGCTTTGGCTAAATTCGGTTTTGACTATACTACTCAATCACCACGTTTTGCACTGAACACATGACAACTCCTGATTGGATTGCAGCCAGCCTGCTGCCCCCCCATACACGATCACACGTAATTTGAGGATAAATTCACATGATGAAAATGTCAGCCGTCCTGATGACCGCAGCAGGCACACCCGATGTGCTCAAGCTGCATGACATTCCCTTGCCCGCACTGCCCGGCAACAATCATATCCGGGTCAGGCTGGCTGCTGCCGGCCTCAACCCGCTGGACACGAAGTTGCGCAGCAAACCGGCCTATTACCCGGACAAGTTGCCCGCAATACTTGGCTGTGACGGTGCCGGCATTGTCGAGTCCGCTGGTGATGCTGTGACCCGCTTCAAGCCGGGTGACGCCGTTTATTTCTGTAATGGCGGACTGGGCGATGAGCCCGGTTGCTATGCCGAATATACGACGGTGCATGAAGATCATGCGGCCGCCAAACCCGCCAGCATCGACATGCAGCACGCTGCCGCCTTGCCGCTGGTGTGGCTGACCGCATGGGAATCCCTGGTGGATCGTGTCAACCTGCAGGCCGGACAAAGTGTATTGATCCATGCGGGCGCCGGTGGTGTCGGCCATATTGCAGTGCAGCTGGCGCGCCATCTGGGCGCACGTGTGGCGGTCACCGTGGGTGACGAACAGAAAGCCGCGCTGTGTCGCACACTGGGTGCGGAAAAAGTCATCCTGTACAAGGAACAGGACTTTGTCGCCGAAACACTGGCATGGACTCAGGGCAAGGGCGCAGATGTCGTATTCGACACGGTGGGAGGCGATACCTTCCTCAAATCCCTCAATGCCGTTCGCTATTGCGGCAAGCTGGTGAGCATCCTCTCCACGCCGATGTCACTGGCCGATACCCAGCTGGCCAGGTTGCGCAACCTGACATTGAGTTTCGAATTGATGCTGACACCGCAGGTATGGAAGCTGCATGACGAGCGTACACGCCAGCGCAAGTTGCTGGATCAGGCAAGCCGGCTCGTCGATGCCGGCAAACTGCAAGCCGTCGTCAGCCATGCGCTGCCACTGGCAAAATCGGCAGAGGCACATCGCCTGCTGGAACAAGGTGGCGTCAGCGGCAAGATTGTTCTGACAATGTAAATTTCAGATGCACTTCATCGATACCCACTGCCATCTTGACGCTGCCGAATTCGGCAACACACAGGCAGCACTGGTTGCCGCGGCACAACATGCAGGCGTAAATTGCATCGTGCTGCCCGCGGTGGAACGTGCCAATTTCCAGACCGTGCTTGATCTGGGCAGGCAGCATGACTGTTGCGCGCCCGCACTGGGCATCCACCCCATGTATGTAGCGCATGCAAAAGCTGACGATCTTGCCGCACTGGACCGGCTGCTGCAGGCCAGCACTGTCATTGCCGTCGGTGAAATCGGCCTCGATTTCTTTGTGGAACATTACGACCAGCCACGTCAGGAAGAATTCTTCATCGCGCAACTGAAGCTGGCGCGCAAATACAACCTGCCGGTGCTGCTGCATGTCCGCAAGTCGGTGGACACCATCCTCAAATACCTGAGGCAGATCAGGGTGCCCGGCGGCATTGCCCATGCATTCAATGGCAGTCGCCAGCAGGCGGACGAGTTCATCAAACTCGGCTTCAAGCTGGGTTTCGGCGGCGCAATGACCTACACCCGCGCCAACCGCCTGCGCGACCTCGCCGCGACCCTGCCGCTGGAAGCCATCGTACTGGAAACCGATGCGCCGGACATTCCCCCGGCCTTTCTCGAGCGTGGCATGCCCAACAAACCGGAATACCTGCCGCGCATCGCGCACACCCTGGCGGAATTGCGCTGTATATCCCTGCCGGAAATTGCCGCCGCCACCAGCGCCAATGCCATCGCCGTGCTGCCCGGCCTCACCGGAAGTTTATCGCCCGCCACAATTGCGCGATAATGCGCGCCATGCACAATATTCCCCCGCAATTCACCCGCACGCAGATCCTCGTCGGCGATGAGGGTCTGGCAAAACTTTCCGCCAAACATGTTTTCGTCGCCGGGCTCGGCGGTGTAGGCTCCTATTGCACGGAAGCCCTGGCGCGCGCCGGCATCGGCAAACTCACCCTGATCGACCACGATGTGGTGGTGGCCAGCAATATCAACCGCCAGCTGCTCGCGCTGCATTCCAGCATCGGCCAGCCCAAGGCCGAGCTGATGCTCGCACGCATCCGCGACATCAATCCCGCCTGCGATGCCAGCGTCACGCGCACCTTCATCACTGCTGAAAACGTGAATGATCTGGTGCCTGCGAGCGCAGACTATGTGATCGATTGCATTGATTCACTGAATTGCAAGGCGGCACTGGTGGCCGAAAGCTACAAGCGCGGCCTGAGAGTGGCGAGCAGCATGGGTGCCGGCAACCGGCTCGATCCCTCCCGCGTGAAACTGGCCGATATCAGCCAGACCGAAATGTGTCCGTTGGCGAGGCAAATGCGCAAGCGACTGTTGCGTCACCACAAAATCCGCAAGGGTGTGCTGACGGTATTTTCCGATGAAGCCCCTGCAGACCCACTTCCCCCGGAACCCGTTGAGGGCCAGGGGCGCGCCCGTGCCGTGAACGGCACCATCAGTTATATGCCACCGCTATTTGGTTACCTGTTGGCGGGCGCTGTCATCAAGGCATTGCTTGAAGGCTGATTGACGCTTGCCTGGAACATCGAAACTCGATTTTTGACAGCGCGATAAATAATATAATTTATTCAAATAGTTAAGATAAATACCAGCACTTTCTCACAAATGGACTCAAGATTCAGCAGGCGTTGTCGAAAATCAGGAAGAAGCACACCGCTCTCTGCAACAATCTGGCAACAGTGACCCAAACAGGCAATCGATAATTTTCCGGAGGAATCATGTTTTTCAATCGGTACAAGGCGCAATCTGCCACCCTGCAAGCAGAACTGGACAAGTCCCGACAGGATAACAGCCGGCTCATCGAGGAAATTGACCAGCTGCGCGATGAACTGGCCAGCACCCAGATGGCCCTGCAGGACTCCGAACATCAACAGGAAAATTTCCGGAACATGCACCAGAGCATGCTGGCATTTGGCGATTCATTCAGTGCCATCCAGGAGTCACAGGTCAGCGTAGCCAACGCCATGAAGGAAGAAAAGGATCACGCCAGCGAAGCTGCCGGCATCTCTTCTCGGAACCGCTCGGCAGTGGCCAATATTGCCAGCAACCTGGAATCCCTGTCACGGGAAACCCGCCAGACTGCCGAACATGTACAGAATCTCGCCCAGCGTGTAGGACAAATTGGCAGTATCCTGCAGATCATCAAGGAAGTGGCAGACCAGACCAACCTCCTTGCGCTGAATGCCGCGATTGAAGCCGCCCGCGCCGGCGAAATGGGGCGTGGCTTTGCCGTGGTGGCGGACGAAGTTCGCAAACTTGCCGAGCGCACCTCTACTGCGACCAACGACATTTCCGGCCTGGTTGCCATCATTCAGGATGACACCACAAAATCCCACGAGCAAATGAACAAATGGACCCACAAATCCGATGCCTTCAGCCAGGAAGTCGGCATGGTGATGAATAATCTGGGTCAGCTGCTGGACCTTTCCACGCGCATGGAAAATACCATCTCGGGATCTTCGCTGCGCAGTTTTGTAGAAGTCGCCAAGATCGACCACATCCTTTACAAATTCGAGCTGTACAAGGTATTGATGGGACTATCCACCCGTACACCGGAAAGTTTTGCCTCGCACACGGAATGCCGCCTGGGGAAATGGTATTTCAATGGTGATGGCCAGAGCCTTTATTCACAACTGGATGGCTTTCGCGAGATGGATGCACCTCACAAGTCAGTGCATCAGTCCGGGCGTGGCGCGATGGATGCATTTGCAAAAGGCAACATGGACCTGGCGCTTGAGCTGATGGCAAAGACGGAAGCCGCCAGCATGGAGGTTCTGCAAGCACTGGACCGCATTGCACACGATGGAGAAAACAGGACTGCCCGATCGCACCAGGCATAAACCCAGATAACCCGCGAACAACTGCCGGCAGGTAACCCTCCCCATGACGCATCCGGCAACTCCACCATATGGAATGAAAGATGAACCGGCGAAGGAAGCATTCCGGTTCACCTTGCCGAAAGCCTGACTCTGGCCAGCACGCACGTGCATTGATTTGCCAGCTGACCATCAGCCACGCGCAGCCTCATTCTGCAGGCACAGCGGAAATTTTAAAGCATCAAACAGATGCAAGCATGCTGCCGGTTCGCGGAACGCTGCGATAAGGCAACGCCGCACTCGCAAGTGTCAGATCATCAACCCCGCAGACACGCCGCATCGCCGCTGAACGCCTGCCTTGATGATGACAGGCATGCAGCAATCACAGGCTCAGGCTATTTCCTCAACGACATGCGCGACAAAATGCCGTCGCGCAGGATGAAATGGTGATACAGCGCGGCAGCCGTATGCAACGCGATGGTCAGCAACAACAGGTCGGCAAACAGGCCGTGCAACTCATGTGCGGCAAAATCCTCGAAATCATGCGGCAGCGTGCCCAGGCCCTTCAGCAGGATATCCGGCAGGCTGGCCGCAATCGCCAATGCAATGCCGGACACAGCACTGAGCAGGGTGAGCAGGTACAGCAGCAGGTGCACGCCCCTGGCCACCCTGTCCAGCACGGGGCTGCCCCCGGGCAGAGGTTCGGGCTGTGCTGAAAGAATCCGCACGGCCAGCCGCAGCAGCGTGAACAACAGGATGCCGATACCGACGAAGACATGGGTTTTCAGCAGGAAGATTTTCTGCGGGTGATCTGCCGGCATCTCGTCCAGCACCGCCAGTCCCATGAACAGCGCCCCCAGGATGAAGACAGCCAGCAGCCAGTGCAACACGACCATCACACCATTGTATTTTTTCAATTCAGCCATTTTATTTTCTCCCTGTCAGTATGGCTAGCATACCTTTTTTTCATCGGGCAGGCATAATGCGACATCCTGAACCAGAATAGGCATCATGAAAATCACCCTGATCCGCCATGGTGAAAGCGTGGCCAATGCCGGAAATTTCATCAGCGACGATCCGGGCAAACCGATAGGCCTCACCGACAAGGGGCGCGAACAGGCTGTTGCGCGTGCAGAAGCGCTGCGTGATGAAAAATTCACGCACGCCTTCGCCTCGCAATTTCCGCGCGCGCAGCAGACTGCACACATCCTGCTGCAACATCACGCACTTGAATTGCAGATAGACGCACGGCTGAATGAAAGGAAATCCGGTCTCGATGGCCAGCCGGTGCACCTGTTCAACGACCAGGTCAGGCTGAATCCGCTGCACTATCGCACGCCACATGGTGAAACATTCCTGGAGCAAATGGCACGGGTGAAGCGTTTTCTCGATGAACTGGCGCAGCAATTTCCGGCAGGGCATATCCTCGCGGTGTCGCATGAAAATCCCATCATCGCCGCGCTGGCCCTGACCGTTGAAGACCCGGCTACAGTGGTGTTCAACGCGCTGGAAAACTGTGGCAGGCTGGACCTTGAGTGGCGCAATTCAAACGCCATGGGTTCGCAATAATATGTTGATTATATTATTATAATTTAAGAAGCAATGGTATGGTTAAACGCGCTTCCGTACCGCCGCCTGCGCGCGGCAGCAACTCGATCGACCAGCCATTCACATCCGCAAGCTGCCGGGTAATGGCAAGCCCCAGTCCGCTGCCCCCGGTGGTGATGCTGCGCGACGACTCCAGCCGGTAAAACGGACGGAACACATTTTCCACTTCCTCCGGCGGAATGCCGGGACCACGGTCGAGCACGCTGATCACCAGCACATCGTCATCGCAGCGGCATGCCAGTCCGATTTCCTTGCCCTCACCATAGCGCATTGCGTTGCTGAGCAAGTTGGAAACAATGCGGCGCAGTGCCATCTGCCCCACCTTGCATATGCATGCCGGGCAATCCTGCAACAGGATCGCGGCATTTTCAGCGCGCACATTGTCTGTCAGCGTCTGCATCAACTCGCGGACATCCGTTTCCTGTGGCGTCTCCTTTTCCAGCCCCCGGCTGAATGCGAGAAACTCACCGATCAGCCGGTTCATTTCGTCAATGTCCTGGCGCATGCGCGCAACCTGTTTCGGCGCAGCATCCTCAGACAGCATTTCCACCGCAATCCGCATGCGCGCCAGCGGCGTGCGCAGGTCATGCGAAATGCCCGCCAGCAAGGTGGTTCTATTTGCCAGCAATGCCTGCACCTGTTGCGCCATCGTATTGAAGGTATGCGCAAGCTCCGCCAGCTCCTGCACCCCTTCTTCCGGCAATTTTTCCGGCGTAGTGCCCGCCCCCACATGGCGTGCCGCTGCAGCCAGCTTCTGCAAGGGCTGCACGATGCGTCTCGCCAGGATGATGGAGGTCAGGATGGAGAGCACGAAAGTCGCCAGCATGATCAGCGCAATGGCAAGCGGTGATTGCACGCCCAGTCGATCTTCGGGAAAGCCGATGCTGATAGGTTTGTCGCCACCCTTGAACTCGACCCAGTACCAGGTCTTGTCGAATTCGGTTTTCTTCATGTGCGTGGGCTTGCCGGTGCGGGCCTGCAAGGCACTTTTCAGCAGCATCAGGTAGGGAATATGATTGTTTTCGTCAGGCAGTATGGTTGCGCTGTCCAGCAGCCACAGGTTGTGCTGGCGCGCCAGCTCCAGCTCGAAGTCCGGACGCGTATGCGGTGGCAGCTCGGCCCAGGTCTGCGCAGACAGCACCATCAATGCAGCCAGGTCATCTGTCGAACGGCGTATCATCGGCAGCAGGATGTAATAGGCGCTGACCGCAAATATCACCAGCTGCATGACCAGCAGCGCAAATGCCACCGTCAGCACCGTGCTGCGAAACAGCGATGGACGACTGCGCTGCAACGCCATCAGGCAGGCTTGCCCGAGGGGGTGAACATGTATCCTTCGCCCCACACGGTACGGATATAGGACGGCGCCGCCGGATCCTCTTCTATCTTGCGCCGCATGCGCGTGATGCGCACATCGATACTGCGGTCAAATGGAGAACGCTCATAGCCTTTCAGCTTGTCCATGATCTGGTCGCGGCTTAATACCCTGTTGGGATGTTCTACAAAAATCCTCAACAGGTAGAATTCCCCCGCGGTCAGTTCTATCGCTTCCCCATTCCGCTGCAAGGAACGGGTATTCAAGTCCAGTACAAACTGGCCAAATTTGTGCTGCAGGGGTTGCCAGTCATTCAGCAGCGGATCTTCGATCTCGTTGCTGCGGCGCATCACGGCGCGGATGCGCGCCAGCAACTCCCTCGGGTTGAAGGGCTTTGCCAGATAGTCATCTGCCCCCACCTCCAGCCCCACGATGCGGTCCATGTCTTCGCCACGCGCGGAAAGCATGATGATGTGGACATTCCCTTGCGCATGCAGCTTGCGCGCCAGGGACAAACCATCTTCACCCGGCAACATCAGGTCCAGAATCACCAGGTCCGGACTATTGAGTTTCATGGAGGCCTCCATGGCGATTCCATCTGCCACGGCCTCCACTTCAAATCCTTGAGAAGCCAGATATTCCTTCAACAAGTCGCGCAGGCCTGGATCATCATCCACAACCAGTATTTTTCTCGTTTCCATGGTTTGCACTATACCCGAAACCACAATTCTCACAGGCGCTGAAACAATTTGTTACAACTTGCTACGGGCAGGAAATTATCATGTAACCCAATTCATTCAACATAGCGCCATCAGGAATGGACCAGCCTGGCTGTTCCTGAGCCATGTACAACCGGAAAGGGAAGAAAATGAAATTCGCCAAACTGATCAGCAGCGCAATTCTCGCAACCAGTGTTCTCACAGCAGGGATCGCACTGGCTGAGGAAACTACCACCACGACAACGACGCCCCCCCAGAAGGAATCGTATGGCACAGCCGTACGCGCAAAAATTGCCAACATGACCCCGGAGCAGCGCAAAGCCTTCTTTGCCGATATCCGCGCCAAATGGGACACCATGACCCCTGAAGAGCGCAAGTCCGTCATCGACCTGATCCGCTCCCCCATCGCCGGCATGACCAAGGAAGAACGTGAGGCTTTCCGCGCGGAAATAAAGGCGAAATTCGACATGATGACACCCGAGGAAAAAGAGGCAGCCAAGGCTGAAATGCAACAGCATCGTGTCGAACGCATGGAGCGCCGCGCCGAGCGCCTGGAGCGCCAGGCAGACAAAATCGAACGCCAACCGTCACTGGAGCGTCCAGAGCGCCCCGGCAGGTAATGCGGTAAACTGTTGGTTCCCGGCACCATACGAAGCCGGAAACCAACAGTTAAGGTCTTGAATGTATAAATTATTATTTGCTGCTGTTTTGCTGGCCTCAACCTCCATACGCGCGGAAAGCCTCACCACGCTGACGTCAGGCTTTGATTACAGCACAGGCAAATATGGCACCAATTCCGAGACCACCATCCTGTATGTGCCGGTAACCCTGAAAGTGCTTTATGACTATGCTTATTTCAAGCTCACCATACCGTACATCAGCGTGACCAGTGTGGGCGGAGTGGTTGCCGGCATCGGGCCGGTCAAGAAAACAGTTACCACAAAAATCACTACCAACTCAGGGTTGGGCGATATTGTGGCAACAGCTGGATATACCGTGTTTGAAAATGATACCTTCGCCCTGGATACCGTGGCGAATATCAAATTTGGCACGGCGGACGCAGGGCAAAGTCTGGGTACGGGCGAAAATGACTACTCGGCACAGCTGGATGGTTTTTATACAGCCGGCAAACAGACCTGGTTTGCCACTGCAGGATACAAGGTCATCGGCGTTCCCGCCGGGACCAGCCTGCACAACATTTTTTACGGCACGCTGGGTGCCAGCCAGAAACTCAACGATGAAGCCTCTGCCGGTGCGATGCTGAACGCGGCACAAAGCAGCAGCGATGTGACTGCGGGTCCGCTGGATGTCACGGTTTACTACTCGAAAAAAACCAGCAAAACCGGCAAAGTGCAATTTGCAGTGCTGAAAGGATTTTCCGATGGCAGCCCGGATGTTGGCATCAATGTGATGTTTACAGGTACGATGTAGCGGCAGGAAAGCAGCTAGGAGCATGAAATGACTAAACTCGGCCAATTAACACTCTGTGCACTATTGAGCATGTTTGCAGGATCCGCGCTGGCATATGACCTGGTGCTACCGGATCCTGCGCAACGCCGCGGCATGAGCTATGAAGAATACTCCAGCATCCGCCAGAAAATGCGCCAGCGCATTGGTGGCACCGCCCCTGCCGCAAATAACAAGCAGCAACCCGTCGTTGAACAAAAACCAGCCGAACCACAGGACGATTCCGGTCTGGCGGAAGGCAGCTATGGACGCGATTTCCAGTCGCGCAACCGCATGGAAGATCGCCCCTCGCAAGTCAAGATCGATCGGCCGGAACGCCCACAATTCAACCGGCCGGAACGCCCGGATGTATTTCGCAGATAATATATAATATAATCAATATATTATATATTTCTCTTGCCTCCTGCTTCGCCTTAATCCACTGTTTCGCCCTGCCCTCCCAGTGTAAATCCGCTTGCAATTCAACCTTGCACGATCGAAGCACCCTATTGACTTGACCGATCAGTCAACTATAATCCGCTCATGGAAAACACATGCGACACCCGACAGCGCATCCTCGACTCAGCCCGGGATCTGATTTATGCCAACAGCTATGCAGAAGTGGGCGTAGCCGCGATTTGCGACCATGCCGGTGTGAAGAAAGGCAGTTTTTACCACTTTTTTCCGAGCAAACAGGAACTTGTACTGGCCATGCTGGATGCGTTTTACCTCGACATGAAGGAAAGGCTGGGCGACAAGGCGTTTATCGACGAGCTGCCGCCGCTGGCCCGGCTGGAACGCTTTACCCAACTGGCTTACGAGTTCCAGTTGCAACTGCACCAGACAACCGGCATGGTACTGGGCTGTCCTTTTGGCAACCTGGCCAATGAAGTGTCGACCCACGATGAAGTCATACGCGCAAGACTGGAACAGATTTTCAAAAAATTTCATACACTGATACGCAATACGCTTGAGGAAGCAAACGACTCGGGTACGCTGAACCACATCAATGCCGATGCAACCGCGCAAGCCATGCTGGCATACTTTGAAGGCGTCATGCTGATGGCAAAAAACCAGAACAATACCGACGTCATCAAGCAACTGCTGCCCGCGATGTCGAGCATACGCATACACAATAACTGATTGGATTTTCAAAAGAACAGTGACCAGCACTGGTTTTTTTTAACCAAATAGTTTACCGACCGGTCTACTATTAACCGCAGCCCCTGACGATAGGAGAAACACATGATGCAAAGCCAAACCGCAATCCAGCATGACAAACCCCTGCTCAGCCCTCGCGCACCCGCCGGCGAAGAGGCGCGCGTCGATGCCGTCTTCAGCGCCGTGAAACAGCGACTGGGATTTATCCCGGATGCGCTGCGCATCTACAGTTTCAGTCCTACCCTGCTGGAAAATTTTGTCGGTAACATTTCCTATTTCAACAGCGGCGAACGCATCGCCCCTAGGCTGATGGCGATGATCCGCTATCTGGTGTCATGGGAATCCAAATGCACCTTCTGCATCGACATGAATGAAGGCATGCTGACCCACATGGGCCTCGAGCCCGATGACATACGTGCCGCGCGCAACAACCCCGAGCTGGCTCCGGTTTCGGCGAGGGAAAAAATACTGCTGAATATCGCGCTCAAATCGGTCAATGCACCCGAAAACGTCAGCGACCAGGACATCCAGGCCGCGAAATCGCATGGCTGGACAGAGCGGGACATATTTGATGCCGTAGTCCAGGCGACCGGCAACCGTGCACTGAGCAGCATTTTGCGTACCTTCAATATCGAGTCGCAGGGAGCGTTTGCCTGAGCCGGGCACCCATCCGGGTGAGCCTTCCCGGGCCGGGCGGCAGGCCCGGATATGGCGATTAGCATAATATATTCATAACGTTAAAAATTTTTCACCGGCCAGCGGAAAACGCTGCAACTCAATGTAGTGCGTCCCCTCTCCGTCATTCACCGACTGCATCAGCGAAAACGCCAGCACCCGCCATTCCACCGCAACAACTTCTGGCAACTCATGCTCGCCACAGCGTGCATTTCGCACCAGCGTGACATGCGGCAAGAAATCCCGCTGCGCAAGCTCGAACCCGTGAATCGCCAGTTGTGACCTCAATTGCGCCTCGAGCGCAATCAACGCAGCCGGTATTTGCGACAGCGCCGCATGCACAATGTGGCTGTGCGGCCAGTAGCACAAAGTGTCCCAGTGCACGACAAATGCCTGCCCCCGCACTTGCTTTGCCGCGTCCATGGCAGCCGCCACCTGCTGCGCCCGGGCAGCCCCGATAAAGGCCAGCGTCGCATGCAGGTTGGCCTGGCGCATCAGCCTGCCTTTGCACGACGCTTTCAATGACGCCTGCCAGCCGGCCAGCGCCGCCTGCTCGGCAGCATTGGGCCACAGCGCAAGGAAAATGCGCGAATGCGATGGTTTGACCGTCCCGTTCATGGCAAAAGTTTACACGCCCCTGTTACCTTGAGGGTCGAGCGATGTGCCTGAATACGGTAAAATGCCGTCCTTGAACATCCCAGATGCAGATCATGACAGTTCGTTTACGCGAAATCCCATACAACTACACCTCGTTTTCCGATCGCGAGATCGTCATCCGCCTGCTGGGCCATGAGGCCTGGGCAATCATCGATGACCTGCGTGCGGAGCGCCGCACCGGCCGTTCGGCACGGATGCTGTATGAAGTGCTGGGCGACATCTGGGTGGTCACCCGCAACCCTTACCTGCAGGACGACCTGCTCGGCAACCGCAAGCGCCGTGCTGCACTGATCGGCGCGCTGCGCCACCGGCTGAATGAAATCGAGTCGCGTCGCCAGCAAAACGACAAGGTGAAGCATCTGCTCGAACTGGGACATGAAGCCGTCAATATTTTTGCCCGAGATTTCGAAGCCACACTCAAATTGCGCAGCAAGGCGCTCCGCTCGCTCAGCCGCCACACGCGCCGTGACAATATCCAGTTCGATGGCCTCGCCCGCGTATCGCATGTCACCGATGCCACCGACTGGCGTGTGGAATACCCGTTCGTAGTCCTGACCCCGGACACCGAAGCCGAAATCGCGCCGCTGGTGCGTGCCTGTATCGAGCTCGGCCTCACCATCGTGCCGCGTGGCGGCGGTACCGGTTACACCGGCGGCGCCGTGCCGCTGGTTGCACACTCCGCAGTGATCAACACCGAAAAACTCGACGCCCTGTCAGCCGTGGAAATGCTGCAGCTGCCCGGCGTGGACCAGCCCGTGCCGACCGTGCATTGCGGTGCCGGTGTGGTCACCCGTCGCGTGATGGAACGCGCCGACGACAACGATCTGGTATTTGCGGTCGATCCGACTTCTGCCGATGCCTCCTGCATCGGCGGCAACGTGGCGATGAATGCCGGTGGCAAGAAGGCCGTGCTGTGGGGCACTGCGCTCGACAACCTGGCCTCGTGGCGCATGGTGACACCGGATGGCCTGTGGATGGACGTGGAACGCCTCGACCACAACCTGGGCAAGATCCATGATGTGGAGATGACCACCTTCCGCGTCTCCCGCTTTGAAGCGGACGGCAAGACACCGCATGGTGAAGCCGAGATCCTGAAAATCCCCGGCGGAAAATTCCGCAAGACCGGGCTGGGCAAGGATGTCACCGACAAATTCCTGTCCGGCCTGCCCGGCATCCAGAAGGAAGGCTGCGACGGCATCATCACCTCGGCACGTTTCATCCTGCATCGTGCGCACAAATTCACGCGCACCGTGTGTCTGGAATTTTTCGGCGAGGTGCGCGAGGCCGTGCCTTCCATTGTCGAGATCAAGGATTACATTGACGCGCATC
>JAJXUI010000029.1 GCA_021782995.1 Pseudomonadota bacterium | reverse complement strand
AGTCGCGCAGGGTGCCTTTGAATCTGGTTGCCCTGTAGCCGTTGATGGTGCAGTTGCTGCCATCGCTGTAGAGCGGTTTGCCTGCAGGGCAGATGCAGGTTCCGTTGTCCGGGTCATAACATTGAGCCATCTGGACGCGGCTACATTAGGCTTTTGTGGGCAGCAAAGAAAGCTGGCGAATATGAGGGATACCCTCCTTCATACAAGGAACCGCTTAATAGTGGGATCGAGTTTAAAACGAATGATTTGGGTGTGCATTGGACATTGCCGAATGAGCGATCCGGAAAATAGGTAACAAAATAATCCCGGGAGACAGCCACCCTCCAGCCCCGCCCCACCCTGCCACTATCAGCCTGTTTTTTCGCCCTTTCAGCCCTGCCACGGTCTAATTCTCACTCCCTGCCATGGTTGTACCGCCTTCTGTTTCAGGGGATAATTAGCGCCTTCTAAAACATGCGCCTGCAATTTGCGCCAGAAAATAGCGCCAGTCATGACCGGTTATCTGCTTATCCTTGTCAGCACGGTGTTCGTGAACAACATCGTGATGGTCAAAATCCTCGGCCTGTGCCCTTTCATGGGCGTCTCCAAAAAGCTGGAAGCCGCCACCAGCATGGGGCTGGCCACTACCTTTGTGCTGACACTGGCCAGCGGCAGCAGCTACCTGCTCGACCATTACCTGCTCGCCCCCTTCCATCTGGAATACATGCGGACGCTGACATTTATCGTGGTCATTGCGGCGATCGTGCAATTTACCGAGATGGTGATACAGAAAACCAGCCCCCTGCTGCATCAGGTACTGGGCATTTACCTGCCGCTGATCACCACCAATTGTGCGGTGCTGGGCATTCCGCTGCTGAACGTGCAGGAAAAGCACAACTTTGTGGAATCGCTGTTTTTCGGAATGGGCGGCGCGCTGGGCTTCACGCTGGTGCTGATCCTGTTTGCAGGCATCCGTGAGCGGCTGGAGGGTGCCGATGTACCAGAAACCTTCAAGGGTTCCGCGATTGCAATGATCACCGCCGGCCTGATGAGCCTCTCGTTCATGGGCTTTTCCGGCCTGGTAAAATAATAATAACTAATTGATTTAATTATATAAATTATGTTTACCGCGCTCATCATCATGTCGCTGCTGGCCGTGCTGCTGGGTGCGGTGCTGGGCTATTCTGCGCTCAAGTTCAAGGTGGAAGGCAATCCGCTGGTGGACAAGATCGACGCGATCCTGCCACAGACGCAGTGCGGCCAGTGCAGCTTTCCCGGCTGCAAACCCTATGCCACGGCAATCGCCAGCGGCGAAGCGGAAATCAACCGCTGCCCGCCGGGGGGCGAGGAAGGCATCCGCAAACTGGCGGAATTGCTGGGCCGCGATTTTGTGCCGTTTGGCGATGACGCTGCCGCACAGAAACCCAAATCGGTCGCGATCATCGACGAAAACACCTGCATCGGCTGCACGCTGTGCATCCAGGCCTGCCCGGTGGACGCGATCTGCGGCGCGGCCAAGCAGATGCACACCATCATCGCCAGCGAATGCACCGGTTGCGAGCTGTGCCTTGAGCCGTGCCCGGTCGATTGCATCAGCATGATCCCGATCCGTGAAGACATCACCACCTGGAAATTCCGCTTCCCGTCAGCGCCTGCCAGCCGCCGCGCTGAAAAAGACAAGGAAGCACTCACCGCATGAGACAACTCTTCACGTTCCATGGCGGCGTACACCCGCCCGCCAACAAGACGCAATCCAACCGCACCCCGATCATGCAGGCCGGCATTCCGGAAAAGCTGGTCGTGCCGCTGCACCAGCATGCGGGCAACACCGCGAAACCGGCGGTACAGATCGGCGAGCGCGTGCTGAAAGGACAATTGTTCGGCATGCCCGAAGGCAGTGTTTCCAGCGCAGTGCATGCGCCCACTTCGGGCACCGTCGCCGCGATCGACATGCAGGTGGTGGCACACGCCTCCGGCCTGCCGGACCTGTGCGTGACACTGATCCCGGATGGCAAGGATGAATGGGTCCCGCGCAAGCAGACCGATTACCGCACCACGCCGCCGGCCGAGCTCAGGAACCTGTTGCGCATGGCCGGCGTGGTGGGACTTGGCGGCGCGGTATTCCCCAGTGATGTGAAGCTGCGCCCGGGGGCCGCCAAAATGAAGACGCTGGTGATCAATGGCGCCGAATGCGAGCCCTATATCACCTGCGACGACATGCTGATGCGCGAACGCGCCGATGAAATCGTGCGCGGCGCGGAGATGATGCGCCACATGCTGGAAGCCGAAGAGGTGCTGATCGGCATTGAGGACAACAAGCCGGAAGCGATTGCCGCAATGCAACAGGCAGTGCAGCAATGCGGCTTCGCCCGCATGGAGGTGGTGACGGTGCCCACCGTGTATCCCGGCGGGGGCGCCAAACAGCTGATCCGCGTGCTTACCGGCATCGAGGTGGCCGCCGGCGTGCGCTCCATCGATCTCGGCGTGCAGTGCTTCAACGTGGCGACCGCCTACAGCGCGCATCGTGCGGTCGAACACGGTGAACCGCTGCTGTCGCGCATCGTCACCATCACCGGCAATGTGGCACAGCCGCAGAATTTCGAAGCGCTGATCGGCACGCCCATCAGCGTGCTGATCAGCAAGGCCGGCGCCAGACCCGACACCACCGCGCACATCATGGGCGGGCCAATGATGGGCATCCGGCTGCCCTCAGCCGAGGTCAGCCTGACCAAGGCCTGCAACTGCATTATCGAATCTTCGCCTGCATTATTCCCGCCGCCGCCACCGGCGATGCCGTGCATCCGCTGCGTACGTTGCGCGGATGTCTGCCCGGCCGACCTGCAGCCGCAGGATCTTTACTGGTTCGCGCGTTCGAAAAATTTCGGCAAGGCGCAGGAATTCCACCTGTTCGACTGCATCGAGTGCGGCGCCTGCAGCTATGTGTGCCCCAGCCACATTCCGCTGGTGCAGTATTACCGCTTTGCTAAGAGCGAAATCTGGGCGAACGAGCGCGAGAAAAAGGCAGCAGACATCGCGCGCGAACGCCATGAATTCCACCTGTTGCGACAGGAGCGGGAAAAGCAGGAAAAACAGGCGGCCAAGGACAAAGCCGCTGCCGCTGCGAAGGCAAAGGCGGAAGCCAAGGCCGACATCAAACCCGAAGCCAGGCCAGCCGAGCCCGACCAGATCGACACACTGCGCGCCATCGTACGCGAAACCGCACATCCGGAAGTCGTGCACAGCGACGCGGAAACCAAGGACTAATCCATGTTCATTCCCTTGTTCACCCTCTCTTCCAGTGTCAGCGGCATCATGTTGCGCGTGCTGCTGGCACTGCTGCCGGCGATCGCCGTGTACGTATGGTATTACGGCCCGGCGATTCTTGTTTCGCTGAGTCTGGCCAGCATTACCGCGCTTGCCACCGAAGCGGTGATGCTGAAATTGCGCAATCGCCCCGTCGCGCCTTTCCTCGGTGATTTCAGCGCATTGCTCACCGCATGGCTGCTGGCGCTGTCCATCCCGCCGCTCGCCCCGTGGTGGCTGGTGGTAGTGGGCACGATGTTCGCCATTGCCATTGCCAAACATTTGTATGGCGGGCTGGGCAGCAACCCTTTCAACCCGGCGATGGTCGGCTATGCGGTGCTGATCATTTCCTTCCCGGCCACGATGAGTCACTGGCTGTCGCCGCTGGCGCATGCGCAGACCAGCCTCAGCTTTGCCGACCAGCTGGGCTATATCTTCGGCAATCCGCTGCCAGGCTCGACCACGCTGGATGCGATCACTTCTGCCACACCGCTGGACCACCTGAAAACCCAGCTGCACGGCGGCGTATCCGTGCATGACGCAATGCAGTCCCAGGTGTATGGCTATCTGGGCGGCTATGGCAGCGAATGGGTGGCGGCGGCTTTCCTGCTTGGCGGAATTTACTTGCTGGGTTCTCGCATTATCAGCTGGTATTTGCCTGTGACCTTTCTGGTCTCCCTGTTTGCCACGGCCGGCATTTTCCACCTGGCCAATCCTGAACTCTATGCCGCGCCGCTGTTCCACTGGTTCTCCGGGGCATCGATGCTGGCCGCTTTCTTCATCCTGACCGATCCGGTAACCAGCCCGACCACACAGAAAGGCAAGCTGATCTTTGCCGCTGGCGCAGGTTTCCTGACTTATATCATCCGCGTATTTGGCGGCTTTCCGGACGGCGTGGCCTTTGCCACGCTGCTGATGAACATCTGCGTACCGCTGATCGACCTTTACACGCAACCCAAGGTGTTCGGCCAAAAAGCTTCAACCTCAAACAAACAGGAGCGGCCATGAAACGCATGACCAAGGCTGCCTTCCGTACTGCGGTGAACCTGCTGTTCTTCACCGTGATCGGTACTGCCATACTGGCGGTTACCTACCTGCTGACGCATGAACGCATCG
This sequence comes from Pseudomonadota bacterium, assembly GCA_021782995.1. Lineage (GTDB taxonomy): Bacteria > Pseudomonadota > Gammaproteobacteria > Burkholderiales > Gallionellaceae > 39-52-133. The sequence goes on along the minus strand of JAJXUI010000029.1, from coordinate 33,404 downwards.
CAGCCACCGAAGATGAAGCGCGCATGAAGCTGATCAGCGAAGTGGCTCCGCCGAATCTGTATGACAACGCGCTGCTGAAGGATACGATACAGGTAGAGGCCAGCCCATTGCTGGGTACCGATGAACCGACGCCGGTCTATCGCGGTCGCATGCAGGGTCAACCTGCCGTGGTCATCCTGCAGGCCATTGCTCCGGACGGCTACAGCGGCAGGATCAGCCTGATCATCGCCATCACCGCCGCGGGCAATATCAGCGGCGTACGCGTCGTGTCGCACAAGGAAACGCCGGGGCTGGGTGACTATATCGAAATCCTGAAGAGCAAATGGATCACCCTGTTCAACGGCAAATCCTTTGAGAACACGCCGGAGCAGGACTGGAAAGTGAAAAAGGATGGCGGCCAGTTCGACTACATGTCAGGCGCCACCATCTCGCCGCGCGCAGTGGTGAAAGCAGTGAACAAGGCCCTGCAATATTTTGCAGCCCATCGCGAAACCCTGTTTGCCAGCGCGCCCCAACCCGCTACGCCCTTGGGCGAAGCAGCTTCAAGCAAGGAGGCAACCAAATGAATATTAATGAAATCAAAGAGATATTCCATAACGGCATCTGGAAACAGAACACCGGCCTGGTGCAGTTGCTGGGCATGTGCCCATTGCTCGCGGTAAGCAATTCGGTAGTGAATGCGCTGAGCCTGGGGCTCGCCACCACGCTGGTGATGACGTTGAGCAATGCCACGGTGTCCCCGGTGCGCAACTATGTACCGAATGAAATCCGCATCCCGGTTTACATCCTCATCATCGCGGTACTGGTGACGGTGGTTCAATATGCGATGAATGCCTATATGTACGGTCTGTATGTTGTGCTCGGCATTTTTATTCCGCTGATCGTCACCAACTGCATCGTGCTGGCTCGCGTGGAAGCCTTTGCCGGCAAAAACCCGTTGCTGCCTTCCGCGGTGGACGGGTTTGCGATGGGCATCGGCCTGACGCTGGTATTGACCCTGCTCGGCGGCATGCGTGAGGTGCTGGGACACGGCACGCTGTTTGCCGGTTTTGATCTGGCGCTGGGCGATTTCGCAAAAAGCTGGACGCTGACGATCATTCCCGATTACCACGGTTTCCTGCTGGCGATCCTGCCACCGGGTGCATTCATCTGCCTCGGGCTGATGATCGCCGCCCGCAACTGGCTGGTGTTGCGCGGCGAACAGAAGGCGCGTGCAAAAAAACTGCAGATGAAACCCACTCCGCCTGCGCCCGCAGCCACTGCATGACATGAACCCTGCAAAGCGACGCGAAATTTTCCTGCGCCTGCAGCAGCAGAACCCGCACCCCACCACCGAGCTGGAATACAAGACACCTTTTGAACTGCTGATCGCGGTGCTCCTGTCTGCACAGGCCACCGACATCAGCGTGAATGCGGCCACGCGCGTGCTGTACCCGGTAGCAAACACGCCGGAAAAACTGCTCAGGCTGGGCGAGGAGAAACTGCGCGAATATGTGCAGCGAATTGGTCTTTATAAAACCAAGGCCAAGCATGTAATCCAGACCTGCCGCATTCTCGTCGAGCAATATGGCGGCAAGGTGCCGCAAACACGTGAAGCACTGGAAGCCCTGCCCGGCGTAGGCCGCAAGACGGCAAATGTGGTGTTGAACACCGCGTTCGGCCAGCCCACCATCGCCGTCGATACGCACATCTTCCGCGTCTCCAACCGCACCGGTATTGCCCCGGGCAAGGATGTGCTGGAAGTGGAGAACAAGCTGCTGAAATTCGTGCCGGATGAATTCAAGCACGATGCGCACCACTGGCTGATCCTGCATGGGCGCTATGTATGCAAGGCGCGCAAGCCGGACTGCGGCCGCTGCCTCATTGAAAGCCTGTGCGAATACAAGAAAAAGGAATTCGCCTGATGAACGCTAGTCAGTGTTCACTGAAACCACAGAGAAATTCCAACATGCGCCTTCAATTCCAACCAAAGTTCATCAAGGATTAAAACACAATGCTTTTCAACCCCAGCCGCGACGACGCGCGCAATTTCCTGTTTGACAGCTGGCGCAAGCAGCAGGCTGGCGAAGTGCTGACGCCGCTGGAAGACATGGCTGCCAAGTTGATCGCACAGCATCCGGAATACCACGACATCTTCAGCCAGCCGGAAAAATTCAAGCACAAGGATTACCATCCGGCCGAAGGCGAGCCCAACCCCTTCCTGCACCTGATGATGCACCTGACGATGCAGGAGCAGATTTCCATCGACCAGCCGCCCGGCATCCGCGCGCACTTCCAGCGCCTGACAGCACACTATAAAAACGAACATGACGCGCTGCACAGGATGATGGAGTGCCTGGGCGAAATGCTGTGGCAGGCGCAGCGCAACAACAGCGGACCCGACGTAAATATTTATTTCTCCTGCCTGGAAAGGAACTGAGATGGGCAATCGTTTAAGCAAGATCGTGACACGCACCGGTGACAATGGCACGACAGGATTGGCAGATGGCACACGCGTCAGCAAGAACAGCCTGCGCATACAATGCATCGGCACGACCGATGAGCTGAACAGCCATCTGGGGCTGATGCTGTGTGAACCCCTGAATGACGAGATGCGCAGCCTGCTGCTGTCCATCCAGAATGACCTGTTCGATCTCGGCGGTGCGCTGGCCTGGCCGCCGGCAAAATTTGGCGAGGACAAACTGGAAAAGCTGGATGCGGCCATCGCGCTGTATAACGAAACCCTGCCGCCGCTGAAGGAGTTCATCCTGCCCGGCGGCACCCGTGCCGCCAGCCAGTGCCACGTGGTGCGCACGGTGGCGCGCCGCAACGAACGTGAAATGGTGGCGCTCGCCGCGACTGAAGACGTTCCCGTGCACGGCCTGCCCTACCTGAACCGGCTGTCCGACCTGCTGTTTGTCCTGAGCCGGGTGCTCAATCGTAACGCCGGCCAGCAGGAAACCTTGTGGCAGCCAGGCGGAAATTGAAAGCTGTTGCCATCCCGGCATCACCCTGAGCAACCTGCGCAAAGCGGGAAAATGCATCTTGCCACGGCACTGCTTTAGGATTTATGCTGCATCCCATCATCTGCACAGGGATGCAACATGAAACTGCAAGACAAAATCCTGCCGTTAATCATTCTGTTCATATCTGCACCAGCGTTCTCTCCCAGCCTCCTTGCAGAACCGCTTCCTCCACCCCCAACATCACAATCGATCCTGACCATCACCCAGCGCAACAACATCCGCGTCGTCTACGATGTGGGCAGCAATGAAACCGAGGCTGGCGTGGGGCGTGCGCTTTACTATATCCGTGGTGTGGTCGAAGCCTACCGGAAAATGGGGCTGACGCCGAAAAATTACCATATGCATGTTGTCGTGCATGGTGCAGCGGGTTACTGGCTGCTGAATGACGAGAATTTCCGCAAGCGCCAGCTCGACCCTTTCGGCATGAATCCGAATGAGCATATCCTGAAGGAGTTGCAGGACCACGGTGTCAGCATTGAATTATGCAGCGCCACCATGCGCGAAAAAGGCTGGACACCCGCCGACCTGTTGCCAGGTGTGACGCTGGTGCATGACGCCTACTCACGCATTATCGATTTGCAGCTCAGCCGGCATTATGCCTATGTGTATTTCTGACAAGATGTTGTATAAATTATATTATTTTTATTGCATGAGTTGCCCTGACGGCTCGCACAGCAGATGAAACTGGTAGACTTTTCCTATTTTCAACCATCACCAATACATGGTTAAATCCGGTATGAACGCATCTGGCAGCATTTCCTTCGTTCCACTCATGCCTGATGGAATAATCCATTAACACAACCGTTGTTGCCTATTTTTGAAAGGGATCCTGGCCATGAACAGCAAACTGTTATTCAAATCACTTACCCTGCTTTGTGCCTTGTATGCCACATCGGCATCTGCCTATATTTTCGGGCCACCGAATGTGACTGAAATTGCCGAGAACGGCGAGAACTCGAACAGCGTCGGATTGTTCACACGCAGCGAGGATTTTGTCAGCAATCTCAGCAGCACCCCTGCAACCTATACCTCAACAGGCCTTGCCGGTGTCGCAAAGCATGGCGACAACACTGGCGCATTCGACTTCATGTACCGGCTGTCCCAGACCAAATTGAGCAGCAGTTCCAATTACAGCAGCATTGATCTCGGCTTCGGGCTGGGAGGCGAATGGAACATGCTCAGCGACCGCAGCCTGAGCATACTTGCCAACTTGCAGTTCGATGAAGGCGGCGCTTCCGACACCGGGTACGACAGTTTCAAGGTCACCCTGGGTGGAGAAGTGGGGGCAGCCTATCGCATCTTTGTCGGCACCGCCACCATCGCCCCTTTCGCCATGTATAACGTGTTCTCCAATGCGGAATCGGTCACACCCACCACCGGCAATGATTACAGCCTGTACCGTAATGGCAGCTCGACCAATTTTGGCGTCAGCCTGATCTATGGACGGCTGAACCTTTCCTACACCGCTACGTCATCCAGCTACAAGCGTACCTTCAGCAACAGCAGCTCGTCCGCAAATTTCACCTCGAATGGCAGCATGATTTATCTGGGCATCAACTTCTGATTGACGCCTGCATGCACCTGCATCCTGCACACATATTGAGGCAGGATGCCAATTGCCCTGAATAACGATCATTGGATGACCTATGCACAGACACCGTAACTGGCTACCGATTTTCCTCACTGCAGCAATCATCACTGGCTGCGCCTCCACACCCTCTCACCCCATTTATCGGGGCGCAGTTGTGAACGGCGTGCCGAATGGCAAGGGCGTCAAATATTTCCCCGATGGTTCGAAATATGAAGGCGACTGGGCCAATGGCCTGTATGACGGGCAAGGCGTGCTGACTGCGGCAGACAAGGTGGGGCGGTATGAAGGCGGATTTTCTGCCGGGCAGCGTAGCGGACAGGGCAGGCAGGTGTATAGCGACGGCAGCATCTATGAAGGATCCTGGTCTAACGGGATGCGCAATGGACAGGGCAAGTTCACGGCCATGGACGGCACATATCTGGAAGGCAACTGGAAGGATGACAAAGCCAACGGCCAGGCGACAGCCTTCAATCCAAACTACAACAGCAAATATACTGGCAACTGGCAGGATGGAATGTATCACGGACTCGGTGTACACCAGCTGCGCAACAGCAATTATTACAAGGGCAGTTTTAGCAGTGGCAAGCGCAATGGCGATGGGGCTGCCGTCGCGTTCTATTACCCCGACAGCAAGACATGGTGCCTGGACAATTGTGCGCAGGATTCATTGCAGTTTGCATTGGTAGCAGGCAGCTTCAGGGATGACAATGCAGACCAGGTTACGGTAACCCCTTGCGGCAGCAGTCGCGAGAAATGCCGGGCCATGGTCGAGCCGGCGCTGGCGGCCATTGCCAGTGATCGTGCCAAACGCCTGGCGGCCGCGGAGGCTGAGAAAAAGCGCCTGGCTGCTGAAGCCGAAGCGGAAAAGAAACGCAAGGAAGCTGCCATACTCGCCGAGCAGAAGCGCAAGGAAGCTGAACGACAGGCCCTGCTGAATCAGGGCACTGCTGCCCAGGTCTATACCTATGCCGATGAGCTGGAGTCCGCCAAGGATTACAGCCAGGCATCAGAGGTCTACCGGATTGTAGTGAAACGTTTTCCGGATAGCCCGTTTGCCGCTTCGGCCATGGGTCGGCTGGGTGCAATCCGCGACAAGCGCGACCAGATGGAAGCGGAACAGCGCAGGATGGCGCACGAAGAAGAACTGCGCAAAGCTGATGATCTGCGTCGGCAGCAAGAGGCGGAGCAGCGACAAGCCGAACGCAATGCAGACGCAGCGCAACGCGATGCTGACCGTCAGTCAGCCGCCGCCCAGCAACAGAAATCCGCAACCGGGGCTGCCTGCGTCGAGGCCGCCAAAGCCTTGTGTGACCAGCAGTTCAGCGGGCTTGCCAATATCGCCTGCAAGGCTGCTGCGGGTGCGGGCTGCAACTGATGCAATGACTGGCAGGCGGTAATTTCCGCCTGTCAGATTTCCTGCATTTTCCCGTCGGCAAAAATCAGCGCACAGCGTATCTGCCTGTCAGCAAAGATGTGCTGTATCGCCTGACGATACTCTTCCATCTGTTTGCGGTATTTTTCTGCACCGGACTGCTTGCCGGTCTTGTAATCCAGTACCCAGACCTCATCGGCAAACTCCACCAGCCGGTCTATCCTTTTCTGTTCACCCTGTGCGTTTACATAGGGCAATTCATTCTGCGCATCGAGATATACAGCAGGATCAAAAAACCGCTGAAGATGGGGTTGGCCAAGGATCAGCCCGGCTTCCTGCCACAGCTTCTCCAGCTCCGCTTCCGGGATGGCATACCGGGCTCGCAGCATTTCGCGGTCTGCCTGTGGTTCCCGACCCCCCATATGCTGCAGCAAGGCATGCAGCCAGGTGCCGCGCTGCTGCTCCCGTGTTTCGAACGCTTCACGCTGGCCGGTGGGCAACATGCTGTTCAATAATGGATCAATCACGGCTGTTTGCAATCCGGCCACCTCTGGCTTCCCCCCGGCTTCCCTGTACAGGGGGTTATTAGCGGCGACAACAGTTCCAGCAATTCGATCAAACCAGGAAAGCGCGCCCTTCCGTTTTTCCAGCGCTTCACTCCTGCCATTGCCGCTCACGACCAGCGCCTGCTTTGCGCGTGTCATCGCCACATACAGCAGGTTCATGTTTTCACGCTTTTCCTGCATTTCCTCTGCGTCAAACAGCGGCCTGCGCTTTTTGCCGCGCGAAGCCGCATCGCCATACAGGGAAAAATGCAAAGGCTTGCCTGCCTGCACGGGCCAGTCTACCAGTACACCATAGCCATCGTGCTTCGCACGGGTATCGTTGGCATCCAGCAGCCAGACGATGGGTGCCTCCAGGCCTTTGGATTCATGCACGGTATAGATGCGCACGGCATTGCCGGCCTCGCCGACCACGCCTTCATCGGGCGATTCCTTCTCCGCCTTGCGCAACTCTCGCAACTCGGCGAGAAACTTTGGCAGGCTCGGGTAACGTCCGCCATCCACATCCAGCGCGACTTCCAGCAATGCCTGCAGGTTCGCCTGCACATTTTCACGCATCGATTCCGGTACAGCGGCTGCATAGCGATGCAGCACATCGCCGGTAAAATAGATGTAGTCGAGCAGGTCGTGCACCGGCAGACTTTCTGCTTTGTGCTGCCAGTCCCTGAGCAATGCTCTGGCGCGCCCCAGCATGCCTCCGGAGACAGTGCAGCGCTGCAATTTCCCCCACCAGCCCCCCTCGCCGCCATCTTGCGCCAGCCCCATCAACTCTTCATCGCTGCAGCTGAATATCGGGCAGCGCAGCACCTGGGCCAGCGCAAGGTCGGCAAACGGCGTGATCAGGAACGTCAGCAATGACTGGATATCCTCGGCCTCCAGCGTATCCAGCAGGCCACCACGCCGCGAGGTGATATAGGGAATATTCCTGTTGCGCAGCGCAGATTCGTATACACGCAAATGCGTACGCTTGCGCACCAGCACCATGATGTCGCCATAGCCTGCACGGCGCCACACGCCATCCGCAGCGGAAACTGCCCAGTTGCCAACGATTTGCTCCACCGTTTCCGCGAATGTTGCCGCTTCATCCTCCCTGGCTTTCCCTTCTGCCGCGCTGCGCGGCTCATTGAGGGGATTGCGCAGGCTCAGGCCGGCAGCTTCCGTGACAGCTTCCGTATCTGCCTGCGGATTGAAGTGCAGCGGCAGCACATGGACATACCCCGGGATATCACGCGCATGGGCGGTGTGCTGTTCAAATGCATTGAAGCCGTCCGGATGTGATGAAAACACCTGGTTCACCGTATCCAGCACTGCCGGCGCATTGCGGCGGGTCTCATTCTGCGCCAGGTAATGTGCACCAAAAGCCTGCTGCAGGAAATGCCTGGCCTCGCCAAACAAGCGCGCATCCGCGCGCCGGAAGCGATAAATGGACTGCTTGGGATCTCCCACGACAAATATCCGCGGCGGTTCACCGGCGGCAACCGAGGCATCAAACCATGCATGCAGGATTTGCCATTGCAGCGGATTGGTATCCTGAAACTCATCGAGCAGCACCTGGCGGTAGCGGCTATCCAGCTTGTACTGCATATACGCTGCGCTGTCTCCCTGCTGCATCAGGCGTGCGACCTGATACTCTACATCGGTGAAATCCATCAGTTGCTGGCGCAGCTTCAGGGACTGGTATTGCTCGAGATAGGCCACACCACACATCAGGCCCGCGTGGTTCAGGTGCAAGGCCTGCTGCTCGACCAGATCATCCTGGATATGTTGCAGTGACATCTGCAGCGCATGCAGCAGCCGATCGTGCAGTGCCTCATCCTGTCCCTTGATCGACTTGAGTTTCCTGGGCTCGCCTTTCTGCGTGAAAAAGGCTGCCCACAATGCCGAGAAACGCAATGCAAGAACCGTCTCCTGCCGGGCCTGCTCGAGTTCACTGGCGATTTCGCGCTGCTTTGCCGTTCCGCTATCCAGCAAGCTGGCATATGACTGCAAATCCAGATCGAACGCAGTTTCATGCAGGGCCGACAGCGGTTCGGCATCTGCATCGATCTCCAGCATCTCCTGCAACTGCTGCAATGCCATGGCGACCGGTTCACCTGCGCCTTCAGTATACGTCCACCACTCGGCCCGCTTGTCCAGGAAGCTGTCGAGCAACTGGCGTGTATTGTGCAGCCCGATTTCCGCGAACAGGTAGTGCATCCTATCTGCCAGTGCACCTTCAGGATCTGCGCGCAGCTGTTCCCCCAGCAATGACCAGGCTTCCTCCCTCAGTGCAGACGTACGCTCCTGCAGGCGCAGGCCCACCGGCACGCCGGCATTCAGCGGGGCACGCTGGATGATCTGCATGAACCAGCCATGGAAGGTATTGATGGTGATTGCCGTCGGCGACAACAATAATTTCCGGTAGAGGTTTCTGGCCCGCCGCATCATCACATCATCAACAGTGTCCACTGCGCGTTCGCGCAAGAACTGCGTGAGCTCGTCTTCCGTCGCCGTTGCCAGATAATGCAGCCATTGGTGCAGCCGCTGCTGCATTTCCTGGGCCGCCTTGCGGGTAAAGGTAATCGCCAGTATTTCCCCCGGCTCGGTTCCAGCCAGCAGCAGCCTGACAATGCGGGATACCAGCAGCCATGTCTTGCCGCTGCCGGCACAGGCTTCGACGACGATGCTGTTTTGCGGGTCCAGCGCTATGCGGTTGTCCATGCCTATCTCCCCAGCCATTCCTGCCTGCGGCACATCACATGCATGTCGCAGTGGCGGCAGGAGTCGTCTACGCCATTGGCCGGCAGCGGCGCGCCATTGCGCATCTGCTCGAACAGCATCACCAGCCTTTCCATATTGGCCTGCGCCAGCACCTGCATATCCTGCTCCGCCCTGACCGGCAACACCTTGTGCTTTTCCATGCTGATGAATTCGGCTTCCGCCGCACTGAACACATGCGCATAGAAAGGCAACTGCACATCCTCTCCCGGCGCTTTCAGTTTGTTCGCGAGTACATTGGCGTCCTGCAATTTGTAATCGATCACCCTGGAGTGCCCTGCATCGTCTTGCCGGCAATCCAGCCGGTCCACGCGGCCACGCAGCGTCAACTGGCCGGCGATCGCCTGTTCGAAACTTTCTTCACTGCTCCTGTAGCGCCATCCATCCGCTTCCATGCGCATCTGCAAATCGATATATGCCGTGATCGACTGTCTCCATCGCGCCAGCCAGGCATGCGCCCAGAACAGGCTTGCCTGGGCCGGGGCAAACACCGCCTGGCTGATCTGCAGCAGCGCATCGGCCAGGGTTTTAGCGTCATACTCCAGCAAGCGGGGATATTGCTGGTGAAAGCGCTGCAAAATTGCATGCACCCACTCGCCGAAATCCCGTTTCTCGATCTCTTCACCCACTTCATCCAGCTCGTTCAGGTGCAGCACATGACGGGCAAAAAACTGATAGGGGCAAGCAACCAGGCTGTTATAGCCACTGGCCGATATGCTATGCGGCAGCAGCGCGGCTTTGACCACCGGCGCAGGCATCTGCCGGGGGGACGGCAAGGGAATATCCTGCATGCGGACAACTGCCGCATCCAGCATGCTGTCCAGTTCGGTTTCCAGCAAGGCATCTGCATAAGCCTGCTGGTGGAGGCTCTGCAGCAATTCGATATAGGGACTGGCAAGGTTGGGTTCGCCATTCATGCTGGCCTGCCAGGTCAGCATGACATTGCCTGCCATCGCCAGCAGCGCAAGCAGGTCATCGCGTTGCTGGTTCCTGTGTGCTGCCCGCACCGGCAGGCCCAGCGCATGGCGCACGGCATCGTTGAACCAGGCGGATTGAGAGTCATTGCCCGGCAGGTGTGCGGCATCACAACCCAATAGCAGGACCGCGTCGAATTTGCGCCAGCGTGTTGCCGTCAGGTGCGTGATCATGACCGGGCTATTGATGGTCTTGTCGCGCCAGGTTTGCGCATCCAGTTGCAACGCAAGCCAGTGCCGCCATTCCTGCCGGCTGTAGCGCACTTCATCCGCCTGCAATTCGCTGCGCCACTGCGCCAGCAACTGCAGCAATTGCTGGCCCGCCATATCGGCATCCAGCCCCTGCAGGATGCCCAGCACCGAGAGGCTTTCCCGCAACGCCTGCAGCCAGCCATGCAGCGTGTCACTGCGCCTGGCCATGCAGTCTGCGGCTGTTTTCAGCTGTGCCAGCATGGCCGTCAGCTGTGGCGCTTCCGCTTCAACAAGGCCTGCATAAACTCCCAGCCCGGCAACGATACCATGCTTGCGCACCAGTCGCTCGAACTGGTATAGGTGCTGCTTGCGTCCAGGTGCTTCGCTACCGGCAAAGATATAGGGAGATTTCAGCAGGTCCAGCAGGTCCTGGTAATAGAAATCGGATTGCAGCACATCCAGCCAGCGCATCAATACGCTGCTGACTGCAAGCGTGGACATGATCCAGCCGGTTTCATCCCGTGCCAGGATCCCTGCCCTTTCCAGCAAGGCCCTGACACGACGCGCCACGAGACGGTCCTGCGCGACGATGGCAATACTGCCTTTCCCTTCCAGCAGCCAGCGCCGTACTTGCAGCTCCGCCGCACGTGCCTCCTGCTCCAGCCCATTTGCCGCATACAGCCGCACACGCCCACCGAGGTTTGCCTGCGGAAAATGCAGCCTGAGTTGCAGCGCCTGCTCCTGCAATGATTCGCCCTCTGCCGGAATTTCTGCCAGTGCCTGCATCAGCAAACGGCAATCTTCACGCCCTGACATCAGTTGCCGCATGTCCATGATGCTGACAGGCACCTTCCTGGCACAAGCCTCAAGGAACTGTGACTCCATGCGGGATAAATCCGCTGTCAGCAGCACTACAATCGGCGCACTGACCTGCTCTGCCAGTAATGCGAGCTGCTGCAGGTTTGCGCGTGCAGCATCCAGCCCGCCTGAACTGCTCATCGCGTACCACAGCTCATGCACGACCCTGGCTTCAAACTGCATCGGTGCCGTGCTTTTTGCCTGATAGGCCGCTTCCAGTTGCGCGAGAAATTCAGCCTCATCCAGCGGCAACTGAACATGATGCCGTGTCATCTCGTCCAGCAGCTGCAACAGCTCGTGGGCGATGCCCCACAGGTCCGCGCCCGCAAACCATTTCCGCATGCGCAACGCCTGATATAACACGGATGCACGCTGGCTGTCCGGCACCACAGCTTGCTGCATGGGAACGGATTGCGCCCAGTCATTGAAGGTCACCATTTGCGGCAGCAGCATTGCGGGTACACCGGCAAGCTGTTGCAGGTGTTTTGCCAGCGGTACAGCAGCATGATAGTTCGGGAGTACGACCACCAGCTGGCGCAAATCCGCAGCGTTGCCGCCATGCAGTCGCAGGATTTCAGCCGCTGCCTGCTCAAAAAAAACAGCGGCAGCCGATGGACTGCCGCTGTCTTCCGTGTGTTTCATGCCTGTCTACCGGATCAGCGTTCCAGGTATTGCAGTTTGTCCTTGACCTCTTTCCATTCATCCGCATCGGCAGGCGCTTCCTTGGTGGATGTCAGCACCGGCCAGCCTTTGGCGAGTTCTGCATTCAGCGCAATGAATTTTTCCTGGCCTTCAGGCAAGTCATCTTCCGCGTAAATGGCTTCAGCCGGGCATTCAGCCACACACAGGGTGCAGTCGATGCACTCTTCGGGATCAATTACCAGAAAGTTGGGTCCCTCATGAAAGCAGTCTACCGGGCAAACATCCACACAATCAGTGTATTTGCAACGGATACAGGATTCGGTAACAACATAAGTCATGGAAATTTCCTTTGTTTTGCTTTATTCAATTATGTGATTTTAACAGAATTCAGCTGCCATTCCGCAGCCGGCACAGTCAGATGCATTACCCGCCAAAACGTTGGCACTCTATTGTGTTTGCTGTTAAATTATACAAGCCGATGTTTACATGATTCTTTTTATCAGAGGGAATTTTCCATACGCAGGTATGATCAACACGGCAAGTTACATTATCCATACACCCCCAATTTGCACGCAGCGAAATAATCTTGAACTAGACAGATGACCATGCCCGCCGCCCACTTCAAACCCGTCGTCATGCTGCTGATGGCTTTCTGCATGGTGTTGGGACAGGCCGCGCATAGCCAGACGCTGATCCTGGATGCCAGCCAGTTTACGGAAAGCCCCCTGAAGCTGACTCCGTTCCTGTCGTTTCTCGAAGATCCTGCGCAGAAGCTGCAGCTTGAGGATGTACGCACGGCGGAAGTCAGTGCCCGCTTCAAGGCGGACAGCAGGGCAACGGATGCACTCAGTTTTGGCTATACCTCCTCCGCATACTGGATACGCCTGAATCTCAGCAACAGCAGCGAACAACCCCTGTTCCGGCTGCTGGAAATCAATTATTCACGCCTGTCCCATGTGGATTTTTACAGGCTGGATGACAGCGGTGGCGTGCAGCAGGTGCACACCGGTAATGTCCTGCCCGCCTCCAGCCGTGCATACCGCAACCGCAACTACGTGTTTCCAGTCTCGTTGCCACCACATGCCAGCCAGACCCTGTACCTGCGGCTGCAGTCCGCCGCTTCCATCATCGTACCCGCAAGGCTCTGGACGCCAGATGCTTTCCAGACTTACGAACGCGATGATTACGCCTCACAGTCATGGTACTTCGGCATCGCCACCGCGATGGTGCTGTTCAACCTGCTGCTGTATTTCTCTCTGCGTGACAGCATCTATCTGATGTATGTCACGTTTGTTTCGCTGATGGCACTGGCCATGGCTTCACAAAACGGCCTGACCAAGGAATTCCTGTGGCCCGGCGCTGCTGCCTGGTCAGATATCGCGATATCCATCTGCTATGGCTCTTCTTTCGCCGCGCTGATCCTGTTCATGCGCCGCATGCTGAGTGTTCCACAGTTCATCCCGCACTGGGACCCTTACGTCAAGTTTTTCATCGCCGCCAATCTGGTATTCCTCGCCGGCTATTTTGTCGATCTGCCACTGTTCCTGCGGCTGTCAGCCATCCTGTTTTTCGGCTCTGCACTGCTGGTGTTTGCGACCAGCATGTATTGCACTTTCAAACGCCAGCGCAGTGCATACTTTTTCATTGCCGCCTTTGGCATGCTGCTGATTGGCATCATTGCCTCCATCCTGACTTATGCGGGTATCCTGCCCAGCAATCTGTACACGATGAACTCACTACAGATCGGCTCCGGATTTGAAATGCTGCTCCTGGCGCTGGCGCTGGCAGACCGCTTCAATGAAATCCGCCGGGAACGCGCCAGGACGCAGGAAGAGGCATTGAAAGTGCAGCAGCGTCTGGTGGAAAACCTGCAGTTATCCGAACGCGCTCTTGCGCAAAGCCGCGATGCTGCAGAAGCTGCAAATCGCGCCAAAAGCGCATTTCTCGCCAACATGAGCCATGAAATCCGCACGCCGATGAATGGCATTATCGGCATGGCCAACCTGATGCGCCGCAGCAAGCTGACCCCCAAACAACAGGACCAGCTCAACAAGATCAATACCGCAGCAGAACATTTACTTAATATAATCAAAGATATACTTGATATTTCCAAAATCGAGGCCGACAAGCTGGAGCTGGAAGAGACGCCTGTTTCGATCAATGCCATCCTCAACAATGTCATTTCCATCCTGTCGGAAAAAGCCAAGGCCAAGAACATTCCCCTTCTGCTTGAAGCGCCCGCACTGCCGGCCAACCTGCATGGTGATCCGGTACGCCTGCAACAGGCGCTGCTGAATTATGCGGCCAACGCAATCAAGTTTACTGAAACGGGAAAAATCACCCTGCGTGTGATCAGGCTGGAGGAAAACGAGGAGAGCCTGTTACTGAAATTTGAAGTATCCGACACTGGCATCGGCATCCCCGCCCATGCCCTGCCCATGCTGTTCAATGCCTTCGAGCAGGCAGACAACTCGACGACACGCAAATTCGGCGGCACCGGCCTCGGGCTGGCGATCACCCGTCGCCTGGCCTTGCTGATGGGAGGGGATGCGGGAGTTGAAAGCACCAGCAATATCGGCAGCACTTTCTGGTTTACCGCCCGCCTGCTGAAAAAGCATAGCCATGAAACGGCCAGCAGGACCCAGCCACTGGAGACTGTAGAGCAGAATTTGCGTGAACATTTTACCGGTACACCTGTGCTGGTGGTGGATGACGACTGGCTTAACCTTGAGGTAGCCCGGGAGCAGCTGGAAGAGGTCGGCCTGTCGGTGGATGTCGCAGAAGATGGCTTGGAAGCCATTGCCAGGGCCGGCCAGAAACAGTATGCCGCGATCCTGATGGATATCCAGATGCCAAATGCAGATGGGCTGGAGGCAACACGTCAAATTCGCAAAATCCCCGGTTACCAGAATGTACCCATCATCGCACTCACCGGAAATGCATTTTCAGAAGACCGGGAACATTGCCTTGAAGCTGGCATGAATGACTTCCTGACCAAGCCTGTATACCAGGATGTGCTGTATGTCACCCTGCTGGTGTGGCTGGACCTGCAGGGTGACAGTAAACTCAGCGCAGCCCCTTGATCCAGTGTGAATATATATTGTCTGCCACGTTCCGCATCGCAGGCAGGTATTGCGCGATGAATGCCTGTATCGAGGTGACGGACTGAACGCCAGGACTGTTCAGGCTTTCTGCCACCTCGTCCGCACCCGCTTCACACCAGGCGCGTATCATTTCTTCAGTCATTTCCACATGGCATTGCATCGCCAGATGCTTGCCCAGGGAGTAAGCCTGGTTATTGCAATGCTTGCTGGTCAACAGGTGCTGCGCACCATTGGGCAGGCTGAACGTTTCGCCATGCCAGTGGAATACAACCTCACTCTTCATTTCGCCAAACCAGTTACGCGCTTCGGGATTGGCGGTAGTACTGACTTCCCCCCAGCCGATTTCCTTGGCCGCATTCTTGCGCACGCTGCCGCCCAGGGCTTTCGACATCAGCTGGCCACCGAGGCAATGCCCGAACACGGGGATGTCCTTTGCGACGGCATCGCGGATCAGCTCCAGCGCCTGGCCTATCCAGGGCAGCGGGTCATTCACGCTCATGGGCCCCCCCATGAATACCAGTCCGGAAAATTCGCCTGCGTCGGCTGGGACTGCTTCGCCCTCATCTATGCGCAATAGCACCCAGGGAAGGTTGCGCTGGTCGAGGAAGTCGGCAAGGTATCCAGGACCCTCGATCGGAAAATGACGGAATATGGCAATAGGTTTCATAATTCAATGGCAGAAAACATGCTGGCAGCATTTCCGGAACGGAAATGCCGGTTGCTCTTGCGGCAGGAGGGTCAGTCCTTCGTCTTGTCGCGCTCGATCAGCGCATAGGCCGAATGGTTATGGATGGACTCGAAATTCTCTGACTCCACCACATAGGCATCGATACGATTATCAGCATTCAGTACTGCAGCAACATCGCGCACCATATCCTCAACAAATTTCGGATTGTCATAGGCACGCTCGGTAATGAATTTTTCATCCGGACGCTTGAGCAGACCGTACAGTTCGCTGGAAGCCTGCACTTCGGCGATGCGCACCACATCCTCGATCCATACCGGTGTATTGGGGCGTACAGCAATGGTTACGTGGGAACGCTGGTTATGTGCGCCGCGATCCGAAATCTTCTTCGAACAGGGACACAGGCTGGTCACCGGAATCACCACTTTCATGTTGAAGCGGTAGGCGCCGTTCACCACTTCCCCGATGAACGTGACATCGTAATCCAGCAGGCTGCGTACGCCGGAAACTGGTGCCTTCTTGTTGACGAAATACGGGAAGTTCATCTCGATGTAGCCGGACTCGGCTTCCAGCCTGACCACCATTTCGCGCAGGATGCTCTCGAAAGATTCTACCGAAATTTCCCGCCCGTGATGGTTGAGGATCTCCACGAAACGCGACATGTGCGTTCCCTTGAAATTGTGCGGCAGATGCACATACATATTGAAGGTGGCGATGGTGTGCTGCACGCCTTCACTCTTGTCGCTGACAATCACCGGGTGGCGTATGCTCTTGATGCCCACCTTGTTGATTGCGATCTGACGTGTGTCTGCCGATCCCTGCACGTCGGGCATTGCGCTGCTGACAGTAGGCTTCATGTTGGTTCCGTTCTGCTTCACTAGACTGTTGTTCACAGGATTATAACGGATACCCGGCATTTACCCGGCTAACTTTTTCCTCACCGCGTTTTCTATACCGGCCGCGTTCAGGCCGCATTCTGCCAGCAGGAGAGCAGGATCCCCCTGTTCGATAAAGCGATCCGGCAACCCCAGTTGCAACAGGGGAATGGCAATTCCACACTGCGCCAAATATTCGGCGACAGCGCTCCCTGCACCGCCCATCACGGTGTTTTCTTCAACGGTGACAATCAGCTCATGTTCATGTGCCATCCGCATCACAAGCTCGCCATCCAGCGGCTTCACATAACGCATATTGACCACGGTGGCATCCAGATTTTCTGAGGCCTGCAATGCAGGAGCCAGCATGGAGCCAAAAGCCAGTATCGCGACCTGTTTACCCGCACGGCGGACTTCACCCTTGCCAACCGGCAGCGCGATCATTTCCTCCTGAATCCGGATGCCCGGCCCCACACCGCGCGGATAACGCACCGCCGTTGGCGTATTCATCTGATACGCGGTAAACAGCATCTGCCGGCACTCATTCTCGTCGCTCGGCGTCATCACTGTCATGTTGGGGATGCAGCGCAGATAGCTGATATCGTAACTGCCCGCATGGCTGGCACCATCCGCACCCACCAGGCCACCGCGGTCGATGGCCAGCATCACCGGCAGGTTCTGGATCGCAATATCGTGTATCAGCTGGTCATAGGCACGCTGCAGGAAGGTTGAATAGATGGCCACCACCGGCTTGTAGCCATCGCACGCCAGCCCCGCGGCAAAAGTCAGCGCATGCTGCTCGGCAATACCGACATCAAAATAGCGATCTGGAAAGTTCTGTGAAAACTTCACCATGCCGGAACCCTCGCACATGGCAGGCGTAATCGCCACCAGTCGCGCATCCTGTCCGGCCATGTCGCACAGCCAGTTGCCGAATACCTGGGTGTAAGTCGGCTTGCTTTCCTGTTTGGCCACGATGCCATAGGCGGGATCGAACTTGCCCACGCCGTGATACAGGATGCTGTCATCCTCGGCATGCATGTAACCCTTGCCCTTGCGCGTCACCACGTGCAGGAATTGCGGGCCTTCCAGCTTGCGGATGTTGTCCAGCGTCGTCACCAGCACTTCAAGATCGTGGCCGTCAATCGGCCCGATATAGTTGAAGCCGAATTCCTCGAACATCGTGCCGGGCGTCACCATGCCTTTGACGTGCTCTTCTGCACGGCGTGTAAATTCCAGCACCGGGGGCATGCCTTTCAGCACCTTCTCGCTACCCTTGCGCATCGCCGAATAGAAACGACCTGAAAGCAGCTTGGCCAGATAGTTGTTCAGCGCACCAACCGGTGTCGAGATCGACATGTCATTGTCATTCAGCACCACCAGCAGGTTGGCATCCATTGCACCGGCATTGTTCAGCGCTTCGAAGGCCATGCCGCCGGTCATCGCACCATCGCCGATGATGGCAACGGCACGATTTTCGTTTCCGGCAAGCCGCGCCGCCACCGCCATCCCCAGCGCGGCTGAAATCGAGGTGCTGGAATGGCCGGTGCCAAAAGTGTCAAATTCGCTTTCAGTGCGTTTGGGGAAGCCGGAAATGCCGCCCAGCATGCGTAGCGACTTCATGTCATTGCGCCTGCCGGTCAGGATCTTGTGTGCATAGGTCTGATGCCCGACATCCCACACCAGGCGGTCTTCCGGTGTATTGAACACATAATGCAAAGCAATGGTCAGTTCAACCGTGCCGAGATTGGAGGACAGGTGGCCGCCAGTCTTGCTCACGGTATCGAGCAGGAAGGCCCGCAACTGCTCTGCCAGCTGCGGCAACTGTTTGCGATCCAGCTGCCGCAGGTCCTGCGGGTTATTTATGGCTTCCAGCAATGAATACATCAATATTTTCTCATGACGATGAAATCACCCAGCTCGCGCAGTCGTCGTGCAGCGCTGCCAAATTCGTCCAGCGACTGCAATGCTTCGGCATGCAGCTCTGCGGCCATCTTTTTTGCCTCAACGGCGCCCAGCAGCGTGACGTAGGTGGGCTTGTCGTTATCCGCATCCTTGCCGGCCGTTTTGCCCAGCGTCGCAGTATCTGCTTCCGCATCCAGCACATCATCCACCACCTGGAATGCCAGGCCGATACACTTGCCGAAATGGTCCAGCCTGGCCAATTGCGCATCCGGCATTTCGCCTCCGCAGTATGCCCCCAGCAGAATCGCGGCACGGATCAGTGCGCCGGTCTTGTGGATATGCATGAATTCAAGCTCAGCCAGTGACAATTGCTTGCCGACGTTGGCCAGGTCAAATGCCTGACCACCTGCCATGCCGCGCGAACCCGAAGCAACAGCAAGCAGCCTGACCATTTTCAGCTGCATCGCAGGGTTCGCATTCAGCGGTTGCTCGACCAGCATCTGGAATGCCAGGCTCTGCAGGCTGTCACCTACCAGCAGTGCGGTAGCTTCATCATATTCGACATGGCACGTCGGCTTGCCACGGCGCAATACATCGTCATCCATACAGGGCATGTCATCATGCACCAGGGAATAGGCATGGATCATTTCCACAGCAGCCGCAACCCTGTCGGTTTTTGCCTGGTCTGCGCCAGCCAGCTCGCCGGCAGCAAATGCCAGCAAAGGCCGTACACGCTTTCCGCCATCCAGTACGCTATAACGCATGGCGGCATGCAGGCGCTGCGGTGCAATATCATCTGCAGGCAGGAAATTCTTCAGCACTGCCTCGAAGCGGCATTGGTGGGCGCTCGCCCAGCCCTGGAAATCGTCGGCGGAATTTACAGTCATGTTCGTTCAGAAAGGTTCGTTTTTATGGTTGCCGGCTTGCGCCTGATCGAGACTGAACGACAGGTCTTTGAGGCCACCCTCTTCCAGAATGCGCACTTTCTGCTGCGCATCATCCAGCCTGCTGCGGCAGGCGTTCAATAAAGCCATTCCCCGCTGATAGGCGGCCAGCGACTCTTCCAGCGGGAGGTTGCCGGACTCCATGTCGGCCACAACCTTCTCCAGCTCGGCCAGGGAAGCTTCAAAGCTCATCGATTTGGCGGACTTCCCTGCCATTATTCTTCTCCAGATGTGAAACGCGCATTTTAACCTTAAGCGGAAATTAAGGACAATTTTTGTTGCCAAATAGCACCATTTTAAAGGACAATTCGCCCCTTGCTCCAAAAATTCCAGTCACCCTCACCGGGGATCATTGCTTAACATGCACATGCACCGGAGGAAAATGGCAGGCTTGTCAGAAATCAACGATTGATATCGATTTTCAAGCACACCCGTAATCGCATTTATCGGGTTTCCGGCAAGCGTCACTCCGGAAAACAGCAATGAGCGCTGAATTTGGTTTTCAACTCTTTTTGATATGGATTCGTTTGATAGATCATGTCCGAAATAGCAAAAATTGAACAATTCTCGCCAGTCACTGCCCAGCCGCCCGTGCGCTGGTATTTTGACCCCAAAGTGCTCGAAATCGAGCAACGTGTCCTGTTTGATGCGGGTCCCGGCTATGTTGGTCATGAGCTGATGGTGCCCAATCAGGGCGATTACCATGTGCTGCAATGGGCGGACAATGCAAGAATGCTGGTCAGGAACGAATCCGGCGTGGAGATGCTTTCCAACATCTGCCGCCATCGCCAGGCCCTCATGCTGGAGGGTCGCGGCAATGCAAAACATATCGTATGCCCATTGCACCGCTGGACTTATGAAATGGATGGCAAGCTGCTGGGCGCGCCGCATTTCCCGCAAAACCCCTGCCTGCACCTGCACAAAGCGCCATTGCAGCGCTGGAATGGCATGCTGTTTGCCAGCAAGCGCAACATCCTGGACGATCTTTCCAAAATCAATGCACTGAAAGAAATGGACTTTACCGGCTACATGCTGGACCGAGTGGAAATCGAGGAGTACAGCTTCAACTGGAAAACCTTCATCGAGGTGTACCTTGAAGACTATCACGTCAACCCTTTCCACCCCGGACTCAGCCATTTCGTCAACTGTGACGACCTGAAATGGGAGTTTGGCGACTGGTATAGCGTACAGACAGTCGGCATCAACAATGCACTGAGCAACTCCGGCAGCGAAGTGTACCGGAAATGGCAGGAACAGGTCCTGAGCTATTCGAACGGCAAGCTGCCTGCCTACGGTGCGATCTGGCTGACCTACTACCCGAACATCATGGTGGAGTGGTACCCCAACACACTGGTGGTCAGCACGGTGATCCCGCGCGGACCGGATGCCTGCACGAATTTCGTCGAGTTTTATTATCCTGAAGACATCGTGCTGTTCGAACGTGAATATGTGGAAGCCGAAAAGAAGGCTTATCACGAAACGGCCGTCGAGGATGATGTCATCTGCCGCAAGATGCACGAAGGCCGCCGCGCCCTGTACAAACAAGGCAAAGAGGACGGCGGCCCCTACCAGTCCCCGACCGAGGACGGCATGCTGCATTTCCACGAATTCCTGCAGCGCCATCTCGGCCCCCACCTGTAAACCCGCAACGCCTGCATCCATGCCATGAAACCGACAGGCGCATCGTGGATGCTGGTGGCCGGCCTGCTGTTCGCCTGCATGGGCGTCTGCGTCAAGCTGGGATCGACGCACTTCAGCAACGTCGAACTGGTATTCTACCGTTCACTCATCGGCCTGCTGGTCGTAACAGGCATCCTGCTGCAACGTGGCACAAGCCTGCGCACCCGCAACTGGCAAGGCCACCTGCTGCGCGGCATTTCAGGCACCATTGCCCTGCTATTGTTCTTCTACTGTATCACTGCATTACCGCTGGCCACTGCAATGACACTGAATTACACCGCGCCGCTGTTTCTTGTGGTGATCCTGACTGCGGTCATGAAAGAACGGTTTCATGCTGCGCTGGCTGTCGCAATCATTACCGGCTTTCTCGGCATCATCCTGCTGCTGCACCCTGCGCTTGAACGCAACCAGCTCCTGCCCGCACTGCTCGGGCTGACCTCGGGCCTTTTTGCTGCAATTGCCATGCTGAATGTACGCACACTGGGAAAACAGGGTGAACCGGAAACGCGCATCGTTTTCTATTTCAGCCTGATTGCCAGCCTTGCCAGCGGCATGCTGCTGCTGACAGGCGCCATGCACCCGCCACGCCTGGCCGACTTGCCGATCCTTGCAGGTATGGGGCTCTTCGCCACACTGGCACAGCTTGCATTGACTCGCGCCTATAGCACCGGCAAGACCCTGGTGGCCGGCAGCCTTTCCTACAGCGCCATCGTATTTGCAAGCCTGATCGGCTTGCTGTTCTGGCATGAGGCACTGCCACTCGACAGCTGGCTGGGCATGACGCTGGTGATTGCCAGCGGCATCACCAGCCTGAAATTTTCCCGGACTTGACCCCCACTTCCATCTATCGCCCCCGCACCATATCCGCAGGGAGTATGTTAAGCTTGCGCAAAACATCAGAATATTCAATTAAAACAATGCAAATCCACTACTGCGCCAAATGAAGATCAGGCTCAAGCTACGCGAAAAACTGTTGCTGTATGTTATCAGCAGCTTGATGGTCTGCTTTGTTTCATTTGGTGCAATACGCATCTACCAGGCCAAGGCCAGTTTTACCGAAGACATGAACCGTTCCGGCCAGGAAAGGGTACAGCTGATTGCCGAATCGCTGACCAACCTGATCCTTGCCTACGATTACAGCAACATCGAGTCACTTGCCGAGCGCATCGTCAAACTTGAAGACGTGCAGAGCATCCACATCATGAACCAGTCAGGCCGGGTGATGGTCAGCCGCCTCAATGCAAAACTGAACAACAGCGTGCGGGGCCTGACATTCAGTTCTCCCATCCTGTTCTCCGGCCAGGAAATCGGCAAGGTGGAAATCGAACTGTCCACGCAGAAACTGCGCGATTCCGTCAATTCGACATACCGTAACGTGATCTTCGTAATCACGCTGTTCGGCGCACTGCTGGGCGGAGTGCTCTATATCAGCGTTTCCATCTTCATCATCAAACCGCTGATCAGGCTGAACGAGGCTGCCAACAAACTCGCCGAAGGCGATTTCAGCGCCAATCTGCCGGCAATACGCGACGACGAACTCGGCAACCTTGTTCGTTCATTTGCCTCCATGCGCGAGGCCAGGCAAAAGACCGAAAATGAACTGAACAACCTCAATGCCAGCCTTGAAAGCATCGTCATGGCACGCGTTGCCGAATTGCGTGCCAGCGAACAGTATGTGCATGCCATCCTGGAAAATGTGAATGAAGGCATCATTGTCATTGACGAAAATGAACGCGTCGAATCATTCAATACGGCCGCTGAAAAAATATTCGGCTATGACAGCAAGGAAATCGTCAAACAGCATTTCGGACGGCTGCTGTCTGGAGAAAGCCTAAGCCTTACCGGAAGATACCACCGCTTCAACCCGGATGAAAATTTCTCGCCAGCCTTTGGCGTGACGCGCGAAGTCGTAGGCATACGCAAGGATCTCAGCGCCTTTCCGCTAGAGCTCAAGACCAACCAGCTACGGATCCAGAACCGACTGCTGTTCATCACCACCGCTCGCGACATCAGTGACCGAAAGGAAGCCGAACAGCGCATACGCTACATGGCAAGCCACGATGCCCTCACCAGCCTGCCCAACCGCACCCTGCTGCAGGACCGCATACAGCAGACCCTGGTACACAACGGCAGGCGCAACCTGAGGGCAGCCGTGCTGTTTATCGACCTCGACAAGTTCAAGCTGATCAACGACACGCTGGGGCACGATATCGGAGACGGCCTGCTGAAGGAGGCTGCCACCCGCCTGATCGGCTGCATACGCAACGAAGATACCGTGGCACGGCAGGGAGGGGACGAATTCATCATCCTCCTGTCGCAGATCAGCACCCCTCCCGATGCCGGCAGCATCGCCGAAAAACTGCTCGAATCGCTGCTGCGCCCCTTCCTGATCAAGGGCAAGGAACTGCATATCAGCGCCAGCATCGGCATTGCCATCTACCCGGATGACGGTACCTCCATGGAGCAATTGCTGAAGAACAGTGATACCGCGATGTATCACGCCAAGGAAAGCGGGCGCAGCAATTACCAGTACTTCTCCGGCAAGATGAACGAACAGGCCGCGGAGAAGCAGGTCATCAGCAGCGAATTGCGTCACGCCATTGAAAGAAACCAGCTGAGTCTTGCCTATCAGCCTGTCGTCGATATCAGGAGCAATGCGATATGCGGCCTGGAAGTACTGTTGCGCTGGCAGCATCCCGACCACGGCATGATCCCCCCGGCCAAATTCATCCCCCTGGCAGAAGAAAGCGGTTACATCCTTGCCATTGGGGACTGGGTGATGCGTACCACATGCCAGCAGATCAGCAGCTGGCAGCAGCTCGGATATGACGTACCGCGCATTGCGATCAACCTCTCGGCCAAGCAGTTCCGCCAGAAACAGCTGGCAGAGCACATCTGCGCGATTCTGGATGAAACCGGCATCAAGGCCTCCAGCATCGGCATCGAGATCACCGAAAGCATGCTGGTGGAAAACGTGGAGGATGTCGTCAATACCCTGCTTACGCTAAGCAACATGGGCCTGGAAATCTCGATTGACGATTTCGGTACCGGTTATTCCAGTCTCAGCTACCTGAAACGCTTCCCCATCAACAAACTCAAGATAGACAAATCTTTCATCAATGATGTAGCCACCCATCTCGATGATGCAGCCATCGTCAAGGCCATCCTGGCGATGGCGATGGGTCTGGGCATGACTGTCGTCACCGAAGGTGTGGAAACCGAAGCGCAGCTGGCTTTCCTGAAGCAGCACCAATGCGATCAATATCAGGGTTACTTGTTCAGCAAGCCGCTTTCCCCCCTCGAAATCACCGCCCTGCTCCCCCGCAATACCGGATGAACATGCGGCTTCTGCCGCGGGGCAAGGTATTCTCCATAATCTGGCTGTGGTAAGCTCTGTTGCAGCAAATTCAACAAGCCATACAAAAGGAAATCCGGCATGATCAACATCGAAAAATCCTCAAGCCTGCTCAATATCGCCGTGATGGGTGAATTCACTTTTGACGATTTCACGCAGTTTGAAAACCTTGCGCTGGACATGCTGAAAGGCGGCAACAGGATCAACCTGCTGTTTGACCTGCGTGCGATGATCGATTACTCAGTCGATGTGGTGTGGGAGGAAATCCGGTTTTTTGGACGCGACCACAACCACGACTTTGGTAAAATTGCCGTCATCACGAGCGACCAGTGGCAAACCTGGCAATCCTGGCTGTCCAGGCTGTTTGTCGATTCCGACATTCGAGTCTTCAAGGAATACAAGGAAGGAAAAATCTGGGCAGAATCCTGAAATATATCCATAAAATCAAATATACAAATTCAATGCCCGGATGCGTCAATTTGACGCACACCACACGTACTCAACGCCGATAAAATTCCGGCATGACCTATTTAAGCCCCCCCTCCCAGACCGGCCATAGCCACCTGCGCCGCCTCATCCTGCTGCGCAGCATTTCAATTGCCGGCCAGCTGGCCGTACTGGCGCTGGCCTGGCATGTGCTCGAATGGAAATTGCAATGGCTGCCGATGCTCGCCACCATTGCTGTTGAAATATTGATCAACATCGGCAGCACGTGGCGCCTGCGTCGCGACAACCCCGTCAATAATGGCGAGCTGTTCATCCAGCTGTGCATCGATGTAGCCGCACTCAGCGTGCTGCTGTACTACAGCGGCGGTTCCACCAACCCCTTTATCTCACTGTACCTGCTGTCGCTGATCATCGCAGCCGCCACACTGAGCCGCGCATGGACATGGCTGATGGCCATCCTCACCACCGCCTGCTACAGCGTGCTGATGAAATTCTATGTGCCGCTGCCCATGCCGGAAGGCGAGCATGCACACATGCACCACGCCATGCAAAGCGATGACATCTTCAGCATACATGTGATCGGCATGTGGTTCGGCTTTGTCATCAGTGCAGTGGTCATCGCCTGGTTCGTGGTGAAGATGGCAAGTGCCGTGCGCGAGCGCGATGAGGCGCTGGCACGCATCCGCGAGGAGACCCTGCGCAACGAACGCATCGTCGAACTCGGCATGCAGGCTGCGGGGGCCGCACATGAAATGGGCACCCCGCTATCCACCATGCTGGTGGTGATCGGTGAATTGCAGCATGACACACAGGCATTGCCGGAATGGCAGGGCAGCCTGACCCTGCTGGAAGGTCAGGTGCGCGGCTGCAAGCGCATTCTCGACAAGATGCTGGCCAGCGCACAGGACAAGACACTTGCACAGACGGACAGCGTCGAACAGTTCATGCTGGACACGCTGGATGAATGGCAGTTGCTGCGCCCGACCGCACAATACGACTATCACACAAGCGGAGCGCAACCCGCCCCGCAGCTGCGCTTTGAACCCACGCTGCGCGCGGCTTTGATGAACCTGCTGAACAATGCTGCCGATGCCTCACCGCAAAAAATCGATATCCACATGCGCTGGTCAGATGACAGCTTCACTCTGGAAATCCGGGACTATGGCGACGGCGTCAGCGCCGATGCCGCCATGCGCATCGGCAAGGCCTTTTTCACCACCAAGCAGGAAGGGCGCGGGCTGGGCCTGTTCCTCGCCAACACCACACTGGAAAGACTGGGCGGCAAGGTTAGACTGGTGAACCGCAGTGGTGGTGGCGCGACGACTGAAGTCTCCTTTCCGCTGGCAGGATCGGCATGAGCACCGAAGCATCGGAACAGGCGAGCCTGCTGCTGGTGGATGACGACACCACCTTCTGCCAGGTGCTCGGCCGCGCCCTGGAAAAGCGAGGTTACAGCGTCACCATTGCCCACAGTGTGGAACAGGCACTGCCGCTGGCGCGCGAAAACCCGCCGGAGTACGCCGTGATCGACCTGAAGATGGATGGCGCCACCGGCCTGGTGCTGATTCAGGCCCTGCATGAGCTGGACCCGGCCACCCGCATCGTCATGCTCACCGGCTATGCCAGCATTGCCACCGCGGTGGAAGCGATCAAACTGGGTGCAACCCAGTACCTGGCCAAGCCCGCCAATGCCGACGAGATCGTTGCTGCATTCGGACACCAGGCCAATCCCGTGGCACCGCTCAATCCCCAGCCCGCATCGGTCAATCGCCTGGAATGGGAACATATCCAGCGCGTACTGCATGAAAACCAGGGCAACATCTCCGCCACGGCGCGTGCTCTCAACATGCATCGGCGTACCCTGCAGCGCAAACTTGGCAAAATCCCTACCGACTGAGAGCCTTTTCCAGCCTGACAATGCGGCCACCTGTCGTCGCATTCTCAATCAGGTGGTGATCTGGGTTAAAATGGAGGCATGCAATTTGCAGTTACCCAACCTTCAGGAATCTACATGTCACCGTCAACCACAGATTTGCGCACAGCCCTCAAAAACCTGGACTCCCTGCCAGCCATGCCGCTGATCGCGCAGAAACTGCTTGCCGTACAGACCGATACCGAGGAAGGTCAGCGCCAGATGCTGGCCCTGATCGAACAGGATGCACAGATCCTGGCCAAAATCATCGGTCTCGCAAATTCCCCCATCATGGGAGCAAACCGCAAAATCAGCTCCATCAACGAAGCTGCGCTGATACTGGGCTTCAACCGCATCAAAACCGTTGCAACCGGCATTGCCCTGATGTCGGTGCAGGCTGCCGCCAACCCCAACGCGCTGAACCAGCACGATCTGTGGATGCACAACCTTGGCATCGCTTTCGCGATGATGGCGGTATCTCGCGCCATGCCACGCAAACTGCGGCCGCAGGATGACATGGTGTTCCTTGCCGGCATGCTGCACGACATCGGCTATATTGCACTGGCCCATCTCGATCCGGTACGCAGCAACGAGCTGCACACCTACCAGGCTGCCAACCCCAAACGACCGGTACTGGATATTGAAAAGTCCCTGCTGGAAATCTGCCATGACGAGCTCGGTGCAGAGCTGGCGAAACACTGGAGCCTGCCGCAGGAAATCATCTCCGTCATCCGCTATCACCACCAGCCTGATGCTGCAGACGCGCCGCAGGACCAGCCGCTGATCCGCATGGTCTACATCGCGGAAATCATGCTGCCCTCTTTCGGCATGGGAGAGCATGTGGATGCAGGCATCCACGACTCCGACTGGGAAGCACTGGGCATCTCCCCGTCCAACGCAGAAGAAATCGTGCTGCAGGCGGCAGAACAGGCCGACCAGGCAGCCGCATTTGCCGCAAGCATGTAAATTCATAATATATTCAAATAGATATAGCAATTCCTCACATGAAGAAGCCTCATTTTTTCCTGCTTTTCCTCCTGCTTTTCCTCCTGCTTTCCGCAACTGCATTTGCAAAAAGCCCGGCCAGCCCTGACCCGACCGGTCCTGACCATATCCCTGGCCAGCCGCTAAAGCTGGCAGCAAAAAGCTGGCTGCTCTATGACAACACCAGCCATCAGGTCCTGCTGGAAGAAAACGGAAACCAGCGCATCGAACCCGCCTCCATGACCAAACTGATGACCGCCTATCTCGCACTGGCGGCGATCAGGGAACACAGGATTTCACCCGATGACAGGATCACACCTTCTGCACAGGCGGCACATACCGAGCATGGCGAACCACGCATGTTCCTGTCCGGCAACAAGCCTGTCACCGTTGACGAACTGCTGAATGGCCTCATCGTGGCATCCGCAAGCGACGCCGCCCATGCCCTGGCCGAAGCCATCGCCGGCAATGAAACTGCATTTGCCGAACAGATGAACAAGCAGGCGCGGCAACTGCAGCTGGCCGACACCCATTTCGTCAATGCCAGCGGTCAGGCAGATCCCATGCAGTACAGTAGTGCACATGACCTTGCACTGCTCACCGCCGCGCTCATCCGCGACTTCCCTGAATCCCTTCCTCGCTTTGCCCGTCGTGACATCGAATACAAGGGCATCAAGCTCTACAACCGCAACCGGCTGCTATGGTCTGACTCAAATGTAGACGGCATGATGAGCAGTCACTCGGATGATTCCGGCTACAGCATGGTCGCAAGCACAAGCCGCAACAATCACCGCCTGATTGCAGTCGTGCTTGGTGCCGCCAATGACAACCTGCGCAACAGCGAAAGCCAGAGACTCATGAATTACGGCTACCAGGATTTTGAACTGTTCAATTTCTACAAGCCCAGCGAAACCATCTCCCGCGTCCGTATCTGGAAAGGCACCGAGAGCGAAGTGAAGATCGGGCTGCGCGAAGGGCTCACCCTCACGCTGCCCCAGGGCCAGCGTGAACTGCTCAAGGCCAGCATCGAAACCCAGCAACCGCTGGTTGCACCGATCAGCGAAGGCCAGCAACTGGGCCTGCTGAAACTGACCCTGGATGGCAAACCCTATATGGAACTGCCACTGGTTGCAGTCGAGCCGATCGCGCTGGTCAACATTTTCTCACGCGGCATCCAGAGCATCCGCATGATGTTCATCAGGTAAGCTCACCATGACCGTATACCTGAATGGCCAATTCTTGCCGCTGGAAGAGGCCCGCATCCCGGTACTGGACCGTGGCTTCATCTTCGGCGATGGCGTGTATGAAGTCATCCCGGTGTATTCGAAGCGCGCATTCCGCCTGCATGAGCATCTTGTGCGCCTGCAGCACAGCCTCGATGGTGTCCGCATCGATAATCCGCACAGCGTTGGCGAATGGGCCGCCCTGATCAACACCCTGATCAGTCACCATCAACATGAAGACCAGTATGTCTACCTGCACATCACGCGCGGCGTAGCGAAACGCGACCATGCCTTCCCGCAGCCTGCCGTTGCACCCACCGTTTTCATGATGAGCAATCCACTCACCCATCCTGCAGCAGAACTGCTGCAAAGCGGCGTGAGCGCGATCACTGCGGTCGACAACCGCTGGCTGCGTTGCGACATCAAGTCCATCTCGCTGCTGCCCAACGTGCTGCTGCGCCAGCAGGCAGTGGACGCAGGCTGTGCTGAAGTCATCCTCGTGCGCGTTGAAAATAATGACAGCGACAGCTTCATCACTGAAGGTTCGGCCAGCAACATCTTCCTGGTCAGGGACGGCATCCTGCTCGCGCCCCCCAAGGACAACCTGATGCTGCCCGGCATCACCTATGATGTGATACTTGAGCTTGCCGCAGCCGCCGGCATACCGTGCAGCGTGCGCAGGATATTAAAACAGGAGCTGTACAGCGCAGATGAAATCCTGCTAACCTCGTCCACGCGCGAAGTGATGCCCATCACCATGCTGGACGGCAAGCCTGTCGGCAACGGCAGGCCCGGACCGCTGTTCCGCCAGCTGCATGACCGCTATCAGCATTTCAAACGCGAAGTAATGCGCAAACCATGACCGAATTATCCGACGACTCAAACGGCACACCGGCAATGGACAGCCTGATCGAATATCCCTGCGAGTTCCCGATCAAGGTATTCGTCCAGCCACAACCCGGCTACCTGCAGGCCATCAGTGCAGTCATCATGCAGCATGACCGCGCATTCACGGCAGCCAGCATTACCCTGCGCCAGAGCAAGACTGCAAAATACATCAGCCTGACCTGCATGGTGAATGCCACCTCGCGCGCGCAGCTGGATGCGCTGTATCAGGCACTGTGCGATCACCCGATGGTGGTCATGGTGCTGTGAAATGCAGGATGCAGAATTCAGGAATCGGGAATGAGCAGCGAAAATCGTCAGTCAGTGGCAGAAACCTGCCTGCCGCCAGATGGCAGGCTTGCCAGCTGCACGCCTCAATCCTCGATGCTCAATCCTGAAATCAGATTGCTTGGTATGCAGGAATACGCCCCGACCTGGCTGGCGATGCAGCAATTCACCGCACAGCGGGATCACGCCACCCGCGACGAAATCTGGCTGCTCGAGCACCCGCCCACCTATACCCAGGGCCAGGCAGGCAAACCCGAACACCTGCTCAACGCACACAACATCCCGGTCGTGCAGATCGACCGCGGCGGCCAGATCACCTACCATGGCCCCGGCCAGGTGGTGGCCTACCTGCTGCTCGACCTGCGCCGCTGGAAACTCAACGTACGGCAACTGGTGCGCTTGATGGAGCAGTCCGTGATCGACATCCTCGCCGGTTACAACATCGAAGCGCAAGGCCGCGAAGACGCCCCCGGCGTTTATGTCGGCGATGCCAAAATTGCTGCGCTTGGCCTCAAGATCAGGCATGGCTGCTGCTACCACGGCCTGTCGTTCAACATCGACATGGACCTGACACCATATCACTTCATCAATCCCTGCGGCTATCAGGGCCTGCGCGTCACCCAGCTTGGCGACTTCGGCATCACGGCAAACCGGCAGCACATCGCGCAGCAACTTGCCAGCAACCTGACTTCATTACTTGAACAACATTACCAGTCGGCATGTGCAAATCATGCCGCCACCTGAAAGAAACAATACCATGAGTACACCAGACAAGCAGACCGGCGCCGCCAAGACCGCGCGCAACCCGATCAAGATCGTGCAGCTGGATCAGCGCCTGCGCAAGCCAGAATGGATACGCGTGAAATCCGGCAGCGGCCAGGGCTACCATGACGTGAAGCGCATGCTGCGCGAGCATTCGCTGCATACCGTATGCGAAGAAGCATCCTGCCCGAACATCGGCGAATGCTTCAGCAAGGGTACGGCCACGTTCATGATCCTGGGTGACCTGTGTACCCGCCGCTGTCCGTTCTGCGATGTCGGCCATGGCAAACCGCTGCCGCCCGACCCGAAAGAACCCGATCACCTGGCAAAATCCATTTCCCTGCTGCAGCTGAAATATGTAGTCATCACCAGCGTGGATCGCGATGACCTGCGCGATGGTGGCGCACAGCATTTTGTCGATTGCTTAAGCGCGATCCGCAAGTCCTCGCCACAGACCAGGCTGGAAATCCTCACCCCGGATTTCCGCGGCAGGCTCGACATCGCACTGGACATCCTCGGCAATTCACTGCCGGATGTACTGAACCACAACATGGAAACCGTGCCGCGCCTGTACAAGCTCGCGCGACCCGGCGCCGATTACGCGCATTCGCTAAAATTGCTGAAGGATTTCAAGGCGCGCTATCCCGGGGTCATCACCAAGTCCGGCCTGATGCTGGGCCTTGGTGAAACCGATGAGGAAGTGCTGCAGGCAATGCGTGACCTGCGCGAACATGACGTGGAAATGCTGACCCTGGGCCAGTACCTGCAACCCTCAACTGGCCACCTGCCCGTATTGCGCTATGTCCATCCCGACACCTTCGCCATGTTTGAAAAGGCCGCACTGGAAATGGGCTTCACCCACGCTGCCTGTGGACCGATGGTGCGCAGCAGCTACCATGCCGATGTGCAGGCACACCAGGCGGGTGTTGTTGTGAACATATACAAATAAATGATAATTAATACCAATCAGCGATAATATTTCACTGTTTGATAATAGGAATTGGCGCTCTCATATTGCCGCACGAAAACCAGCCATGAGTTCGATGCCAACTCTATCCATCCCACAACTTACCCCGGATGAGCGTTTCTGGCGCATAGACTGGTTTGGAGAATGCCATTACCCGCCTGGTCGGCGCAAAAGCCAGCCATCCGTGCGCGGTCGCAATTTCTCCTGTTCTTTGCGATCCGGAAGATTCAGACGCACTTTTGGCCACAAATGCAACGAACCTGAATAACCAGCGGCAGATATGGGTACCTGTCGGAATTCTTTATCTGGTTAGGATTGGTGACATTTGGCACAAAGGTCAATGCGTTCATACTCCTGATTATCAAATCCAGAATTTTGAGAAGCTTCGAATTCACAAGGAAACAATAAACATCATCAAGGCAGGGTTGCCACTCAATGGAAAATATCTTCTCCCGCTGAATGAACACCCATGGCATGTTCTGCAAACACAAAGTTACTGTCTAAGTGTGTCACTTCTGAAAGGCAACCGTATCATCATTCCCTGCATCGAGCTGGTACGATTTTATTTCGGTTCATCATCCAAGCTCCTTCACCTTCTTTTTACCAGGCAGATTTCAGAAGAAAATTTCTGGAAAAGTAAGCATTACGACGAATCATCTCGCCATCTTCACTTGAAGCTGGCTTCCGGCATATCCGGAATGTCATCCACAGATATTGGGCGTATCTCTCTGGACAGAAACGCATGGAATGCCGCCCGTCTTATATACGACACATGTCTTGCTGCGTCCGTGCGAGGCGAGCTCGTTTATCCGTACACAATGTTCCCTTTCATAGGCGACACTAACCTGATAGCATCCGGCAAATGGATATCATGCGGAGATACGCCAGACGCAACCTTTGTTGTATATAAACTCCAATCCTGTTCCCATCCATTCCCCTTCAAGTCGTTGACCTATGAAATTGCTAACTCTAAAAAAATTAATACAAAGAAAAACAACTCGAGTCATGATGTTCATGAAAATCAAGGGCTGCCTTCTTTTGTGAGCAGCGCGAGTGTCAAATCGCAAACACTTTCCGATACAGATTCCGGAAATTCCAGGTTATCCAAAGAACATTGGACTAAAAGCAATATACGTTTCCCCGATCTATTAAAAAAAAAGGTATGGCGCGAGCTCTACGACACAGCGGATCCTCCTTCAATAATATTTACAAAGCACACTGCACAGGATGAAAGTGTAAGTGTTGGTGAAAGTCACACTAGCAACACCAATGTTCGTGGCATAAATATCGGCCAGGCTCCAGCTCATATCGATCTATCGACACTTGATCCAAAGCTGGTTTTCCCCCGTTTTCACGGACACTCAGTTAAGAGCGGAATGACGAATATTACCACTGTTAAGACGCCTCTGTTTTCTCTGGTTATAGAACCTTTCG
>JAJXUI010000028.1 GCA_021782995.1 Pseudomonadota bacterium | reverse complement strand
GTTCATCTTTGCAATTTCGACTGGCAGGTCAAAAAGCCCGGATGCTACCGCATCCCACCCTCCTGACCTACATTACTCAAAATTGCACTTCAAACTAGAATCCGCCATTTTCCTTTTGAATCCATGACTAAGCTTAATTTGTACTGGCCATATGATTTTTGACGGCTTGAAACGACTCTGCATCATTAAATTCCAGAACATACAGATTATCAGCAAGATGCTGTACTAATGAAGCGATAGTAGGAGCAAGTCTTGCATATTGTGATGGATTCAGGAAATTAATCTTGTACAAATCCCTTAAATTTCCTTCATGCACTGTTTGGATATTTTTCAGCCAAATTGATAAGTCAGGGTTCATCGAAGAAGAATAGGTTCCCCATTTATATCTTATTTCCGACTCCAAGGTAATTGAGTAATTAGTTGGAAAGTCCACGGTATAGCCGTAGTCAGTATGAAATGCGTCAATGAGCTCTCTTACTATGCCTGTTTCGTCTGCAGGATAAAGGGAGAGATCAAACCAGATAATCAGCTCATTATATTTCCCTTGTCCGGATTCCAGATGAAGTTCAAAACCAAAGTGATCAGTGGTTGAGCCATGCATGGCATAGTATTTGTCATGTCCTTTTTTCTGCAATCGGTTCAGGAAGGACTTAATACCCACAGATGAGCCCTTTCTGATCCCATATGGGCCGCTGATATCATATTCTTTGGGTAAAGCCTGAAAGTGATGATGCATGACATCGAGAATAGTCTGGACGAGCAAGGGCCTGTTCAGTGCTAGCGCGTGCCCTTCTGCTGCAACAGTGTATAACTTGATAGCCCTGAAACGCGGAGCGGCACCTTTAGACTTACCCCTACTAAAAAATAGAGAAAAGAATGATTGAATTGATTGCATATATTCAGTTATAGAAATCTAGAAATCAAGGGGGCAGACTCGATTGATTCTTCCGAAAATGCGCTAATTTAATGTCGGTTCTTGCAATTTACATTCGAAGAAATATCACTCCACCCCAGCCTCTTTCTGGCTTCGTATGGCTAGAACAAAAACAGTATCAATTTCTGCAAGGTAGCGGTACAACGCGACATAGCCATGGGTGCGGCGGCCAATCACCAGTTCGCGTTTGTCGTTATCAACGGGTCGGCCTATCATGGGGTTGTGTTCAAGTACGTTGATTGCCTCGATAATTTCCCTGATGCGTAACGCCGGGTTTTCAACCTGATATTGGGCCAAGTGGTCGAGGATGCGATCAAAATCCTCGCCTACTTCAGCAGCCAGCTCAATATTGGACATTTTCAGCGTGCCAGTTTGCGTGCCACCGGGCGCTTCACCTTTTTGCCGGTGACCCGCGCTTCCAGATAGCTGCGCATTTCCTGCCATGGAATGGTTTTTCCGGTGGCAACGATGTTGGCATAACGTGCTTCTGCCACGGCATCAAATGCTGCGCGCAATTCCTCCTGCTCGGTCCTTTTTGCAATGGCTTCCAGGATGAAATTGTGCGGGGTGGTGCCGGCGCGCTTGGCGGCCGCTGCGATGCGGGCTTTGAGTTCTTCCGGTAAGCGTATGGTGGTTGTGGACATGCCTGACTCCCAAAATCAAGTGACGCGCTTACAGTAGCACAAAAGTGTTACAAAATGCCACCGAGGCATGACCATGCCTGCTTGAAGTTCCGCAAATCAATTCTCAGTTGCGTGAATAGTCATGTTTCCTTTGTACAGCCGCACATCCATCCTGCCTAAAAACGACATGCCCAGCAGGGCTTCACCTTCCATATTCGGCACGATGCCTGCCGACACATCCTTTGCCTCGATGCCTCCCAGCCTGATGCTCTGCAATCGCACCAGGTAAGAAACAGTGTCGCCATTCGCGGTGTGGGTGGTGATGGCGTTGTGGCTGGTCAGTCCCAGTTTGTCAGCAAGCGCTTGCGAGATCGCCACGTCGGTGGCGCCGGTATCCACCATCACCGGCACTTTGACGCCGTTTATGTAGGCCTCGGTGCGATAGTGGCCGGAGAGGTCGCGCTGCAATACAACGTCGCCTGAGGAGCTGAGGGTTTCAGCGCGATTGGGGTTGGTGAGGCCTTGCATGAAGTGGAACACCACACCGGCCAGGGCCAGCCAGACCACGGCAATGAGGATATTGCGTGAATTCATAATATTATGATTATATTGAATATTTTAATTGTGGGTGAGACTGTTTATCCTTGGGCGGGCTGAGTAATTCGTCATGCCCGCGCAGGCGGGCATCGAGTTGTTTGATTTGACTGGGTTCCCGCATGCGCGGGAACGACGATTTAGGCACTATGCAGCGTCACCTTAGACCAGCCCCATGCTTACCAGCGCGATAAACGCGGCGAACAGGGCGAAGTGGCTGACGCCTTCGATGGCATTGGTTTCGCCGTCGTGCAGGTTGTTCATCACGGTGAGGAAGGTCAGCAGCAGCATGCCGGCCTGGATGGGGGTGAGGGCCATTTCGATGCGCTCACCGGAAAACAGCGCAAGGGCTTCGATCACCGGCAGCGTGAGCAGCACGGTGGCAAGTGAGGCGCCCAGCGCGATGTTCACCGTGGTCTGCATGCGGTCCTTTTGTGCGGCGCGCAGCGCGGTGAGGATTTCCGGGCTGGCGGAGATCAGCGCGACGAGCACGGCGGGGATGGCCTTGGGCAGGCTGCTGCCACGCAGGCCGGCATTCAGCAGGGCGGAGAGGATTTCCGACAGCAGGCCGACCATCACGATGGCGAACAGCATCGCGATGATGTGCAGGCTGTTGGGGCTGTGCATCTGGTCATGCGCCTCTTCCTCGATGCCGTCAGAGTATTCAAAGAATTTGCGGTGCTCGACGGTCTGCAGGCGCAGGAAGGCGAAATACATCACCGACATGACGCCGACGGAAAACGCCGAATAGATTTTCCATTTTTCGTCGGGCACAAAATCCGGTACGAACATGCCGACGCCGATGGCCACCAGCAGCATGGCGATATAGGAGTTGGCGGAATCCAGATTGTATTTGGCGCTGCCGTGCTTGAGGCCGGCGACGATCGCGGCAAGTCCGAGAATGCCGTTGATGTCGAACATGATTGCGGAAAACACCGTGTCGCGCGCCAGCGTGGGGTTGGGTTCGCCGTGCAGCAGCACGATGAGGATCACCACTTCGACCGAAACGGCGGCCAGTGTCAGGATCAGCGTGCCATAGGGCTCGCCCAGGCGCATCGCCATCACTTCGGCATGGTGGCTGATGCGGAAGGCGACGCCGATGATGCTGGCAAGTATCACCAGCAGGCTGCCCCACAGCAGCATGCCGCCGCTTTCGATGGCCTGATGTTCGAGAGCGGAGCCGAGCACGGCAACGATGATGGAGAGCAGGATGGGCAGTTCGGATTTGAGGTATTTCATGCGGTTTTCCTTATCGAGTGAAGCTCAGCGCGGGAGGGATTTCAGCCGCGCTGGATGGTTTCAACCTGATATGCGACCACTTCAGGGGGGTGGTCGGAGAAGGGTTGGCCCAGGCTGATGATGCCGCTGCCGGTAAGCCTGGTGTTGTCGCGGCTCAGGCGTGTGACGCTGTCTTCGCTCTTGATATAAGTGCCATTGCTGCTGTGGTCGGTAATGATGAAGTTGCCACTGCGCAGCTCCAGCGTGGCATGCTGGCGCGAAACAAACTCGTTCTTGATCACGATATGGCAGCTGTCTTCGCGGCCGGCATTGATCTTGTTGTTGTATTCATTGACCAGGATTTTTTTGCCATTGCAGGACACAACCAGCTGGTGTTCCAACTGCGGTTTGCGGAACGCGGAAATGCCGATGCGCGTGCTGCTCATGTCATCCTGTTCCCACATGATCTGGTAGATGTCCATCTGCTCCTGCTTGCCGCGGATGTCGGCGCGCGTGATTTTGCGGATCTTGTCATGCATGCCGAGCGGAATCTTGTCGACCACGGCGGCCGTGGTCATGATCTGGTTGGCGCGGGTGATGGAGGTGATGCGTGCGGCCACATTCACCGCATCGCCGAAGATGTCGTTGTCTTCGCTGATGACATCGCCGAAATGAAAGCCGATGCGGATATGCAAGGGCGTTTCCGCATTGGTGTTATCTTTTTTCAGGGTTTCCTGCATCGCGCAGGCGGCGGTCATGGCTTTGAGCGGGTCCGGGAAGGTGCACAGGATTTCATCGCCTATGGTCTTGATCAGCCGGCCATTGTTGCTGTCCAGCTCGCCTTTCAGCATGGAAAGGCAGCGGTTCACCAGCCAGCGGGCCTTCTGGTCTCCCAACTTGTCATACAGTGCAGTGCTGCCGCTGATATCGGCAAAAAGAATGGCAAGTGTGAGGGGGGGAGCTGACATAGGGCCTTTTTATCTCTTACGCTCCCAGCATCATACGCCGGGCGACGAATTTTTTCACGCCGGGCAGACAGTCCAGCAGGCTGAGCGAGGCCGCGCGTGTGGTGTCCAATAGCGGGAGATTGTTGGAAAACAGCCGCACCAGCCCGTCGGTAAAGGCCATGCCGGCTTTGCGATCAGCCCTTCTCGTGTCCAGATAAGCTTGCAGCATGGCGGGTTCACCCAGGGCTTCCGGCTGGCGCTGGATCACCCTGGCCAGCGACCACGCATCGCGCAAGCCCAGATTGAAGCCTTGTCCAGCCACCGGATGCAGGGTTTGTGCTGCATTGCCGATCAGGACCGTGTGCTGCAATGTAACCGAGGGCGAGCGCTTCATTTTCAGCGGGAAGCTGTGGCGCGGTCCGATACTGAGGAAATGGCCGACGCGGTCACCAAATCGTGCATGCAGTTCTGCCAGCAGGCTGGCGTCGTCCAGCGCAAGCATTGCATCGAGCCCGGCATTGGGGGTGGTCCACACCAGTTCATAGCCGTCACGATAAGGCAGCAGCGCCAGCGGGCCGTGCGGCGTAAAGCGCTCGAACGCGGTATCCGGCAAGGGTGCACTGCAGGTGACATGTGCGATCAGGGCGCTCTGCCCATAATCATGGGTCATTGGGGGGTGGCTGGTTTCAAGCAGCTTGCCACCAT
The DNA here is from genome assembly GCA_021782995.1 of Pseudomonadota bacterium. Classification (GTDB taxonomy): domain Bacteria; phylum Pseudomonadota; class Gammaproteobacteria; order Burkholderiales; family Gallionellaceae; genus 39-52-133. The sequence goes on along the minus strand of JAJXUI010000028.1, from coordinate 33,279 downwards.
CGGCGACTACCACCAGCTTTGCCTGCAAATCATGTTGCTGGCCTTCATGCAGATAGGTCAGTCCGGCATGGCCGGCTTGAGGGTTGAGTGCCTGTACGTTCGCACCCTGGATGAATTCGACAGCGCTGTTTGATACCGCTTGCAGCAGTGCCGCATGCAACGCGGCATACGGCAGCACATAGCCAAGTTCGGGTACTTTCAGGTCGGTGGCCTGCAACAGCGTACGGCCGAAGGCGTGCTGCTGCGACACATGGATGGTCCGGATCGGGGAGACCTGCGTCAGTTGCTGCCATACCCCCATCTGCTCCAGCAGCAGGCGGCTGCCATAGGACAGGGCGAGCGCACGCGGATCGGTGCCGGTCTCCTGTGCCTTGCGCGCTTCCAGCAGCGTCACCTGCAGCCCGCTGTCACGCAAAGCCAGCGCCAGCGCCAGACCCACCGGGCCGCCGCCCGTGATCGCAATGTCGAAATTTTGTAACATTATGATTTCATTGAATATTCTATGTCTGCCACGGTTTTCGGCGCTTCATGGGTAATCACTTCGCAGCCGCTTTCGGTGATGATCACATCATCCTCGATGCGGATACCGATATTCCACAACGCTTCCGGCACATTGTCTGCCGGGCGGATATACAGGCCGGGTTCCGCCGTCAGGGCCATGCCGGGTATCAGGTCGCGCCATTCGTTGTTGATCTTGTAGTTGCCGACATCGTGCACATCCATGCCCAGCCAGTGGCCGGTGCGGTGCATGTAGAAGCGCTTGTAGTCACCGCTCTCGATCACTGAGTCCACCGTGCAATTGACAACTTTGAGGTCGATCATGCCCTGCACCAGCACGCGCATCGCTTCATCATGCGGTACGTTCCAGTGGTTGCCGGGGCGCGCGGCTGCGATCGCGGCATACTGTGCGGCAAGCACGATTTCATACACCTCCTTCTGTGCCGCGCTGAATTTGCCGTTCACCGGAAAGGTGCGCGTGATGTCCGAGGCATAGCCGTCCAGCTCGCAGCCGGCGTCGATCAGCAGCAGATCGCCATCCTTCAGCTGCATGTTGTTGTGGATGTAGTGCAGCACGCAGGCATTTCCGCCGCCAGCAACGATGGAGGTGTAGGCCGGCGCCTGTGCGCCGTGGCGGCGGAATTCATGCAGCAGCTCGGCTTCGATTTCATATTCCATCTTGCCTGGGCGCGTGGCCTGCATCGCGCGGCGGTGCGCACCTGCGGAAATTGTTGAAGCACGTCGCATCACGGATTTTTCCGCGTCGTCCTTGATCAGGCGCATCTCGTTCAGCACCATGCGTACGTCGTGGATCTCGTTCGGCGCGGTGATGCCGCTGCGTGCCTGCCCCTGCACGCGTGTGCGCAGCGCGAGGATGCGGTCGTCCCAGTTTGCCTGCGCGCCCAGTGGCAGATGGAGGGCGGGCTGGTTGCCCATCAGCTCCACCAGCTTTTCGTCAAACAGGCTGATCGAATAGGCAGCATCAAAGCCGAACAGCTTTGCCGCCTGTTCCGGGCCGTAGCGGAAGCCGTCCCAGATTTCGCGTTCGATGTCCTTGTCGCGGCAGAACAGCAGCGACTGCGGTTTGTCGCCGGCAATCAGCACCAGCACGGCTTCGGGTTCGTCAAAACCGCTCAGGTAATGGAAATGACTGTCGAAACGGAACGGGAAATGCGCGTCGCCGTTGCGTAGGGCTTCGGCGGCAGTGGGGATCACGGCGATGCCGCGCTGCATGTGCTGCATCAGCTGGCTGCGGCGGCGCTGGTAAATATCAGGTTTTTTCATGTTGGGTATTGTGCTTGGCTGTCAGGTCGTTGTCGAGTTGCTGCAGGCGCGCGGGCGTGCCTACGTCTATCCATGTGCCCGTGTAGTGTTCGCCGCTGGCCTTGCCTGCTGCAATCTGTTCGCGCAGCAAGGGCGCCAAGGGAGCTGCTGTGCCACGAGCAATTTGTCTGAATAGCGCCGGCTGGTAGATGCCGATACCGCTGAAGGTCAGGATTGAGGAGTGAGGACTGAGGAGTGAGGATGGTGGCACTACGCGCTTGCCTTGCAGGCAGAAATCGCCTTTCAAGTTGTGTTCCGGATTATTCACCAGCACCAGGTGGCAGTTGTCGCCATGTTGCTGCATGCCAGCAGCGTGATGGGCAAATGCGGCAAAATCGTATTCGCAATAGATGTCGCCATTCACCACGGCGAAGGGTTCACTTCCCAGCAGGTGCAACGCAAAGGCAATGCCGCCGGCAGTTTCAAGTGCGGTGCCTTCGTCGGAATAGGCAATTTTGACCCCCCACTTGCTGCCATCCCCCAGTGTTCGTGGTAGCTGCTTGCCAAGGTGCGCGTGGTTGATCACCAGTTCCCTGATGCCGGCGGCAGCCAGGCGTTCGATGTGCCACACGATCAACGGCTTGCCGCCTGCCTGCAACAGGGGCTTGGGGGTGTGGTCGGTGAGGGGCCGCATGCGTTCGCCGCGGCCGGCGGCAAGAAGCATTGCTTTCATGTCAGATAAAACCGGTGGAGAAAGGAGAGGGGCTGTTCAGGGGAGCCGTCTGGGTTTCCTGCAACAGGGTGGCTGCAATGAATTGCTTGGCCTCTTGGGTAAGTGTTGCGCCAAACATGAATTCGTCATCGCCATTCTGCACAACGATGGCTTGCAGAGGAGTGTTGTTGGAGCGCACCGATGAATTTCGCAGCGCAATTCGCGTTTCGCGATTGTAGGTAAAACGCCGGGTCCAGCCCAGTGGGCCGATGCCGAGAAAAACTTCGCCTTCTCCGCGGTGCAGGCGTATCTGCCATTTGCCGAGCAAAAGGAACAGGATGACCGATACCAGAATGACAGTGCCGATCAGGAACGGCAGGCCAAATAGTGATTTGCCCAGATCAAAATGTCCACTTGCCAGCTGTGTGCCATAGATGCCCCACATTGACATGCCCGACCAGAAGGCAGTGAAAGGAATCAGGAACAGCAGGATTGCGGACTTTTTGCGATAGGTGATGGTCTTGCCCAGCACCGGATCCCTTGCCACTTGCATATGCATCGGGATGCGGTCTATCGCTTCCAGCGAGACAGAAGCATTGCCGGAAACCAGCGCAAACGAGCTGGTTTTGCCGCAGGTACGGCACAGGGCAATGTCGGTGGAAACGTTCACATCATTCATTCCAATCGGGGAGCGGCAGAACGGGCAGATATATTCCGGTTGCATCGGTGTCTCCGTCACGGGATAAGAAATCAGAAGGTGTAGCCCACCTGCTGGTCTTGCTGCGGCTCCAGCTCATCCAGCAGGTCGAGCAGCGGCTTCAGGTCGATATAGCGTTCGCACGCCTTGCGCAGGTAATGCATCACCAGCGGCATGTCCTTCAGGTAACCTTCCTTGCCATCACGATGGTACAGGCGGGCGAAGATGCCTAGCACCTTGAGATGGCGCTGCACGCCCATCCACTCATAGTCGCGGTAGAAACTGCCAAAATCTTCAGTGACAGGCAGGCCTGCCTTGCGCGCAGCCTCCCAGTAGCGGATCAGCCAGTCCAGCACGTCGGATTCGCGCCAGCCGATATACGCATCCTTGAACAGGGATACCAGATCGTAAGTGATCGGTCCGTATACTGCATCCTGGAAATCCAGCACGCCGGGATTGGGCGTGGTCACCATCAGGTTGCGCGAGTGGTAATCGCGATGCACATACACCTGAGGCTGGGCGAGGTTGCTTTCGATGATCTTGCGGAAGGTGGTTTCCAGCATGGCGGCCTGCTTGTCGCTGAGTTTTTTCTGCAGGTGCTTATCCACATACCATTCCGGGAACAGGCGCATTTCACGCAACAGCATGGCTTCGTCATAGGGTGGCAATGCACCGGGTTTGCTTGCCAGCTGGATCTTGATCAGTGCGGCACAGGCATCGCCATACAGCTGCTTGTTGGTGTCGGTATCAAGCTGGTGCAGATAGGTGGTGTTGCCAAGATCGGATAGCAGCAGAAAGCCCTGGTCCAGGTCCTGTTCGAGGATATGGGGCACATGCACACCGGCAGCTTCAAACAGCTTCGCCACCTTGATGAAGGGGCGACAGTCTTCATGCTCGGGTGGCGCATCCATCACGATCAGGGTGCGATCGGCAAAAGAAGCGCGGAAATAGCGGCGGAAGCTGGCATCGGCAGAGGCGGGTGCCAGGGTAAAGGCGTGGCCTGGAAACAGGCTGTGCAGCCATTCATGGATCAGTTGTTCGCGTATCATGGTAATTCTGCAGGAGAAGATTGCCTTATTCGGGGATTTGTGCGATTTTAACACCTTAATTTGTAATCATCGCCCCATGTGCTCCCGCTTTTTCCTGCTTTTTCTTTCCTGCCTGTTTGTGAGTTTTCCTGCGCTGGCTGCGCAAGCCGAGCCACAACCTGCTTTAAAAGGCCCGACAGAGAAAAAGAAGGATGCCAAAAAAACGGATCCTGCCAAGGCCAGGCCGGCGGGTGCCGGGGAAGCACATGAGTCGCCTGCGGTATTGAGCGCAGACACGGTAACCGCCAAGGAAAACCAGGTATTCGAGGCCATCGGCAATGTCGAGCTGCGCAAGGATGACCAGACCGTCAGCGCAGATCATCTGTTGTATGAGCAGCCCACGCAGGAGCTGTCTGCAGATGGGTCAGTCAAGGTGCAAAAGGCGGATTCCGTGGTGGAAGGTCCCAGTTTGCAGCTGAATGTCGAAAAAAGTACCGGCGAAATGCCGCAACCGGTGTTTTCGCTGACCGACTCCGCGATACGTGGCAGCGCCGAAAACATGCGCTTTGAAGGCAAGCAGCAATATGCATTTGAAAGCGGCGTGTATACGTCCTGTCCTGCGGGAAATGACGACTGGCTGCTGAAAATGTCCACGCTGGAGCTGGATCGCAATACACAACTGGGCACGGCATGGAATGCGCGACTGGAATTCATGGGCGTGCCGTTCCTGTATTCGCCGTGGATGAACTTTCCGCTGGATGATCGGCGTCGTAGCGGCTTCATGGGGCCCACAATCGGCAATACAAATACTGGCGGGAGCGAGATCACCATACCGTTCTACTGGAATATTGCCAGCAACTACGACGCCACCTTTTCTCCGCGCCTGATTGAAAAACGGGGTACTTTGCTCGATTCCGAATTCCGTTATCTGGGCAACAGTTATTCAGGTACCCTGACACACGGGGATTTGCCGGGAGACCGCGTGGCACAGCGCGACCGGGAGACCACCTCGCTGATGCATAATCAGAATTTCGGCGGTGGCTTTACCGGCTATCTGAACCTGAATGAAGCGTCTGATGATGCCTATTTCCGCGACCTCTCCTCCAATCCGACAATCGCAACGCAGAAAAACCTGTTGCGCGAAGGCGGACTTGTGTATTCAGGGGGCTGGTGGAATGCCTCAGTGCGTGCACAAAGTTTCCAGACATTGCAGGATCCGCTGGCGCCGGTGACTGAGCCCTATCGCCGCCTGCCGCAAGTCAATCTCAATGCGCAACGCGTGCTGGGCAGTGCATCGCTGGGGCTGTCATCAGAATATGTGTATTTTGACCACCCCACCCTGGTCAATGGCGGGCGCAGCGTGGTATATCCTACCGTTGCAATGCCGCTGGTCAGCGATCCCGCGTATTACATCACGCCAAAATTTGGCGAGCACCTGACGCAATATGACCTGACGAATAACAACACGAATGCAGAAAGCCATTATCAGCGTGCTGTGCCGATTTTCAGCCTGGACAGCGGCATGACGCTGGAACGAAATTTCGCCGCTTTTGACCGCAGCCTGATTCAGACGCTGGAACCGCGCATCTATTATGTGAAGATTCCCTATGTCAAACAGGATAACCTGCCTCTGTTTGATACCGGGCAGGCGCCGTTCAGCTTCATGCAGATGTTTACCGAAAACCGCTTTATCGGTAATGATCGTGTAGGGGATGCTGATCAGGTAACCACGGCGCTGACCACGCGCCTGCTGGATGAAGATACGGGTAATGAATTGCTGCGCATTGCGATGGGCGAACGCTTCAGCGCGATTACACCGCAGGTCACGATAGGCGGGCCGAGTGTCGCGACCAACCAGTCCGATGTGCTGCTCAGTGTCGGGGGCAGGCTGTCCGATTCGCTGTCTCTGGACAGCCTGGAACAATACAATCCCACTGAACAGCGCAGTGAAATGTTTTACGGCACGTTGCGTTACAAGCCGGAGCCGGGGAAGGTGTTCAACCTGGGCTACCGCTATACCTATAATATCGACCCGACGCTACTTGTGAAGCAGGTGGATACCTCTACCCAATGGCATCTGTATGGCAAGTGGGATATGGTTGGATTGGTCAAATATTCTATTCAGAATGCCAGTGTCACAGAGGCGCTGGCTGGCCTGGAATACCGCCAGGATTGCTGGGCCCTGCGGCTGGTTGCGCAAAAATTTGTGACATCGCTGAGCCAGACATCCACCAACTATTTCATCCAGCTGGAACTGAGCGACATGATCCGTGTCGGCACGGATCCATTGAATGCGTTGAAACAGAGCGTGCCTGGCTATACGGTGATGACCAATTCAACGCGAGGTAAATATGGCACCTCGACCAATCCCTGATAATTTATGGACAGAAGCATGAAGATGTTGATGAAATTAGTTGTAACTGCTATTACGGGAAGCTGCCTGCTGATCGCAGCTGCCCATGGTGAGGAGGCCAAAGGGGAGGGGAAGTCTAAAACGGACACCGGAATCCTGATAGACCAGATTGCAGTGGTGGTGAATGACGATGTGATCACGCGTCATGAGTTGAGCAGTTACCTTGCAAAAGTGAAGGATCAGCTGAAACATCAGGGCACACCGTTGCCGGCAGCGAAGGAGCTGGAAAAGCAGGTGCTGGAGCGGATGATCCTCGACAAGCTGCAGCTGCAGTTCGCCAGGGAAACCGGGGTGCGGGTGGACGACAATCAGCTGGACAAGGCGATAGGGCGCATCGCACAGCAGAACAACTACGCATCGCTGGCAGACTTCCGCGCAAAGCTGGTCAAGGACGGGGTGGATTACAAGAAGTTTCGCGAGGAAATCCGTAATGAAATCATCTTTTCCAGGTTGCGTGAACGAGAGGTAGACAGCAAGCTGGTGGTCAGCGACAGTGAAGTCGAAAATTATCTGGAGATGCAGAAAAAGCAGGGTGGCAAGAGCGAGGAGGTTGAGCTGGCGCATATCCTGGTACAGATTCCGGAGCAGGCCACACCTGACAAGATCAAGGACAGCAGGAAGCGTGCGGATGATGCATGGCAACAGCTGAAAGGCGGTGCTTCCTTTGCGCAGGTCGCCGCCGGCAGTTCGGATGCGAAGGATGCGCTGCAGGGCGGAGACCTGGGGTGGCGGCAGACGGACCGTCTGCCTTCCCTGTTTCGTGATGCGGTAAAGAGCCTTCAGCCTGGCGAGTTCAGCGCGGTATTGCGCAGCTCGAACGCATTCCATATCGTGCTGCTGAAAAACCGCCGCAGCAGCGATACCCCTGTCGTCATCACGCAGACGCATGCGCGGCACATCCTGATCAAGACCAGTGAACTGACGACAGATGCCGAAGCCAAAGCGCGTCTTGCAGAGATCAAAAAGCGTATCGATGCCGGCGCAGATTTTGCTGACATGGCGAAGCAGTATTCGGAAGATGGCAGCGCTGCGCAAGGCGGTGATTTGGGCTGGGTTTCTCCCGGCGCATTTGTGCCGGAATTTGAAAAGGCGATGAACGCATTGAAACCGGGGCAGATCAGCGGGCTGGTGCAGAGCGAATTCGGCTGGCACCTGATCCAGGTGATCGAACGGCGCAATGCGGATGTCAGTGTCGAGCAGAAGAAGCAGCAGGCGATGCAGGCCATACGCGCGAACAAGTCGGACGAGGCGTATCAGGAATGGTTGAGGCAATTGCGCGATCGTGCCTTTGTTGAGTATCGTTGAAGATAAAACTTCTGCCGCACTGTTGTTCTGCTTGCCAGCTTACTGAACCTCGCATTTTTGCAAGTTGTGTCAGCTGAATTGACAGGGTGCACCCTGAATGGCTTGATTTGAACTTTTGTGGATAGGCAAGCAGGCAAACCTGTCGTTCCCATTCCGATAGAATCTGGTACAAATGAACCTCACTTCCTTAAAGCCGTTGGCAATTACTTCCGGCGAACCTGCCGGTATAGGCCCGGACCTGTGCATTCAGCTTGCGATGAGCGAGGTGGAGATGCCGTTTGTGGTGCTGGGCGACCGCGGTTTGCTGCAACAGCGTGCGCAGCAACTTGGCAAAGAAATTCAACTTATTGATTATATTAATAATTATGGTGATTCGCGCAAGCCGGGCGAATTGCCTGTGCTGCATGTGCCTGCAGCGCATCAGGTACAGCCCGGCAAGCTGGATGCGGCTAACAGCGCCTATGTGCTTGAGTTGCTGAAGCGGGCAGTTGCAGGTTGCCAGGCGGGCGAATTTGCTGCGATGGTGACGGCACCGGTGCATAAGGGCATCATCAACGATGCCGGGATTGCCTTTACCGGACACACCGAATTCCTCGCCGAGCAGACGCATACGCCATTGGTGGTGATGATGCTGGTGGGTGGCGGCATGCGGGTGGCCCTGGCTACCACCCATCTGCCTTTGCGTGACGTGGCAGATGCAATTTCAGCCGATTTGCTGGAGCGTATCCTCGTCATCCTGAATCGGGATTTGCAAAAACGGTTTGGCTTGAAAACGCCACGCATCCTGGTGGCAGGGCTGAATCCTCATGCCGGCGAGAGCGGTTATCTGGGGCGCGAGGAAATCGACATCATGATTCCGCTGCTGAACCGGTTGCGGGCACAGGGCATGCATGTAAGCGAGCCGCTGCCCGCGGATACCTTATTCGCACAGCATCGCCTCAAGGGGTGTGATGCCGTGCTGGCGATGTATCATGACCAGGGCTTGCCGGTGCTGAAGCATGCCAGTTTCGGCGAAGGTGTAAATATCACGCTGGGTCTGCCCATCATCCGCACTTCGGTTGATCATGGTACTGCGCTGGATCTGGCTGGCACCGGGCAGGCGGATGCCGGCAGTTTACGGCAAGCCATGCAGGCGGCGCTGGAGATGGCGCAGTATGAAGCGAGGGAAAATGCATAAAGCAAGAAAAAGGTTTAGCTACGACATCACTTTTGCCTGCGGCAAAAATGAGTCTTCACTGAAGCATTACGTGAGAAAAAATGATGCATAAGGCTCGTAAGCGCTTTGGGCAGAATTTCCTCGTGGATCAGCAGATCATCGCGGACATCATCCGCACGATCAATCCGCAGCCGGATGACAACATGGTGGAGATAGGCCCGGGCCTGGGCGCACTGACGCGGCCATTGCTCAAAAAGCTGAATCATCTGCACGTAGTGGAAATCGATCGCGACATCATCGAGCGCCTGCACACGGATTATCCGCAGGACAAGCTCACCGTGCATGCGGGTGATGCTCTGAAATTCGATTTCGCCACGCTGTCATCCCCGCTGCGTATCGTCGGCAACCTGCCTTACAACATCTCATCGCCGCTGCTGTTTCATTTTTCCAGTTATAAGTCGCGCATCACTGACATGCATTTCATGTTGCAGAACGAGGTGGTGGAGCGCATGGTGGCCGAGCCTTCGACACCGGCATATGGCCGCCTGTCGGTGATGCTGCAGTACCGGTTTTACATGGAAAAACTGCTGGATGTGCCGCCACAGGCCTTTCGCCCGGCTCCCAAGGTGGATTCTGCGATTGTGCGCATGATTCCATTGCCGCTCGATGCGGTCCTGGTGAAGGACGAAGCCCTGTTTGCCGAAATCGTCTCTGCGGCATTCGGCCAGCGCCGCAAGACCTTGCGCAACACCTTGAAAGCTTACATGGACGACTCCGGTATCGAACAACTGGGTATCGATCCACAATTGCGCGCAGAAAACCTGGGTGTGGCAGAATTCGCGAAAATTGCAGCGCAGGTTGCACGGGAACGTGTCGTCTGAACCGGATCCGAGGGAGGGCAGCCAGTTGCCGATTCGCAGCATGTGGCCGGGGAATTTTGTAGTGCCTTAAACAAAAGGGAAAAGTGCATGTACAAGCGATTTTTGATGGCAAGCATCACATCAATGTTGGGCGGTATTGTGTTCAATGCCTGGGCGATGGACGAATTGGATCGTTTCAATGGCATGCAACTGGCATTTGTGGTTGTCGGGCCGGATGGCACAGCTGAAAATCGCAAGTCCGCCAAATCCAAGACCACACCCAAAGCCGCTCCCAAAGCCGCTCCCAGGAAGGTCGCGCCTGTCACGGCGCCCAAGCTTGCACCGGTCAAAGTTGTGCCGCCGCCTGCGCCTGCGGTGGTACCGGTACCCAAAGCGGTTCAGCCTGTGCCTGTGCAGGCAGTCAAACCCGTTGCGCCGGCCAGCATCCCTGAGCCGGTACCTGTGGTGAAACCTGTCGGGGTGAATGGGCCTGCGGCTAAAAAAATAGAGTCGCGCCCATCCCGCCGCGCTTCCGGCAGAACGGTCAGAACAAAGTGGCAGTTGGGCCTGGGTGCGGAAGTGGGGGGGGATGAGCTGGGTACGGTAACCTATTCGGATGGCAGCACAGCTCCCGTCAAGGCAAACACCGGATTCGCCATCAATTTCGGCGCATTGATACCGAATGATGATGAGGGCAACTTGCTGACGCAATTGAGTGCCGGATACAAGTCTGGTGGGCCGCGCATGTGGAATGCCGATGTGAACTGGAGTGCCATTCCGCTGGAGGCGATTGAATTTTATCGCACCGGCGGCATACGCATGGGCTTGGGTGTTTCGTATCAGCTGAATCCGCAACTGAAGGTGAATACAACGAATGCAACATCCAGTACCCGGTATAACAATGCGCTCGGCTTCATTGCGCAAGTGGGCTGGCAACCTGCGCATTCGGGATACAGCATCGATTTGCGCTATACCCGTATCAGTTTCCAGCCCACGGATGGTACACCTGAGGTGAGTGGCAATGTTGCAGGGATGTTCGTGAATTTCCTGTTCTGAGTGATCAGCGCCATTCGACAGGCATCAGGATTTTTTCTGGATGAACTCGATCTTGTAACCGTCAGGATCTTCGATAAAGGCCAGCACCGTCGTGCTGCCTGACATTGGCCCCGGCTCACGCACGATCTTGCCGCCACGCTGCTTTACCTGCTCACAGGCCAGGTAAACATCATCCACCTCAATCGCGATATGGCCGTAGGCTGTGCCGATCTCGTAAGACGCCACGCCCCAGTTGTAGGTCAGCTCGATGACTGAGCCTTGCGTCTCATCCTGATAGCCGAGGAAGGCCAGGGTAAATTTGCCATGTGGATATTCATGGCGGCGCAGCAGTTTCATGTTCAGCACATTGGTATAAAAATCGATGGCGCGATCCAGGTTGCCGGTACGCAGCATGGTATGAAGAATGCGCATGAAATCAGTTCCTTTCAGAAGTCAGGTCGAGCAAGGGTTAATCAGTTAAAATACGCATTTTAGACCGGTTTCCAGAGCAATGTCCGACAACCATCCTGTTACACCACCCATCGTGCTGACCTTTGCGGCATCCGACCCGACTTCCGGCGCGGGCATCCAGGCCGATATTCTGGCAATTGCCAGCATGGGCTGCCATCCGCTGTCAGTCATCACGGCGATTACCGTGCAGGACACCAGCGGCGTGGATGATATGCAGGCGGTGGATGCGGAGCTGGTGATGAACCAGGCACGCACGGTGCTGGAAGACATGCCGGTGGCAGCATTCAAGCTCGGCGTGCTGGGCAGCGTGGAAAATATCGCGGTGATTGCCGAAATCATTGCCGACTATCCGGAGATTCCGATGGTGTTTGATCCGGTGCTGAGTTCGGGTCGCGGCGATGAGCTGTCCAATGAGGACATGGTGGATGCGATGCGCGAGTTGCTGATCCCGCAAACGACCATCCTCACTCCGAACAGCATCGAGGCGCGCCGCCTGATTCTCAATGAGGACAATGACGAGGACAATCCGGACCTGAATGAAAGCGCGAAGCGCATCATCCAGCTGGGATGCGAATATGTGCTGATCACGGGTACCCATGAAAATACACCCAAGGTCAGCAACCGGCTGTATGGGCCGCAGGGTCTGGTGCGCAATGATGACTGGCCACGTCTGGCGGGCATCTATCATGGCTCGGGCTGCACCCTGTCTTCGGCCATCGCTGCCTTGCTGGCCAATGGCCTGCCCATTGAAGAGGCGGTGCGCGAAGCGCAGGAATACACCTGGGAAGCGCTGAAGTACGGCTTCCGTGCCGGCATGGGTCAGCACATACCCGACCGCATGTTCTGGGCGCGTGAAGAAGAGGATGAGGTGCCGAATGATGCGGGTGAATCGCAAACCCGTCATTGAAGGGCTGTATGCGCTGACGCCAGATAGTCAGAAGAATGGCCCGCTGGATACCGCCACGATGTTGCACCGCACGCAACAGGCGATTCAGGGGGGCATGCGTGTGCTGCAGTACCGCAACAAGATTGCTGATGCTGCACTCATGCGTGAGCAGGCACAGGCATTACGTGAAATCACAAGGCAGCATGGCGTGGCCTTCATCATCAACGACGACCCGGCATTGGCGCATCAGGTGGATGCAGACGGTGTGCATCTGGGACGTGATGATGGCGATATCGCCGCGGCACGTGCCGTGCTGGGGCCGGTGAAAATCATCGGTGTGTCGTGTTACAACGAACCTGCGCGCGCGGTTGCTGCACAGGCGGCGGGAGCCGATTATGTGGCGTTTGGCGCGTTTTACAGTTCCAGCGTGAAACCCGACGCCGTAGCTGCCAGTGTCGACATGCTGCGCGAGGCGCGGCGTGTCATATCGCTCCCCATCGTCGCAATCGGCGGCATCACTGCAGAAAATGGCGGCGTACTGGTGGCGGCGGGAGCTAATGCATTGGCGGTGATCTCTGCAGTGTATGCAGCGCCAGATGTGCTGCAGGCCGCTCGGGATATATCAAATATATTTAATATAAACAAATAGTTACAGGAATATCATGGCAACATCGCAAAATCAGGTTTTGTTCGAGCAATCCCAGCAACTGATACCGGGCGGCGTCAATTCGCCGGTGCGTGCTTTCAAATCGGTGGGCGGCACGCCGCTGTTCTTCAAACGCGGTCAGGGCGCCCATGTGTGGGATGCAGACGACAAGCAATATATCGATTACGTCGGCTCCTGGGGGCCGATGATTGCCGGGCATTGCCATCCCGAGGTGGTAAAGGCTGTGCAGGATGCCGCAGCGCAAGGCCTGGGTTTTGGCGCGCCCACCGCGGCCGAGCTGGATATTGCCACGCTGCTGACCAAACTGGTGCCGTCAATGGAAATGGTGCGGCTGGTGAGCTCGGGCACCGAAGCGACGATGACGGCAATTCGTCTGGCGCGCGGCTTTACAGGTCGCAGCCGCATTATCAAGTTCGAGGGTTGCTACCATGGACACTCTGATAGTTTGCTGGTGAAAGCCGGTTCCGGTGCGTTGACCTTTGGTAACCCCAGCTCGGCTGGGGTGCCTGCTGAACTGGCTGCGCTGACCACGGTGTTGCAATACAACGATGTGGCCGAGCTGGAAAAAACCTTTGCCGATCTCGGCAAGGAAATCGCTGCGGTGATCGTGGAGCCGGTGGCCGGTAATATGAACCTGATCATGCCGAAGCCCGAATTCCTGAAGGCGATGCGCGACCTGTGCACCAAACATGGTGCGGTATTGATCGTTGATGAGGTGATGACCGGCTTCCGTGTGAGCCTGCAGGGTGCGCAGGGTTATTTTGGCATCCAGCCCGATCTCACCACACTGGGCAAGGTGATGGGGGGCGGGCTGCCTGCGGCAGCATTCGGCGGCCGCCGCGACATCATGCAGCACCTGGCACCGCTGGGGCCGGTGTATCAGGCGGGCACGCTGTCCGGCAATCCGCTGGCAGTGGCGGCCGGCATGGCGACATTGAAGCTGGTGCAGCAGCCAGGCTTCTATGCGTATCTGGAAAAACTGGCAAAACGACTGACCGAAGGTTTGAGCGCCAGTGCGAAAAAACATGGTGTGACTTTCTGCGCACAATCCGTGGGCGGCATGTTTGGCGTGTATTTCAGCGCAACGCCGCCAAGCAGCTTTGCCGAGGTGACTGCCAGCGATACCAGGGCGTTTAACCGCTTCTTCCACGCGATGATGGAGGCGGGTTCTTACCTGGCCCCCTCGGCCTATGAAGCCGGCTTTGTGTCTTCCGCACATACCGAAGCGGATATCGATGAAACCATCGCCGCGGCCGACAAAATTTTCGCGGCCTGGCAATAATGGGACTGTTTTCGAAAGCGGTATTTTTCACCACGGTCAATGACCTGCACCAGCTGCCGCAGCATGGCGGGCGGGAGGTGGCGTTTGCCGGCCGGTCGAACGCTGGCAAATCCAGTGCGATCAATACACTGGCCAATCATGTGCGTCTGGCTTATGTCAGCAAAACGCCGGGACGTACGCAGCACATCAATTATTTTGACCTGAGTGAAAATCGTTATCTGGTGGATCTGCCGGGCTATGGGTATGCGAAGGTGCCGCCACAAGTGCGTGCGCACTGGGAAAATATCCTGAGCACTTACTTGCAGACGCGCACGGAACTGGCCGGTCTGGTGATCATCATGGATAGCCGGCACCCGCTGACGCCGCTGGACGAGCAGATGCTGGGCTGGTTTGCGCCCACGGGCAAGCCGGTGCATATCCTGCTGACCAAATCAGACAAGCTGAGCCGGCAGCAGGCGAATGCTGCGCTGTTTGAAGTGCGCGCTTACCTGAAAGCGCATTATCCGAATTTTACGGTTCAATTGTTTTCCAGCCTGAAGAAGCTGGGCACGGATGAAGCTGAGGCAGTCATTGCGCGCTGGATTAACCCAAATGATTGATTATATTATATTTATTATCAAGCAGTGCGGGAGCCAGGGGGCTGCTGATATATTCCAGCCGCATGAATATATTAGATAAGATAAAAAAATGCCCCGGATCAAGGGGGAAAGTCCGGGGCATAAAGTCTTAACAGGGTTAAGACACCCGCCAAGGGAGATTGCGGCGGGTTGTGGCAAAGCCACATAAGTTTAAGATGTGCTGATATTTGAAAAGTTCAATAGAGATGACAGGAACCACCATGCAATTCACAGGGCAATATCCCCACAAGCGCATGCGGCGTATGCGCCGCGATGCTTTTTCCCGCGACCTGATGCGCGAGAACATGCTGACCCCGGCCGACCTGATCTACCCGGTTTTCGTGCTGGAAGGCAGCAACCGCGAAGAAAATGTTGCATCCATGCCGGGCGTAAAGCGCCAGACTTTGGACAAGTTGTTGTTTCAGGCCGAGGCGTGCGTCAAGCTGGGCATCCCGCTGATGGCGATTTTTCCGGTGATTGATGGCAGCCTGAAAAGTGAGGATGCGAAAGAAGCGCTGAATCCGCAAGGCCTGGTGCCGCGCGTGGTAAGCGAACTGAAAAAACGTTTCCCCGCGCTGGGCATCATGACGGATATTGCGCTGGATCCCTATACCAGCCACGGCCAGGACGGGCTGATCGATGCCAGCGGCTATGTGCTGAATGATGAGACGGTGGACGTACTGGCGCAGCAGGCGCAGGTGCATGCGCAGGCCGGGGCGGATGTAGTGGCGCCTTCGGACATGATGGATGGCCGTATCGCGGCTGTGCGTGCAGCACTGGACCAGAAAGGCTGTATCCATACGCGCATCATGGCGTATTCGGCGAAATATGCCTCGAGTTTCTACGGTCCGTTCCGCGATGCGGTGGGCTCGGGGGCGAATCTGGGCAAGGGCAACAAATATACATACCAGATGGATCCGGCCAATTCGGACGAGGCGCTATGGGAAGTCGGTATGGACCTGCAGGAGGGGGCGGACATGGTGATGGTCAAGCCGGGCATGCCCTACCTGGATATCGTGCGCCGGGTAAAGGACGAATTCAAAGCGCCGACCTTCGTGTATCAGGTTAGCGGTGAATATGCGATGCTGAAAGCGGCCGCACAAAATGGCTGGCTGAACGAAGAGGCTTGCGTGCTGGAGTCCTTGCTGGCCTTCAAGCGTGCGGGCGCAGACGGCATCCTGACCTATTTTGCGCTGGATGCGGCGCGCTGGCTGAAACAGGCGTGAGTGAAATGAATGAAGACAAACAAGTATTTTCTCCTGTTGTGCGCTGGGCGCTGATCTGCTTCATCTCTGTGGCCGTTGCGCTGATGATCAACGTGGTCGGGTTTTTCATCCTGCTGATGTTCCTCAAAACAGATAGTGATGCCATGCTGATGCATTACCTGTTTGATACCCATCGCGATTTTATGCTGGTAACTGCGGGTTTGTTTGTGCTGCTGCTGCCGTTTGTGCGGCGTATTCCGTTCAGTGTCGACTGAGATTTAAAGGGCGGTTTCCAGCAAGGCCTCAACCGCGGCAACATCGGCGTGGGTGTCGGTCTTGCGGCTGCCGCTGTGACGGGCATTTTCCGGCAATACCGCAATGTGGATAGGCGTTCCGTTTGTACTTGCCAGCGTAAAGCTGGGCAGGATCTGCTGGCGCCCCATCAATTGCATGCGCCATTCTCCATTTTCGAATTCCACCTTGTGCTTCAACAGGAACATCATGACCGATTTGGCATCGTCGGAATAAATGACCAGATTGATGTCTGAATGCTGTCCTGCAGTGCCGTCCAGTACTGAGCCGGTCAGGAATGGATGAAACGGTGTCAGCAGTTTCATGGTTTCCAGTGCCTGTTGCCGCAGATCGTTCAGCACGATGGGGTGCTCTTCATGCTGGAACAGGGCGCGGAAGCTGCGTAGCGCTTCCTCAACCTCCTGGTTGCTGGGCAGGTGGTGAGTATCAGGCGCGCCGAGCTGGCGTGCAGCCTTGCGCTTGGCGTACGCATAATCGGTAATGCCATTCTCGGCCATCAGTCGTGCTGCCTGATGTGCGAGTTGTTCGCGCATCAGGTCGCGGCCAAAATCGGGCTGCCCCGGTTCGCCCACTATCGGGCGACGGTTGCCAGCAGCGTGATGGCGTGAGTAGGACTTCTTTTTCATCGGTTAGACTCAGAAAAGCTGCTCCGAACCGGCATCAGAGGCTGGCGCATTGGGATCTGTCTGTTCAATCACTTGTTCCGGCGGCAGGTTTTCACTGTAGAAGTACTCGATCCTGTTGCCATTGGGGTCGCGCCTTCCATTATCGTTGATGCGAGCGGCGACCATGTTGTCAGGCATGGTGTAGACGGCTTCGGGAACCCCTTCCAGTACTTTTGACATGTAGCCCATCCACATCGGCAGCGCAGCACCACCGCCAGTTTCGCGGTCTCCCAGGCTGCGGGGATTGTCAAAGCCTATCCAGGAGATACCGACTACCGTGGGCTGGAAACCGCAGAACCATGCATCCAGGGAATCGCTGGTGGTGCCGGTTTTGCCTGCCAGGTCGGAACGGCCCAGTTCAAGCGCTTTCATTGCTGTACCGTGTTTTACGACATCCTGCATCATGCTGACCATGGTGTAGGCGTTGCGCATGTCGATCACGCGTTCCGCATCCTCTCCCGCCCTGACCGGCCCCGCCTTTTCCAGAACTTTACCC
Organism: Pseudomonadota bacterium; assembly: GCA_021782995.1. Lineage (GTDB taxonomy): Bacteria > Pseudomonadota > Gammaproteobacteria > Burkholderiales > Gallionellaceae > 39-52-133. Next base: position 15,711 of record JAJXUI010000028.1, on the reverse strand, counting down.
TGCGCATCTTCGATACGCTGGATGAAATAGGGCGTAATCCTGTAGCCGCCATTGGCAAATATGGAATATGCGCCCAGCATCTGCATCGGGGTGACAGAGCCAGCGCCCAGCGCCATGGTCAGGTAGGCGCCGTGCTTGTCCTTGTCAAAGCCGAATTTGGTGATGTAGTCCCGCGCATAGGTTGGTCCGATCGCCTGCAGGATTCGGATCGAAACAAGATTTTTGGATTTGATCAGGCCGGAGCGCATGCGCATCGGGCCTTCGAATTTGTCATCGTAATTCTTTGGATACCAGGGTTCATTGCCGGTTTCGGCAGAGTCTATCACCAGCGGCGCATCATTGATGATGGAGGCCGGGGTGAAGCCCTTTTCCAGTGCGGCAGAATAAATGAACGGCTTGAAACTGGAGCCCGGCTGGCGCCATGCCTGGGTGACATGGTTGAACTGGTTGCGGTTGAAATCAAACCCGCCGACCAGGGCATATATTGCACCATCCCTGGGGTTGTCAGAGACAAAGGCGGATTCAACCTGGGGCAGTTGTGTCAGCATCCAGTTGCCTTTGGCATCCTGCATGACCCTGATCAGCGAACCGGGGCGGATGCGCTGGTTGGGTGTGAGTTTGTCACCCAGCGTTTGCTGGGCAAACCTGAGGGATTCGCCGGTAAGTGTGACACTCTGGCCGCCTTTGACATACGCGGTTATGCTTTTTGAATTCGCGGACTGAACGACAGCAGGCAACAGATTGTCTGCATCGGGTACTTCCTGCAATGCTTCCTCCAGAAGCTCATCTGTCACCTCCTGGGGCAGCTTGATGAATCCTTCCGGTCCTCGATATCCGTGGCGGCGGTCATAATCCAGGACACCGCGGCGCAGTGAGTCATAGGCTGCGCGCTGATCTTTTTCCCTGATCGTTGTATATACGCTGAAACCCTGTGAGTAGGCTTCCTCGCCATAACGGTCAAACATCATCTGGCGCACCATCTCGGCAACATAATCTGCGTGAAAAGCAAAGTCCTGACCGCCATTGTGCCTTACGCTGATGGGTTCTGCCTGGGCGGTCTCATAAGCAGCATCGTCGATGAATCCCAGTTCATGCATGCGACGCAAGACATACAGCTGGCGCAATTTGGCGCGCTTGGGGTTGACAATGGGGTTGTATAGCGAAGGGGCCTTGGGCAGGCCGGCAAGCATGGCCATTTCTGAAACTTTCAACTGGTTCAGCTGCTTGCCGTAATAAATCTGAGCTGCAGTACTGAAACCATACGAGCGCTGGCCGAGATAGATCTGGTTGATATACAGTTCGAGAATTTCATCCTTGCTGAGGTTGTGCTCAATTTTGAATGCCAGCATCATTTCATTGAATTTGCGGGATAGCGTCTTCTCCTTGGTCAGGAAGAAGTTGCGCGCGACTTGCATGGTGATCGTACTGGCCCCCTGCTTGACTCCGCCAGCCGTAAAATTTGACAGCGCAGCACGCATAACACCGATGTAATCTACGCCTCCATGCTCATAAAAGCGCTCGTCTTCTGCGGCAAGAATGGCTTTCTTCATCATGTCGGGCACTTCCCCGATTTTGACCAGGGCTCGCCGTTCCTTGCCGAATTCGCCGATCAGCACTCCTTCTGCGCTGAATATCCTGAGCGGCTGGTTTGGGCGGTAATCAGTCAGAACTTCGAGTGAGGGGAGGGTTGGGTAAGTCAGGATTGCGGCCAGTGAGATGAACAGGAAAGGGAGCAAAACCACGGATAGCGCTGCAAGCGCCGTATAAAACCACCAGCGTGAAGTCATGATGAGGAAATTCGAAACCATCGTTGATTGGGAGGAACTTGCATTATAACGGCTCTGGCCGGGGAATTTAAGAAGCAGAAACTGCTTTACATATGAGAGGGATGTTGCTAGGATTTAAAGCAGTTTATACAAAATGGCGTTAAACACCATAATGATTAAGGGAAATTTTGATATTCCGCTGGATTTTCTGAACACGAAAACGCCACCCCTTTGCGGAATTGATATCAGCGCTTCATCCGTCAAGATCGTTGAACTAAGTGAGTCTAAGGACAAGAAAGCCTATACGCTGGAGCGTTACGCGATCGAATCATTGCCCAAAGATGCCGTGATGGACGGCAATATCAACAATCTCGATGCCGTATCAGACAGTATCAAGCGTGCATGGAAGCGTCTGGGTACTCGCATCAAGAACGTCAGCGTGGCATTGCCTGCAGCCGCTGTTATCAGCAAGAAAATCATGTTGCCAGCAGGATTGCGCGAAGAGGACATGGAATATCAGGTGGAGTCCGAGGCTAATCAGTACATCCCGTTTGCACTGGAGGAAGTCAACCTCGACTTCCAGGTGCTGGGGCCCGCTCCTTCAAGTCCGGACGAAGTGGAGGTACTGCTGGCGGCGTCACGCAAAGCCAATGTGGAAGACCGTGTTGCAGCCATCGAAATGGCGGGTCTTAAAACCACGGTTGTTGATGTTGAGCCTTATGCAGCCGAGGCGGCATATGAGCTGATCTGCAAGCAACTGCCGGACGGTGCGGTTGACCAATGTGTCGCACTGGTGGATATCGGCGATAACGTCATGAACATGAATGTGCTGCGCAACGGGACGTCGGTGTATATGCGCGATCAGCAGATAGGCGGTGCCGTTCTGACGCAGCAGATACAAACCCGCTTCGGGTTGTCACAGGAAGAAGCAGAGGCCGGCAAGAAAAATGGCGGGCTGCCTGATAATTATGAGAGCGATGTGTTGCACCCGTTCATGGAAAGCCTGGCAACGGAAATCACGCGGGCCTTGCAGTTTTTCTATACCTCAACCCAGTTCAACGAAGTGAGTTATATCGTGCTGGCGGGTGGATGCTCCAGTCTGGCCGGTCTCGATGATGTCGTCGCTACGCGTACCCAGGTGAACACCCTGGTGGCAAATCCGTTTGCGCAGATGACGCTGTCATCCAGAATCAAGCAGCGCCAGCTGCAGGTGGATGCGCCAGCGCTGATGATCGCGTGTGGTTTGGCGCTGCGGAGGTTTGACCCATCATGATTCGTATCAATTTATTGCCGCATCGCGCAGAGAAGCGCAAGGCGCAGCAGATTCAATTTGCCGCATTCAGTGCGATCTCGATTATTCTCGGTGCATTAATCGTCGGCATCGTCCATGCCGCTATCAGTGCGCAAATCGATTATCAAGAGCGCCGGAATGCATACCTGAACAAGGAAATTGCAATTCTTGACAAGCAGATCGATGAAATCAAGAAGTTGCGGGAACAGACTAAATCGCTCTTGGCGCGTAAAAATGTGGTCGAAAGCCTGCAAAGCACGCGTTCTGACATCGTACACTTGATGGATCAGATGCTGAGGATTTTGCCTGAAGGTGTATACCTGAAATCAATCAAGCAGCAAGGCGATGAAATATCGCTGGCTGGCCTGGCGCAATCCAATGCAAGGGTTTCAACGCTGATGAGGGCAATTGAGGACTCTCCCTGGCTAGAGGCGCCAGTACTGGTGGAGATTCATGCGGTATCCATCAAAGGGAGCAGGGAAAACGATTTTCAGCTGAAATTCAAAATTTCGAAACAACCTGATGCGGTCAAGCCAGGAAAAGTGCCGGCTAAAACCAGCCTTCTTGATTTCCCTGCAGCGGATGCTGTGAGGGGTAGGGGTTAGCATGGACATAAAACAGTTTATTGAGGACTTGAAGGGCGTAAATCCTAAAACGCCTGGCACTTGGCCCCTGCCTGTCAAAATTTTCGCATTTATCATCATGTTTCTGGCTGTAGTCGGTGCGGGTGCGTTTTTTGACTGGCAGGATCAATGGGATGAGTTGTCTGGAAAAAGGGAAGAGGAAGTTAAGCTCAAGGACGTTTACATGTCCAAGAAAAAAGAGGCAGTCAATCTTGATCTGATCAAGAAGCAGTTGATAGAGACCCAGCAATCATTTGGCGCATTGCTCAAACAGCTTCCAACAAAGTCAGAAATGGCATCGCTGTTGACGGATATAAACCAGGCCGGGCTTGGACGTGGACTGAACTTCGAGCTATTCAAGCCACAGGCTGAAAAACGTAACAAGGAATTGGCAGAGCAGCCGATAACAATCAAGGTTACAGGCGCATATGATGACCTTGGCAAATTTGCGAGTGACATCTCGATGATGCCCCGGATTGTCAATCTGGCCAATATCAGTATCGCCCCTAATTCCCAGGGGGGGCTGACGATGGATGCAACCGCGATAACATATCGATATCTTGACGAGTCTGAACTGTCTCGCAAGGGGGCTCCTGGAGCGAGAAAATGACAGTTTTAAGAATATCCAGCAAAAAAAACGGAATAGATAATTTGCTAAGATTACTCCTGGTTGCCGTCGTATTTTCCCTTGTGGGATGCGGTGACGGTGAGTTCGAAGACTTGCAGGAGTTTGTAAAAAAATCGGGTGATGAATTACGCGGCCAGGTGGATGCGCCGCCTGAAATCAAGCTATATGAACCTTTCCCGTACGACAACAGTGCTGAATTGCCTGATCCATTCAAACCCAAGGCGCAGGACTCAAGGAAAGTAGCCATAGAAGGCGGTCTTACCAATCAGCCTGATTTCAACCGCCCCAAGGAAGATCTGGAAAATTACCCGCTGGAGAGCCTGAAAATGATTGGGTATCTTCAGAAAAAGAAAATTGGAAATGCAATAATCCGCTCTCCCGATGGAAAAATTTATCACATCAAGGCCGGTAACTACATGGGATTGAATTTTGGACGTATTGTTTCCGTAACAGAAACGGAAATCAGATTAAAAGAGATGGTTCAAGACAGTGGCGGAGATTGGATTGAACGTGACAATAGCCTCCAGCTGGTAGAGAAATAGGAGTCAAGATGAAACATCTGAATTATAAAAACCATATGAATTTGGTGATGGCCGCACTTACGTTTGCGGCATTCATTTCAATGCATTCAGCGGCAAGCGCTGCCAACAGCGTTGAATCGATTACTGCTGACAATATGCCGAACGGGGTAGTTCAGATCAGGATAGGACTAAAAGATGCGCCTGATGCCAATCCGGAAATATTTTCAATTGAGTCTCCTCCAAGAATTGCCATTACACTTGGTAATACAGAAAGCGGGATGGAAAAGAAATCTCAGGATTTCACTGGCAGCGAACTGAGAAATGCAAACATCATTCAGGCGGGTGACAGGACAAGGATCGTGTTCAACCTGAACAAGATGCTGACATATGAAGCCCCGGTGATAGAAGGAAATTCAATCAAAATTCTACTGAAGCAGAAAGAAGGAACGCCGGGTGCGGCGATTTCTCATTTTGCAGAGGCAAATGTGCAATCTCAGAAGCATAGCCTGAGAGACATAGATTTCCATCGTGGTAAAAATGGTGAAGGGCGCGTTCAGGTTGATTTATCCGATCCCAATGTCGGCATCGATATCAGGCAGCAAGGTAAAGTGCTGCTGGTTGAATTCCTGAAAACAAATTTACCTCAGAATCTGAAGAGAAAGCTGGATGTCAATGATTTTGCGACACCGGTACAGACTATCGACGCATTTGATCAGGGCGAAAACACGATTTTGAAGATCGAGCCAAAGAATATCTGGGAATATTCGGCATATCAGACAGATAACAAGTTTTATATCGATATTAAACAGGTTATAGAAGACAAAAAGGCTGAACGAAAAAGGCTGGGATATACAGGTGACAAGTTGACCTTGAATTTCCAGAATATAACAACCAGAGAAGCTATTGGAGTTATCGCAGATTTCACCAATCTGAACATGGTGATAAGTGATTCGGTTGGCGGCAGTTTGACCCTGAGATTGAAGGATGTGCCATGGGATCAGGCGCTGGATATCATTTTGGATGCTAAAAATCTGGATAAGAGGGAAAATGGAAACGTCATCCAGATTGGTCCTAGAGAAGAAATAGCGGCAAAAGAAAAGCAGAGCAAAACTGCAGCATTGGAAATCGAGACATTGGAACCTCTCAGGACCGAAAGCTTCCAGTTGAGCTACACCAAGGGAGCAGACATTGCAAAATTGTTGACTGATGATAAGCAGAAGATATTGTCCAAAAGGGGGAGCGCAGTAGTAGATGCGAGGACTAATACCATCTTTGTACAGGACACACCATCAGGCCTGGACGAAGCAAGGAAGATCATCAAGCAACTGGATGTTTCTGTGCGTCAGGTTAGTATTGAAGCGCGGTTTGTGGAAGCATTTGAATCATTCAGCAGAACGTTGGGCGGAAAGCTGAATTCTACAAATAATGTAATCAATACAGTTCCTGCCTACTACTCCACAGGCACGGCAAATGCCAATGTCAATTTGCCTGGACATGGAAGTGGTGGTGTGCTGGGATTGGTTTTTACCGCGCAAAATGGTGCAGCATTGAATCTGGAGCTGACCGCCTCCCAGATAGATGGTAAGACCAAGTCAATTGCCAGTCCGCGTGTCCTGACGGCAGACTCAACGCCTGCCCTGATAGAACAGGGAACTGAGATTCCGTATGCAACAGTAAGTGCGGCCGGAACAAGTGTCCAGTTCAAGGATGCGAAACTGAGTTTGAAGGTAACACCAAAAATTACACCTGACGACAATGTAAATCTGAAAGTGACATTGACCCAGGATACGGTTGGTGCTGTTTATGGTGGTGTACCCAGCATTAATACCAAAAAAGTGGATACACAAGTTTTGGTGGAGAATGGCGGTACGCTTGTGATTGGCGGTGTGTATACGCAAAACGAGGCTGAATCAAAAAATACTGTCCCCCTGCTTGCAGATATTCCGATCATCGGTTGGCTGTTCAAAAACAAGACAGTCTCGAACGACAAGAGGGAGTTGCTGGTCTTTATAACACCCAAAATCATGAGTGAAAGCCTAAACTTGCACTAAATCGATATATTGAAGAAAAGGCCCGGCAATGCCGGGCTTTTCCATTTGTAAAGACAGAAAAAGTTGGAAGCTGCATGACAAGTAAAGAAAAGAAATCAAGTACCGGAAATATTGTCCTGATAGGCATGATGGGATCCGGTAAAACAACTGTAGGGAGGCTGCTTGCAAAACAGCTGGGAAAAGCCTTTATTGATAGTGATGAAGAAATACAAAGGCGTACAGGTGTAACAATACAGCACATATTTGATGTGGAGGGAGAGGCGGGATTCAGGCAGCGTGAATCTGCAGTCATACATGAATTAATGATGTTGCAGAATATTGTGCTGGCTACAGGTGGCGGTGCGGTGATGGACCCTGAAAATCGACAGGTAATGCGGCGAAATGGTACCGTTGTTTATCTCAAAAGCAATATTCACGATCTTTGGCAGAGAACCAGGCATGACAAAAGTCGCCCCCTTTTGCAAACTGAGGATCCGCGAGCTAAATTGCAGGATTTATTTAATAAGCGTAATCCGATGTATACTGAAACGGCGGATTTGATAATTCATACCGGGAAACAGAGTGTACAAGTCCTGCTTTCTTCATTGATCAGAAAGCTGGGAGAGTCGGAAATTTCACCCCATCAATTAAATGACATGCAGACATTAAATGTCGGTCTTGCTGACCGGAGCTACCCTATACAAATTGGAAACGGCTTGATAGACAGGTCGGAGTTGATATTGCCGTTCCTGAAACAAAAGCGGGTGGCAATTATCACTAATACCACGATAGCACCGCTCTATCTGGCGCGGTTGCAGAGCGCCCTGGAAAATGCCATGGTAAAAGTGATAACCGTAATATTACCTGACGGTGAAAAATATAAAAATTCAGAGACGCTTAATCTTATTTATGATGCGTTACTTCAAAACAGATGCGAACGCACAACCACGCTGTTAGCCCTTGGAGGTGGTGTTATCGGAGATATCACCGGCTACGCAGCTGCAACATATTTACGCGGCGTGCCGTTCATACAAATTCCGACAACTCTGTTATCGCAGGTTGATTCTTCAGTTGGCGGAAAAACGGGAATCAATCATCCGCTGGGGAAAAACATGATCGGTGCATTTTATCAGCCTAAGCTGGTACTTGCAGATATCGAAACGCTCAATACATTGCCGGATGACGAGTTGCGTGCAGGAATTGCTGAAGTAATCAAATATGGTCTGATCAGGGATTATCCTTTTTTTGAATGGCTGGAAAGTAATATCGACAAGCTTATCGCAAGAAACGACGAAGCATTGCAGTATGCAATTGCTAGAAGTTGCCTGAACAAGTCAGAGGTGGTGGGCAATGATGAGCGTGAAAGTGGTGAGCGTGCGCTGTTAAACCTTGGGCATACATTTGGACATGCAATAGAGAACGGTCTGGGATATGGAGCGTGGCTGCATGGTGAGGCAGTAGCAGCGGGTACAATTATGGCGGCTGATTTATCTTGCAGGCTGGGCTGGCTGAATGAGGGGGAATTTGTAAGAATAAGAAAGCTGTTTGAGAGGGCCGGTTTACCGATACGCGGCCCATCCATGGATATAGAGAGGTATCTCGACTTGATGGGGCTGGACAAGAAGGTGCAGGACGGGAAAATCAGGTTCGTACTGCTCAAGCAAATTGGAAATGCAGTTATGTATGGAGATACGCCTGCAGAACTGGTAAAAGCGACACTGGAAAGCTGCAGTGACCGGCATTGATTTGGCAACTTATGCAGTGCAGGAGAGGAGCTCGGCCGGACGCCGTATCCGTGAAGCAGCTCCTTCTGCGCGTAGTGAATTTCAAAGAGATCGAGATCGCATCATCCATTCGACAGCATTCAGGCGTCTCGAATACAAAACCCAGGTATTTGTGAATCATGAGGGAGACCTGTTCCGGACCAGGCTGACACATAGCATCGAAGTCGCGCAAATTGCGCGCTCAATTGCGCGGAGGCTAAAGCTGAATGAAGATCTGGCTGAGGCTGTTGCGCTTGCACATGATCTGGGACATACCCCGTTTGGACATGCGGGCCAGGATGAGCTAAACCACTGTATGCGCGAATATGGGGGGTTCGAACATAACTTGCAATCATTGCGCGTAGTGGATGCGCTGGAGGAGCGATATGCGGCATTCAAGGGGTTGAACCTGTGTTTTGAGACACGCGAGGGAATTTTAAAACATTGTGCGCAGGAAAAGGCGAGAGAGCTGGGGGAGGTCGGCTTGCGCTTCCTGAACAACAAGCGGCCATCGCTGGAAGCGCAAATAACGAATCTGGCTGATGAAATTGCATATAATAATCATGATGTTGATGATGGATTGCGCTCCGGCCTGATTACTATCGAGCAGCTATCCGAGGTAAGTATATTTGCTTCTCATCTAGCGGAAGTGCGAAAACAGCATGCAGGCTTGAGTGAGAGAATTCAAGTGCATGAAACAGTACGTAGCATGATTGGAACGCTGGTGACGGATCTCATTGAGCAGACTGAAATGAATATTGCTGAACAGCAGATTGAGACCCTGGAAGCAGTAAGGATCGCGCCAAGGCTTGCGGGTTTCAGCAATGAGATGGAAGCGCAGCAGCGTGAACTGAAAAAATTTCTGCATAAAAACTTGTACAGGCATTATAAAGTCATGCGAATGAGCAATAAGGCAAGACGCATTATCAGCGAATTATTCCATGCATTTATTGAAGACCCGCGTCTGTTACCCCCCCAATTTCAATTGCAGGCTGAAGAGAACAAACCCCTGGCAGTGTCAGATTATGTGGCCGGGATGACAGATCGATATGCGATCAAGGAGCATCGTAGATTGTTTGCAGTTGAGCGCGAATATTAGTTTAATCATGAGGTTATAGAATTGTGTGACTGTATAACAATAAAAAACAAATAAATTCAATGGTTAAACCTATTGATGGGCAATTTGTTGTTGCAATCAGCTGCAAATTTGTCGTAAAATTCGCGCCCTTTGACACCAGATCAAAATCTAGATAGGTTTTAACAGTTATGGTTATTATTCGTTTATCCAGAGGCGGTTCCAAAAACCGTCCTTTTTACAATGTAGTTGTTGCAGATTCGCGCAATCGCCGCGATGGTCGTTTCATTGAGCGTGTTGGCTTCTACAATCCAGTTGCTCCAGAAGGTACAGAGGGAATGCGTTTGCAGCTCGAGCGTATCGCTCACTGGCAAGAAAAGGGCGCACAATTGAGCGATGCAGTATCCAAGCTGGTAAAGCGCACAGGTGCAGCAGCCTGATTCTGCAGAACCCATGGTGGTCATGGGAAAGATTGTTGCAGCACAGGGTATTCTGGGCTGGGTAAAGATACAGGCCTTTACCGAACATCTGGATGCGCTCTCAAAATTTAAAGGCTGGTTTCTGTCTAAGCAGGGGCATGGGTGGCGTGAATGCCATTTGCGTGAAGCAAAGCCACACAATAAAGTACTGTTAGCCAAACTGGATGGCGTGGAAGATAGGACCACCGCAGAAAAATTGCGCGGAATGCTGATTGCCGTACCGAGAAGCTGGTTGCCCGAGACGGCAGATGGCGAGTATTACTGGTCCGATCTGATCGGTATGCAGGTATTGAATCTGCAAAATGAAAAACTGGGCATAGTGGATCATCTCCTGGATATGGGCGCGAATGACATCTTGGTCGTGCTGCAAGACGGCCAACAAGTCATGATTCCGTTCCTCAAGCACGTTATACATCAGGTGAGCCTGAAGGAAAAGCTGATCAGGGTGGATTGGCAGGCGGATTACTAGACGTATGCACTTTGATGTCATTACGTTATTCCCGCAGATGTTAAGCGCATTGGCGGAATACGGCATAACCGGCCGGGCTTGCGAACAGGGTAATTACACGCTGTGTGCGTGGAATCCTCGTGATTTCACGACCGATCGTCATCGCAGTGTGGATGACAGGCCTTATGGAGGTGGACCGGGAATGCTGATGTCCGCCATGCCGCTCGCCAAAGCAATAGGGGCAGCAAGGCAAAGGCAGCATGATGCAGGGGTAGGTGTCAGTCGTGTAATACATCTGTCACCTCAGGGCCGCCTGCTGACGCATGAAGTCGTGCAGGAATTGCTGGCGAGCGCAGATGGCTTGATATTTCTAACCAGCCGTTACGAGGGTGTGGATGAGCGCCTGATCGAGAAAGATGTTGATGAAGAGCTGTCCATCGGTGATTACGTGCTGTCCGGTGGTGAACTCGCGGCAATGGTGGTGATGGACAGCATGATCAGGCAAATGCCGGGCGTGCTGGGAGATGCGGAATCTGCGCAGCAAGATTCCTTTGTGCATGGTCTGCTGGATTGCGCCCATTACACCAGACCAGAGATTTATGAAGGTGTGGGCATACCGAAAGTATTGCTGTCGGGACATCACGCTGAAATAGAGAAGTGGCGATTGAAACAGGCCTTGGGTCGTACCTGGCTTCGTCGCCCGGATTTGCTGGCTAAACACCAGTTAACTAAACAGGAAGCTCGGCTACTGGCGGAGTACCAGCAGGAACAAGCTTCCACAGAAGAAAAGGAAAAGAAATGAATCTGCTTCAAACACTGGAACAGGAAGAAATTGCGCGTCTTGGCAAAACCGTCCCCGAATTCGCCCCTGGCGATACTGTTATCGTCAACGTGAATATTGTTGAAGGCGACCGCAAGCGCGTTCAGGCATTTGAGGGCGTGGTGATTGCCAAGCGCAAGACCAAAAGCCTGAATGCATCATTTATCGTTCGCAAAGTATCGGCAGGTGAAGGTGTAGAGCGTACATTCCAGACTTACTCTCCGATGATAGCCAGCATAGAGGTCAAGCGTCGTGGCGATGTACGCCGTGCCAAGCTTTACTATCTGCGTGAGCGTTCTGGAAAATCTGCGCGTATCAAGGAAAAACTGGCAACACGCAAGGAAGATTGATTGTAGTAGGTATGGCAACATGCAAAGGGAGCTTCGGCTCCCTTTTTTATTATGGGTGTTTAAGCGGCTTGATGAAAATAACTGAATACAATGCCATGCTGGCATCCCCGTTTGGGATGCTCGGCATCGTCAGCCAGGGCGAAATATTGGTCAGAATCGATTTTCTGGACAAACACAGTGCAGCGGTTCCGCCAAAGAGCGAGGGGAATAAACAGATATGCATGCAACTGGAAGCATATTTTGAAAACCCACGGTTTCAGTTCACAATTTCATATGAATTGCATGGTACGCCGTTTCAGCGGGCAGTATGGAAGCTGATGCAGGAAATTCCATGCGGAACTACCAGGACATATGGCGATCTGGCCAAGGTGCTGCATTCAGCGCCGCGTGCTGTGGGGCAGGCTTGTGGTGCAAACCCGATCCCTATCATCATTCCTTGTCATCGTGTAGTCAGCAAAGCTGGCATAGGTGGATTCGCCAATCATGCTTCAGGGTATACAATCAGTATCAAACAGTGGCTGTTGCAACATGAAGTTGCCGGAGCGTTGATATGATTTTGAGCGCAGAAGAAAATGCCTGGATACTGGATGAGTTCATCGATACGCTATGGCTGGAAGATGGTCTGTCGCGAAACACGCTGGATAGCTATCGCAGGGATTTGCAGAAGTATGCTAACTGGCTGCGCGAAAGTCAGCAGAAAAACTTACTGGAGGCAGATCAGGGTGACATGCAGGCATTTTTGGCGGATGTTGTCATCACGCAAAAGGCAAAAGCCACAACATCTTCCCGTTTGATTTCCAGTCTTAAGCGATTTTACCGGTTTCAATATCGCCAAGGCAGTATCAGTAAAGACCCGTCCTTGCAGGTAAGTCCACCAAAATTGCCGAGAACGCTGCCCAAAAGCCTGACAGAGGCAGAAGTGGAAGTGTTGTTGCATGCACCTGATATTACAACCATACTGGGCATTCGGGATCGCACCATGCTGGAGTTGCTGTATGCAAGTGGTTTGCGCGTATCTGAGCTGGTGGGGTTGGAGGTGGCGCAAGTCGGGTTGAACGAGGGTGTTCTGCGAGTCATGGGGAAGGGGAGTAAGGAACGCCTGATTCCCGTTGGTGAGGTTGCGCTGGATTGGCTCGGCAAATATCTGGGAGGGGCCAGACTTGAAATACTATCTGGACAAATCACTTCCAAATTATTCGTAACGAAGCGAGGAGCGGGACTAACCCGGCAAATGTTCTGGTACCTGGTGCGGCATTATTCAAAATTGAATAATATAAACAAGAATATATCGCCTCACGTACTACGGCATGCCTTTGCAACCCATTTGCTGAATCACGGTGCAGATCTGAGAGTTGTACAGTTGTTGTTGGGGCATGCAGATATCTCAACAACACAGATTTATACGCATGTTGCAAGGGAGAGACTGAAATCCCTACATCAGAAACATCATCCAAGAGGATAGAGTGAGGCTATTTGACCTGACCCCGTTCAATGCAAATGCCTACCATTTTGCTGTCGCGTATGGCCTGAAGCTTGGCGACTTTGACTTTGACCCAGGGCGCATTAAAGTCTTTCAGCAGGATTTGTGCGATATGTTCGGCCAGTGCCTCCAGCAGGTTGAAATGTCGACTGGTTAGTACCTGCTTCAAGTGCTGGACAATTTCAGCATAATCGAGGGCGTCTGAAATGTTGTCACTCGAGCAGGCGAGGCTGTTTGGTAAGGCAATATCCAGATCGATCTGCAGTGTTTGCGGCACCTGCTTTTCCCATTCATATACCCCGATCAGGGTATCAATTTTCAATTCGCGCAGAAAGATGGTGTCCATTGCTGTGAGAAATCCTTGATTCGCGTAAAATTCGCGCTTTGCTATTTTAAGTGTATCTCAGGTCATGACACCATTATTTGTTTTGGCAGCGTATCTGCTAGGCTCCATTTCATTTGCGATACTGATGAGTAAGGCTTTTTCGCTGCCAGACCCGCGCACTTACGGTTCTCAGAATCCAGGTGCAACCAATGTCCTGCGTAGCGGGCGAAAAGCTGCGGCAGCATTGACGCTGCTGGGAGATGCTGCAAAGGGCACAGTGGCAGTTGTCGCTGTAAAGTCAATTATGCCTGGCGATGCAACGTTGATCGCTGCGGTTGCTATTGCAGTATTTCTGGGTCATCTGTTTCCGGTGTTCCTCAAATTCAAAGGGGGTAAGGGCGTGGCGACCGCACTGGGCATATTGCTGGCTTTGAATATCTGGCTGGGAGTCGGAAGCCTGTTGACATGGCTGCTGGTGGCTCTGGTTAGTCGATACTCGTCATTGTCGGCGCTCATTGCATCAATTGCTGCGCCTGTATATGCCTATTACCTGGGGATGCCGATGCAAATGGTGCAGGTAACCGTTGTATTGTCACTGTTGCTGATCTGGCGGCATAAAGGCAATATCCAGAACCTTATTGCAGGGAAAGAAAGCAAGATCGGTAAAAAGAAAAGCTAGCATATGCATCAGGCAATGTTCAATGACTGCAGGTCCCAGCGCGGCATGACGTTAAACTGATAGTGCTCATTAGCTTTCTGAATTTTCAAGCGCATCGCTCCGGCATAAGCAATCATGGCGCCGTTATCCGTACAAAACTGCAAGTCTGGATAAAAAACGTTGAAGCCGTATTGCTTTCCTGCATTATCCAGAGTTGCACGTAACAGACGATTGGCACCAACCCCACCAGCAATGACCAGTCTATTCAAGCCGGTCTGTTTTAAGGCAAGGATTGTTTTTGTAGTCAGGACCTCCACAATAGCTGCTTGCGCTTCGCTGGCTATATCTGCTCGAACGCTTTCGTTCAGCAAATTCTGATTGCAGGCGTTAAGTACAGCAGTTTTGAGGCCGCTGAAACTGAAGTCGAGGTCTCCACTGTGCAGCATGGGGCGAGGAAACCTGAATCGACCGGGTCTTCCTCCTTCGGCGAGTCGAGACAACTCGGCGCCACCGGGATAACTCAGGCCAAGCAATTTAGCACTTTTGTCAAAGGCCTCGCCTGCAGCGTCATCCAGCGTTTCACCCAGCAATGTGTACTTGCCTGTGCCATCCACCCGCATAAGCTGGGTGTGTCCGCCGGAAACCAGAAGCGCAACAAATGGAAATGCAGGTGCAGGTGTGGAGAGCAAGGGGGAGAGCAAATGTCCCTCAAGGTGATGTATGCCGATGGACGGAATGCCCAGCGAATAGGCCAAAGAGCTGCCGACACTGGCGCCAACCAGCAAGGCACCGGAAAGGCCTGGCCCCTGGGTGTAGGCTATGGCATCAATCTCCTGCAATGATTTTCCGGCTTGTTGTAGCGCTTTGATTATCAATGGCAAGATGTATTGAACATGATCTCTTGATGCCAGCTCGGGAACGACGCCACCATATTCATCATGTAAAGCAACTTGAGAATGCAGGGTATGGCAAAGCAGTCCCAGATCATTGTCATAAAGTGCGATGCCTGTCTCATCGCAAGAAGATTCTATGCCGAGTATAAGTTTGAAAGTATTCATGCCGTGAAGAAAAAAAGCGCGTTCTGTATTTTACTCGCAGCAACATTGTAAAAAATTGCAGAAACAATATTGACGAAAAAATTATGCTCTATATAATGCGCGCCTTCCTGCAGGTGCTGCACGAAATCTGAAGTTTGCGGAAGTTCTATGATTAAACATAAAGCCACCTAAAATAATTTCAGAAATGTTTCAAAAACAGGTTGACGAGGAAAAAACGATCTGTATAATGCGCACCTCTTCGCTGCTACGGCGGCAAACGCGAAAGCGTGATGGCTCTTTAAAAGTTAACTAAAACAATCGATTAGTGTGGGTATGCGGGTTGAGTGCACAGTTTGAAAGGCCGCGAGGCTGAGTAGGCTGACTCAATATAAAAGTAATACCTCGCACAAAGTCGAA
>JAJXUI010000059.1 GCA_021782995.1 Pseudomonadota bacterium | reverse complement strand
CTCCTGGATGCAAAAAACAATCTCCAGGATATGGCTGCCGAACTTGGCGATGCCATAATAGTATTGCTGCAGGAAATCCTTGCGCACCTCCAGCACCTGACGGCGCTGGTCTCCCGTCACCAGCTGCACAGGAATCGGCTCCTTGATGCCCTCGACGCTGCACCAGGCATTTTTCAGGATGGTTTGCGGCTTGGCCGGCGCATCCAGTCCAAGGATGAAAATCTGCTTTTCATCGATCGGTTCCCAGTAGCCGGGCAATTGCTGCAGGATGGCCGGGCCCCCTGTCGTAAATTCATATTGCTGGCTGCCTGCTAGCGCTGAACCATCCACGCCTTTCATCCCGGCTTTAAGCTTGAAGCTGCATTGCACGCCGGCTGGCAGGTCCTGCTCGAAGTCGTACACCCAGTTCTTGCCGTCAGCCCAGCGGCCTTTGCCCTTTTCCGGGCAGTTGATATCAAACGGGTCAAGTTCGCGAGGATCGCCAAAAGCCACCATTTGCCCGGTAAAACGCACCGCAACCTGGCGCACTTTCTTGACCTGGCCCTGCGGGGAGAAAAATTCGACGGATATCGGTGCTGCCGCGATTGCTTGTGAAATGACCCAGAATCCTGCTGCCAGCAACACTTTTCTCATTTTTTCTCCCTATCGCCTGTTCCGGCTTGAATATTTTTACCGGATTCTGGCGGAGGGGAATCATTAAGGCAAGCGGCGCTTACTTTGAAATATCAGCTGTATCCAGTTTATTCAGGAAAGCTTGCAGCTCCTGAGGCAAGGGCGCCTGCAATTGCAAGGGCGCTTCAGTCAAAGGATGGTTGAAAGCGATGGAATGTGCATGCAGAAACATGCGCTTGAGGCCTTTTTTCATCAAGTCCTTGTTCACGGCAAAATCGCCATACTTGTCATCCCCGGCAATGGGAAAGCCAAGATGGGACAGGTGTACGCGTATCTGGTGTGTGCGGCCGGTCTTCAGTTGGGCTTCGAGCAAACTGCAAGCCGGCAGGTATTCAGATGAGGCCCAGACTTTCTGCAAGGTAAAAATGGTATGGGACGGCATGCCATCCTCACGCACCATCACCCGTTTTTCTCCCTGTGGCGTATCGAATTTATGCAGCGGCAGCTTCACATGCTGCTTCTGGTTGCGCCATTTGCCCAGCACCAATGTGAAATAGCGCTTGTCGCTGTTTCCTTCCCGCATCATCTCGTGCATCGCCGTAAGTGCCGATCTCTTTTTTGCAATCAACAAGATACCGGATGTCTCACGATCCAGCCTGTGCACCAGTTCGAGGAATTTTGCCTGCGGGCGCGCACTGCGCAATTGCTCGATGACGCCAAAGCTGACACCACTCCCGCCGTGTACAGCCACGCCGGAGGGCTTGTTGATCGCCAGCAAGGCATCATCTTCATACAGGATGGGAAATTCGGTAGCCGGCACATATTCTGATGCTTGTGTCTGAGATACCCGTACCGGCGGGATACGAACTTGATCCCCCAGCAGCAGGCGATAGGTCTGATCCACCCGTTTCTTGTTAACCCGTACCTCGCCACTGCGCAAAATGCGGTAAATGTGGCTTTTTGGCACCCCTTTAAGGACTTTAGTCAGGTAGTTGTCGATGCGTTGGTCACAACTCCCCTCATCGATTTCAACCAGGGACACAGAATCTTTGCTTAAACCATTCATTTTGAATATACTTCAGTTGCGCGGACCAGATTTTCCCCAAGGAAAAATGACTTCCAGAGGGGCGGGATGGCAAATTCCCCGCAAGTGTAGCGCAGGCCAGACAGGAAACCGACAAGCTTTGCTTGGATAGGTCAAGGCCTCCGCAAGGTTCCAAGCGCAATCCGGTTAATGTCACTCACCGGGCAAAGCAGTGATAATAAATGATTTACGCGCTCTAAGCACCAAATGGATTTACCTATGCCGCCCTTTCTATGGAAACTGCGGCATGGAACAGAATAAAAAGACTGGCTACAACGAGAAAAGATTTTGCGCAACATCAAGTATTTACAACTCAATACTGGACGCACTTTGAATCCTCGCGCACGCGGCGGCTAAGCCGCGTGCAGCTTTGTCTTTCCCCGTGTCAGGAGCGCGGGAGAAAACAAAAATGAAAAGAATGCTCTTCAATGCGACACAAGCGGAAGAACTCCGCGTCGCGATTGTCGATGGCCAGAAACTGATCGACCTCGACATTGAGTCCGCACGCAAGCAACAAAGCAAAAGCAACATCTACAAAGCAGTCATCACCCGCATTGAACCCAGCCTGGAAGCCGCCTTTGTCGATTATGGCGGCAACCGCCACGGATTCCTCCCCTTCAAGGAAGTTGCCCCCCAGTATTACCTGAACCAGGGTTCCGGCGGCCGCCCCAACATCAAGGATGCATTGAAGGAAGGC
Organism: Pseudomonadota bacterium; assembly: GCA_021782995.1. Classification (GTDB taxonomy): domain Bacteria; phylum Pseudomonadota; class Gammaproteobacteria; order Burkholderiales; family Gallionellaceae; genus 39-52-133. The sequence continues at coordinate 7,424 of JAJXUI010000059.1, read as the reverse complement.
CAGGAACTGCTGGTACAGATCGAAAAGGACGAACGCGGCAACAAGGGTGCAGCACTGACCACCTATATCAGCCTGGCTGGCCGCTACATCGTGCTGATGCCAAACAATCCACACGGCGGTGGCGTCTCCCGCCGCATCGAAGGCGAAGACCGCAGCGAACTGCGTGACGTGCTGGCCCAGCTGGATGTACCCAAAGGCGCCAGCATCATCGCCCGTACCGCCGGAATCGGCCGCAGCTCGGAAGAGCTGCAATGGGACCTGAATTACCTCACCCAGCTGTGGGAAGCCATTGAAAGTGCAGCGAATAGCGAAAAGGCGCCCTCACTGATCTACCTGGAAAGCAGCCTGGTGGTCCGTGCGATCCGTGACTATTTCCACCCGGAAATCGGCGAAATCCTGATCGACACTGACGAAATTTACCAGCAGGCGCTGGCATTCATGAGCACCGTGATGCCGGACAATGTGAACCGCATCAAGCGCTATACTGACGACATCCCACTGTTCTCCCGCTTTCAGATCGAGCACCAGATCGAATCCGCCCATGCACGTGAAGTCAGCCTGCCATCAGGCGGTGTGATCGTGATCGACCATACCGAAGCGCTGACCGCGATCGACATCAACTCCGCACGCTCCACCCGCGGTACCGACATCGAGACCACCGCCTTCAACACCAACCTGGAAGCCGCAGATGAAATCGCACGCCAGATCCGCCTGCGCGACCTGGGCGGCCTGATCGTGATCGACTTCATCGACATGGAGTCGAACAAGAACCAGCGCGAAGTGGAAAACCGCCTGCGCGATGCTTTGCGTTACGACCGCGCCCGTGTGCAGACCGCGAAGATATCCCGTTTCGGCCTGCTGGAACTGTCACGCCAGCGCCTGCAGCCCAGCCTGGAAGAAACCAGCTATTCACCCTGCCCGCGCTGTAATGGCATCGGCCATATCCGCGGCACCGAATCCACTGCCTTGCATATCTTGAGAATCATTCAGGAAGAGGCGATGAAGGACAACAGCAACTCCGTGCATGTACAAGTGCCGGTGGATGTTGCCACCTTCCTGCTGAACGAAAAGCGTCGCGATGTGAACCTGATCGAATCGCGCCTGAAAGTAAACGTGGTCATCATGCCTAACCCGCATATGGATACGCCAAACTACAGCATCACCCGCCTGCGCCATGACGACATCTCGGCAGAAAACCAGCAAACCAGCTACAAGATGGTGGAAAAACCTGCTGAAACCACAGCCCCTACAGCCACTCAAAGTGTGAAGGTGCAGCGCCCACAGGCGGCAGTTCAAGGCATCACCCCGCAACAACCCGCACCCAAACATGTTGAAGCCAAACAGCCTTCCCTGCTAGACCGTTTCTTTGCCTGGCTGGGTTCCATTGGCGGCGAAGAGACTCCGAAGAAAGCAGCTCCCGCCGCGCGCCCTCATGGTCGCAGCGAGCGCAGCGAAGGCGGCCGCCAGGATGGCAAGCGCAACAAGAACCGCCGTGAACGTGAGCGTGATCGCGACGACACCCAGCGTAGCGAACGCAATGCGCAACAGGAAAACCGCCAGCAGGAGCAACGCAAGGAGAAACAACAGGCGCAACAGCAACGCCAGCCTCGCCCTGCCCCCGAAAAATCCGCACTGGAAAGCGCTGTCCCGGCACCACGCGCTGATGGTGCAGAAGGTAGCCAGGACGGCAACGGACGCAAACGCGGACGCCGTGGCGGCAGGCGTGAGCGCGAGCGTCGCGAGCAACAACAAATGGCCGAACAGGCCGCCAACAACCAGCAGCTGGATCACGACGTCAGTCTGGACCTGAGCGGCCATGAGGCAGGCTCAGCAACACCAGCAGCCGTTGCGGTTGCGGATGACCAGCTGGTGCAAGTGGAAACCCGAGCAGACGCGCCTGCCCAGGCCAGCAGCGCGCCGGCTCCCGCCTACCCGAACAGGCGCCGTGCACGCCCACGTGAAATTTACACGATGGAAAATCGCGGCGAACAACTGGTACAGGTTGAAACCAGCCAGGCACCGGCAGCAAGTGCTGCTATTGCTACACCTGCTCCTGCTGAAACACCTGCCTCAGTAACAGCATCGGCTGCCGTTGAAGTTGTAACACAGGTGGAATCACCAGCACCTGCCTCGCACGCAGCAGCAGAAGAAGAAGCGCCGGCACACCATGCCGCACCCGTGCTGGTGGAAGAACCCCTGATCCAGGTGGAAACACACAAAACCGTTGAAGCCATTGCTGCGAAAGCACCCGCACCGGCGATCGAAGAAACTGCCGCCCCTGTGGAAGTGAATGCCGAAAAAGCGGTCATCACGGCAGAGGTAAAAGCTGCAGAGCCCCCTCTCCAGGAAGCTGAAGGCGATGCTACACGTCCTTATCCGCTCACTGCCGAAACGCAAACTGCAAAAGACGCGGAAACCCGCACTGACCAGCCAGCCTGATACAGCACTGCACTGCCATGAAAAAAAGCCGCTCGTCCGAGCGGCTTTTTTTCATTATCTCTTGAGGAAATGCTTGTTCAGCAGTGGCTCAAGCCAGATGCGTGGTCCTGATATGCTGCAACAGACCCAGTGCGCCGTCTTCCACCATATCCAGCACGCGCTCGAATCCATCCGCACCGCCATAGTATGGGTCAGGCACTTCGCGTTCCTCATGGTTGTGCGCATATTCGAGGAACATGCCCAGCCTGTCTACCCGGTCGGATGGACACAAACGCTGCAGGATCGCCATGTTTGCATTGTCCATCGCCAGCACATAATCGAAGCGGGAAAAATCAGCCACCTCCACCTGACGGCCACGCAGCATGCTCATGTCATAACCGCGTTTTGCTGCGGCGCGTTGCGTACGCCCATCCGGAGGATCACCGATATGATAGTCATGCGTGCCGACCGAATCGATCATGATATGCTGATCCATCCCGGCTTCAGCCACCTTGGCGCGAAATACGGCTTCAGCCGTGGGTGAGCGGCAAATATTGCCCATGCAACAGAACAGAACGGATATTTTTTTCATGCTGATAACCTGCTCAAAGAAAGTCTGCCATTTTACCTGCAAATGTTTTGCGTTTTGACATGCTGTGACCGGCCACATACACCGCATCACAGAAAATTAATATCACATTGATTATATTATGGTATTGAATAAAACCTTACTGATGTGCAAGCCAGATTATTTTGAAGTCAGCTATGAAATCAACCCCTGGATGCATGACAACATCGGCAAGGTCGACCAGGCCAAAGCCAGCCTGCAATGGCAACACCTGCATGACACACTGGCCGCACGTGCCAACATTAAATTAATTACCGCACAACCAGGATTGCCCGACATGGTGTTTACCGCCAATGCCGGACTGGTTCATAAGCAGACAGTCATTGTTTCCACCTTTCGCCATGTCCAGCGCCACGGAGAATCAGCGCATTACGATGCATTTTTCCGCCATGAGGGTTATGTCATCAAGTCGCTGCAGTCCGGCACCACCTTTGAAGGCGCAGGCGATGCACTCTTCGATGGCAGTGGCAGACTCTGGCTGGGCTCGGGACCCCGCAGCGATGTCTGTGCGCATTCAGAAATTGCCCAGGCACTCGAAATTGCCATCCATGCCGTGCACCTGGTCAACCCCCGCTGGTATCACCTCGACACCGCATTTTGTCCTTTGTCAGCAGGCTATGCGCTGGCCTATGAAAAAGCCTTCAGCCCGGAGAGTATCGCGCTCATCCGTCAACAGTTTGGCGACAAAGCCATCTGGATATCCGATGAGGATGCGCACAACTTTGCCTGCAATGCGGTGTGCCTGGACCATGATATTGTGCTGTATCGTGCCTCGCCTGCTTTGCAAAATGCTTTGCAGCAATGTGGATTCAATGTCATCGAGACCGATGTTTCTGAATTCATCAAATCAGGTGGATCGTGCAAATGCATGACACTTGAGATATAAAGTCACCCTTCAAGCAAATTACAATTCCCTCACCACACATGAGCCCATTACAACGACTCTTCGGATACGCTGCCGCCTATCGCGGGCAAGTGGTTATCGCCAGCCTCTATTCCGCCCTGAATAAACTGTTCGACATCCTGCCTGAAGTCCTGATCGGCGTGGCCGTGGATGTGGTGGTCAACCAGAAAGCCTCATTTCTGGCACGCGCAGGAATTATCGATCCCAAGGAACAGCTGATCCTGCTCGCCGTCCTCACCGTGCTGATCTGGGTGTTCGAATCATTATTCGAATACCTGTACGAACTGAAGTGGCGCAACCTCGCACAGAACCTGCAGCATGACATGCGCATGGAAGCCTACCGCCATGTGCAGAAGCTGGAGCTGGCCTATTTCGAACGCAACCGCACCGGCAACCTGTTGTCCATCCTCAACGAAGATATCAACCAGATGGAGCGCTTCCTTAACGGCGGCGCAAACGACATCATCCAGGTATTTGTCGGCTCGCTGATGGTGGGCGCGGTGTTCTTCTTTGTCACCAGCCACCTCGCCTTCCTCGCCATGCTGCCGATTCCTTTCATTTTATATGGCGCATTCTGGTTTCAGGGCAGGCTGGCTCCGCGCTACACCGCAATGCGTGAAGCCGCCGGTTCGCTGGCCACCCAGCTCAACAACAACATTTCCGGCATCGCCACGGTGAAGGCCTATACCGCCGAGGATTTCGAGGCTACGCATATCGAACGTGGATCTAATGATTACCGGTTACGCAACAGCGAAGCGATCAAGTGGTCGGCGGCAATCACCCCGGTGATCCGCATGGGCATCCTCACCGGTTTCACGGTGACACTTTTATATGGCGGTTTCATGGCGCTGAATGGCGAGATTGGCGTGGGCAGTTATTCCGTGCTGGTATACCTCACCCAGCGCCTGCTGTGGCCGCTGACGCGCCTCGCCGAAATGACCGACCTCTACCAGCGCTCGATGGCCTCGATCGAGCGCGTGATGAACCTGCTGCAGACACCGATCGCCATTCCCTATGAAGGCAAGCATGTGAATGCCAGTGAAGTGAAAGGCGAATTGCAGTTCGACCATGTCAGCTTTGCCTACCATGCCGACCGCGCCCCGGCGATCAACAGCATCAACCTGAAGATTGCCGCAGGTGACACCGTGGCTTTTGTCGGCAGCACCGGCGGCGGTAAAAGCACGCTGATCAAGCTGCTGCTGCGATTCTACGAACCGCAGCATGGCCATATCAAACTGGATGGCATCAACATCGATGAAATCAATCTGCAGGATTTGCGCCGCGCCATCGGCTATGTCGCACAGGATACCTTCCTCGCCGATGCCACCGTGATGGAAAATATCGCCTATGGCATGCACGATGTACCGATGGAGAAAATCATCGAGGCGGCCAAGGCGGCAGAAGCGCATGACTTCATCACCAGTCTGCCGCAGGGCTATCACACGCAGGTGGGTGAACGTGGCATGAAGCTCTCCGGGGGCCAGCGCCAGCGCCTTGCCCTGGCTCGCGCGATCCTGAAAAATCCGCCAGTGCTCATCCTCGATGAAGCCACCTCGGCCGTGGACAATGAAACTGAAGCCGCCATCCAGCGCTCGCTAGATAAACTGGTGGTCGGCCGCACCAGCCTGATCATCGCGCACCGGCTTTCCACCGTGCGCCATGCCCACATGATTCATGTGCTGGATAACGGCAGCATCGTAGAGTCAGGCACGCATGAAGCGCTGCTGGCAAAAAATGGCAATTATGCCGCCTTGTGGCGGCTACAGACTGGCGAGCGCCCATCTGAATAACCACTGTCACAGGAACAGGTGTGCTTGCCGATGAATGTACCCTGAATTGCACTGCCCGCAAGCAGACATGCTCGATAGGCTGAGTTGTCCCATTACCAGCCGATTATGAACGCAATTTACTTTGCCTGAAATCTTCCAAGAACAGCCATTAGACGATGACCAATATGACTGATTTCTGCAAGTCCGACAGTCTTTAATGGAATCTGGGCCACCGATAGCAGACCTACAATCTATTGCATTGAGAGGTCCGTTTTGGGCACAAGTCAGAATTTCCTTTCCTGAATCAGATTCCCTGCAAGCAGACATTACAGAAGTACTGCGAAATCTACAGCAGAATCAGCTGCCCGTTTTCCCGCTTCAGCTTGCCCTGCTTTTCCAGTTCCGCCACGCCACGATACAGCGCTTCATGCGTCACCCCCAGTTCGAGGGCGATGGATTTCAGCCCCGGACCCAGCGGCAGCCTGCCCAGGTTTCCTTCGCTATCGATCAGGTGCAATAGCCTAGCCCCCACCCCCTTAAGCGACAAGCGCTCGCACTGTGCGCGCATGCGCTTCAGCTCGCGGTTCAGCATGGCGATCCAGCGCATGGAAAATGCCGGGTCGCTCTGCAAAGCATGCCGAACCTGTGCGACAGGAATCATGACCAGCTCTCCGGCAATGGTCACCACGGCATCGCAGTGATAGCTTTCCGACTGCAAGCTGGCTTCCGCCACAAAGGAATGGCGTGCCCTTTGCAGTACGAGATTTTCTCCCTGCAGGCCCGGGCGTTGCAGCACGACTTCGCCCGATGCCACATAAAACATGTGTTCTGGCCTTTTGCCTTGCGGGAAGATTTGTTCGCCCTTGTCATAATGCTTGATGATGCAAGCCGGCCACAGATTTTGCGGCAACAGATGCAACAAGGCTTGCGGTAAAGTGTATTCGGTTTCGTTATTCATATGATCAAGATCATACATGCTGTACCTTATTTCACGGGATAATCCTGCACCCTTTACTGCATGCATGAACTACAACTTTAGCGAGCAAAACATGCCAAATTACAAATTACATAATATATTCAAATATATAGCAATATCATTCATCAGCACATGGGCAGTCTACGCACCCGCTTCACATGCCCTGCAACTCAAGGCCACCAAGGTGGCAGACGGTGTGTATGCCTTCATCGGCGATACCGGCATGCGAACCTATGAAAATGAAGGCATGAATGCCAATGCCGGATTCATTGTCACCAAAGCCGGTGTGGTGGTCGTCGATAGCGGCTCCAGTTACCTGGTGGCCAAGGCCATGCATGCGCAAATCAACAAGGTTACCAAACAACCGGTGAAATATGTGGTTAACACCGGCGGTCAGGATCATCGCTGGCTGGGCAATGGCTATTTCAAGGAACAGGGCGCGCAGATTATTGCCAGCAGCAAGGCACGCGCCGATATGGAAGCACGTGCCGCGCAGCAATTGAATGGATTGAAAAGCGAACTGCGCGATAAATTGGCAGGCACCACGCCGGTGTATCCGGACACGCTTTTCGAAGACAAAGAGACACTCAATCTTGGTGGGACCACCATCGAATTGAAGTATTTTGGTGGCGGCCACACGCCGGGCGATGCCATCGTTTGGCTGCCGCAAAAGAAGATCGTCTTCAGCGGCGACCTGGTATTTACCGACCGCCTGCTCGGCGTGTTGCC
>JAJXUI010000027.1 GCA_021782995.1 Pseudomonadota bacterium | reverse complement strand
AGCTGGGGCAGCGCGTCAGCCCCGGCGCACCGCTGATGGCAGTGATCCCGCTGGACCGCCTGTGGGTGGAGGCCAATTTCAAGGAAGCCCAGTTGCGTAATATGCGCGTGGGGCAGAAGGTGGAGCTGATTTCCGACCTGTATGGCAGCAGTGTGAGATATGACGGTATCATCGTCGGCATCGCCGCTGGTACCGGTGCCGCATTTGCGTTGCTGCCGGCGCAGAACGCCAGCGGCAACTGGATCAAGGTAGTGCAGCGTGTTCCGGTGCGCATCGCGCTGGACCCGAAGCAGCTGGCAGAACATCCTTTGCGGATTGGTCTTTCGATGACCGCCGATGTAGACCTGCATGACCAGCAGGGGAGCCCGCTTGGTAGCGTGCGCGAGCCGAATGAATCGGCAATGGAATTGCCGGCGGACCGGCGTATCCAGCAACGTATTGATTCGATCATTGCGGCAAATCTGAAGTGAATCAACCTGCACAAAAGCCGGCGGGACCCGCGCCATTCACAGGCGTGCCGTTGCTGATGCTGACCATTGCGACGGCCCTTTCCACCTTCATGGAAATCCTCGACATTACCATCACCAACGTGTCGATCCCCACCATCTCCGGCGCGCTGGGGGCGGCCACCAGCCAGGGCACCTGGATCATCAGCGCCTATTCGGTGGCGGCAGCGATCTCGGTGCCGCTCACCGGCTGGCTGGCGCGGCGCATCGGCGAAGCGAAGCTGTTTGTATATTCGGTTTCGCTGTTCACGCTGATGTCGACGCTGGCCGCGTTCTCGCAGTCACTGGGCATGCTGGTGTTCTTCCGCCTGCTTCAGGGCTTTGTATCGGGGCCGATGGTGCCGCTGTCGCAAACGCTGCTGATCCGCAATTACCCGCCGGAGCGGCGCGGCGCGGCGATGGGGCTGTGGGCGATGACGGTGATTCTGGCGCCGATCTGCGGCCCGCTGCTGGGCGGTTTCATCAGCGACAACTTCCACTGGTCCTGGCTGTTCCTGATCAATATTCCCATCGGCGTATTCGGCGCGGTAACCGTGTGGGTGCTGATGCGCCACCGCGATTCGACCATCGTGAAAATCCCGCTGGACAAGGTGGGGCTGGCGCTGATGGTGCTGGGCATCGGCACATTACAATTAATGCTGGAAATGGGACATGACCGCGACTGGTTCAATTCACCGCTGATCGTGGTGCTGGGTGTCACCGCGGTGGTGTCGCTCACCTTCTTCATCGTGTGGGGCTGGATGACGGAGCATGCGATTGTCGATTTGCACCTGTTTCGCGACGTGAATTTCCGCTATGGCGTGATCCTGCTTTCCATCGGCTTCATGACCTATTTCGGCACCGTAGTGGTGTTCCCGCTGTGGCTGCACCTGGTGATGGGCTACACCTCGGCACAGGCCGGCATGGCCACCTCCACCATCGGCGTATTCATGCTGGTGCTGGCACCGATCATCGGCAAGAACATCCACCGCCTCAACCTGCGTGCGCTGGCCACCTTTGCCTTTGCCATCATGGGGCTGATGTCGCTGTGGAACAGCCATATGGCACTGAATGTGACTTTCTGGAATGTGGTGGAGCCGCGGCTGATCCAGGGGCTGGGCATGGCCTGCTTCTTCCTGCCGGTACAGACACTGATGCTGTCCAACATCACGCCGGACATGATGGCTGCCGCTTCCGGCCTGTCCAACTTCCTGCGCACACTGGGGGCGGCGATCGGCACCGCGATCAGCGTCACCTCGTGGGAACATCTCGCATCAATCAGCCGTGCGCAACTGACCGACCATATCAATCCCTATAACCCGGCATCGCAACAATATATGGCGCAATTGCAAAGCACCGGCATGACACCGGAGCAAAGCTATGCAGTGCTGGACAATACCTTGTTCAAGCAAAGCTACATGATCGCCACCAACGATTTCTTTTTCTATAGCAGCCTGGTGTTCTTCATGCTGATGGGTGTGGTGTGGATGACCCGTCCAAAGAAGGGCATTGCAGTAACCGGCGGACATTAAGCCATTTTTCATCTCTTCTTCTGGCCGGACACTCCGGGCGGCTGGCAAATTTCAATGGTGTGCGAATATTCCGGCGTAATGCTGCGTCTTATCATGCACGGCAAGCATATCAGCCTGAATTCTGGCGCAAGATGGGAAAAGCACGGAAGACGGTAACGCCTTGCGGGAACTCCCATCATCCTGCCAGTTCCAACTCGCGCAGCGAGGCATAACAGGTATATCAACCATCAAGGAGGAAGAACATGAAAAAACTCATATTTGCGGCTTGTATGTTGCTGGCCAGCGGATTCGCTTCTGCAGCAGTGGAATCAAAGGCGGTGGTGGTCCAGGCCACCGGGGACAAGGTGCAATTTGAGCGCGCGTTCAAGCTGGCTTCGAACATGCATGAAGTGCTGAGCAAGGCAAAATTCGAAATCGTGGTATTCGGGCCGGCGGTGAAAATGCTGAAGGAGGACAGCGACGAAGTGCCGCTGATCCAGAAGGTACAGGGCGAAGGCATCAAAGTGATCGCCTGTGGCCGTTCCATGGAAACAGACAACGTTAAAGCATCCGAGCTGGCAGCAGACATTCGGACCACACCTTTCGGCGCTGTGCATATTGTGAACAGGCAGCAACAGGGTTGGCAGTATTTCAGGCCATAACTTGCGGTCGGGCAAGCGAAAACTGGCGATTGCCTTCAGCATGTTGCAGTCATCCTCATAAGGATTTCGCATTTTCGATGCAGACTCAAGTATCATCTGCCTGACTGGCGCACCGCAGTTTCCCGCACGGGAACGCTGCAGCAGTGCGCGACTGCCTGAACAAAATTGGATGGGTTGCGATGGGTCAGCACTTTCTCAAGCCGTTATTTTCCCCTGATTCAGTCGCCGTATTTGGCGCGAGCGAGCGTACCGATTCGGTTGGACAGATCGTGTTCAGCAACATGCTGCAAAGCGGTTACCAAGGCGCTCTATATCCGGTCAACCCCGGGCATGCGCAGGTGCAGGGTTGCAAGGCCTACGCATCGCTGCATGAAATCAATGACGTGATCAACCTGGCGGTCATCGCCACCCCGCCACAGACCGTGCCGGACATTATCGAGGAGTGTGGCAAGCACGGGGTCAAGGCAGCCGTCATCATCACGGCCGGATTTTCCGAAACCGGCGCAGCCGGCCGCGCACTGGAACTTGCGGTACTGGAAAATGCCCGCCGTTACGGTATCCGTCTGATGGGCCCCAATTGCCTGGGCATCATGCGCCCGGGTATTGGTCTTAATGCGACCTTCAACAAGGGCAGTGCCAATGCCGGCAACCTGGCCATCGTGTCGCAGTCGGGAGCCCTTTGCACCGCGATACTGGATTGGGCGCAGAATAATGATGTGGGCTTTTCCAGTGTGGTGTCGCTGGGGTCTACTGCCGATGTGGACTTTGGTGAGATCCTCGATTTCCTGATCTCTGATCCGCTCACCGAACACATCCTGCTGTACATCGAAGGCATCCGCAATTCGCGCAGCTTCATGAGTTCACTGCGCGCAGCGGCACGCATCAAGCCGGTGATCCTGGTCAAGGTAGGCCGGCATGAGGCAGGATCGAAGGCGGCGCTGTCACATACCGCATCGCTGGTGGGGTCGGATGACGCGTTCGAGGCCGCGGTCAGCCGTGCAGGCGTGGTGCGCGTGCAAACCATCACACAGCTGTTTTCTGCCGCCAAGGCGCTGTCCTGCGGCTTTCATCCCAGTGGCAAGCGCCTTGCCATAGTCACGAATGGCGGCGGGCCGGGGGTGATGGCGACCGATCGCGCGATCGACCTTGGGCTGGAAATGGCAGCGCTGTCGGATGAAACCCTGCAAAAGCTGAACCAGGCCTTGCCGCCGACATGGTCGCACGCCAATCCGGTGGATATCATCGGCGATGCGCAAGCCGAACGCTACCTGCATGCCGTGCGTGCTTGCCTGGAAGATGATGGCGTGGATGGCGTACTGGCCATCCTTACGCCGCAAGCCATGACGAAACCGCTGGAGGCAGCCAATACGCTGATTGGGCTTTCCGCAACATCGCGCAAGCCATTGCTGACCTGCTGGATGGGAGAGGCGCAGGTGGCCGCGTCGCGCGAGGCGTTCAACCATGCACGCAAGCCCAATTTCCGTACACCCGAACCGGCGGTGGAGGTGTTTGCCCACCTGGCTTCCTTTTACCGCAACCAGCAATTGCTGATGCAGATGCCGGGGCCGTTGTCACATCATGTGGAGCCGGACATCGAGGGTGCGCGCCTGATCATCGAGGGGGCATTGCAGGACAGGCGCAAGGTACTGGGTGAAATGGAGTCTAAAGCGCTGCTGTCGGCATTTCATATTCCGGTTGCCCAGACCATGATTGCGCATACGCCGAATGAAGCACTGCTCATTGCGCAGCAAATGGGCTATCCGGTAGCAATGAAAGTCCATTCGCGTGATATCACACACAAAACCGATGCCGGTGGCGTGATGCTGAATCTGGCCAATGCGCAGGCAGTGAGCGCGGCATTTCATGAGCTTTCCGAAAATATCAGGCGCAATCGTCCTGATGCAACACTGGAAGGGGTGTCGATCGAGCCGATGGTGCTGAAACCCAATGGGCGGGAGCTGATGGTGGGCGTGACTCACGACGCCGTGTTCGGTCCGGTCATCACCTTTGGCGCGGGGGGGACCATGGTGGAGGTGATGGGAGACCGCTCCGTCGTGCTGCCTCCGTTGAATGCCTTCCTGGTGAAAGACCTGATCCAGCGTACGCGTGTCGCAAAAATGCTGGGTAAATTCCGGCATATGCCGGCGGTTGATATGGATGCGCTGGAAAGCGTGTTGCTGCGCGTATCCGAAATGGTGTGCGAATTGCCTGCGTTGCAGGAAGTGGATATCAACCCGTTGATCATTGATGAACACGGGGCGCTGGCCGTAGATGCCCGTGTAGTGGTGGCATTGCGTCCGCCCAGCGCAGACCGCTATGCGCACATGGCGATATATCCCTATCCTGCACACTTGATCAGTCACTGGCAACTGGCGGACGGCAGCAATATTACAATCCGCCCGATACGCCCTGAAGATGCGGAAATCGAACAGGCCTTCGTGCGCGGCCTGTCGGAGGAAGCAAAATATTTCCGCTTCATGAACAGCGTGCAGGAGCTCAGCACGGCGATGCTGGTGCGTTTTACCCAGATTGACTACAGCCGGGAAATGGCTTTGATCGCGGTGACGCTGGCGCAGGACAAAGAGACCGAGCTGGGGGTTGCGCGCTTCGCCATCAATCCCGATGGCAAGACCTGCGAATTTGCACTCGTGATTGCCGATACCATGCAGGGCAAGGGGTTGGGACAGAAGTTGATGACTGCGCTGGTGGATGCCGCGCGTGGCAAAGGACTGGGCACCATGCAGGGCGTCGTGCTTAAAAACAACACGCATATGCTCAGGCTGATGGAAAGGCTGGGCTTCAGCATTACCGACAGCGAAGAAGACAGCAACCTCAGGAATGTAAGCAAGGCATTGTGAGGTAACTGACCATGAGCAAGGAATGACATGACCACCGCCTACCTGACGCATCCCGCTTCGCTCAGGCACGATATGGGTCCCGGCCACCCGGAGTGCCCGGCGCGCATCCATGCGATTGAGGACCAGCTTATCGCTTCCGGGCTGATGCCATTCCTGTTCCACTACCTGGCACCGGCAGCCACGCGGGAACAGTTGCTGCGGGTGCATGCCGCCGACTATATCGACTCCATTTACCAGCAATCACCTGATGACGGCATGGTTTACCTCGACCCGGACACCGCGATGAATCCGCATACACTGGAAGCGGCGCTGCATGCGGCTGGTGCGGCCGTTTACGCGGTGGACCTGGTGATGTCGGGTGAAGCGGAAAATGCATTCTGCAATATCCGTCCACCCGGACACCATGCCGGTCGCAGCAGTTCAGCCGGTTTCTGCATCTTCAACAATGTTGCAGTGGCTGCAGCCCATGCGCTGGATCATCACGGGCTGGAAAGGGTGGCGATCGCCGATTTTGACGTACATCACGGCAATGGCACGGATGAAATATTCAATCATGATCCGCGCGTCATGCTGTGTTCCACCTTCCGTCATCCGTATTATCCCTATGAGGGCACGGGCAGCGGCAATGCGCATATCATTAACGTTCCCCTTGCCGCAGGCGCGTCTGGTGCGGAATTCCGTGCTGCAGTGATTGATAACTGGCTCCCCGCGCTGGCAAGATTCCAGCCACAGCTGCTGCTGGTTTCCGCCGGATTTGATGCGCACAGGGAAGACGACATGGGGGGGCTTGCCTTGCGCGAAGCCGACTATACGTGGATCACCGAAACCCTGAAGGGCATTGCGCTGCGGTATGCAAAAGGTCGTATCGTGTCGACCCTTGAAGGCGGTTATGCACTGCAAGCGCTGGGGCGCAGTGTGCTGGCACACCTCAAGGCGCTCAGCGGATTGTAGGCAGCGATGGTTCCGTCACCCGGATATCAATGTTTGCGGATTACCAGCACGATCCCCCCGAGGATGGCGATGGAGCCAAGCACAAGCCGCAAGGTGAGTGCTTCGTTCAATAGCAGCACCCCGCCCAAAGCGGCAATGACTGGCACGCTGAGTTGCACGGTGGCGGCCTGGGTTGCCTTGAGTCCGGGCAGCGCGGTATACCAGATCGTGTAGCCGATGCCGGAGGTGAGCGCACCGGAAAGGACTGCGTACATAATTCCCGGCCGGTCAAGTGACACGGGGTTCAGCATGAGCAGGCTCAGGCACAATGCAAATACGGCGCCGCGGATGAAATTGCCGGCGGTGACGCCTATGGGATCCACCGCTCCCTTGCCGCGCAACGAATATACGCCCCATGCCACGCCAGCACCCAGCATCAGCAACGCTCCCTGCAATGGCGGCGTGCTGATGCCTGGCATCATCAATACCATCAGTCCGGCGATGGCGCAGGCAAAGCCGAATAGCTGCAGGGTGGTAAAGCGCTCACCTTGCCACAGGCCAAAACTGATCATCGTGGCCTGTACCGCGCCGAACAGCAGCAGGGCACCGATGCCGGTCGGCAAGGAAATATAGGCGAAAGAAAACATGCCGGCGTAGGCAAACAGGGCAAGCGCTGAGAACCAGTTGCCGCGAATGGTGACTTTCTTGCGGCTGGATAGAACAATGAGCCACAACATGATTGCCCCGGAGGCAAGGCGGATGCTGGTGAAACTCGCGGCATCGATTTGCGTGGTTTTCAGCGCGAGCCGGCCCAGGATGGAGTTGCCGGCAAAGGCCAGCATTGCGAGTGTGGTCAGGCTGAAAGCACGCATTCTGGTCATATATATCCTATTGAATATATTATGGTATTTTTATTCATGCAAGCCAAAGTGGCTTTGCAGGAATTGCTTCATGCTGGCGGCAGGCACCTCCAGTTTGCTGATCGTGCCATTATCAATCTGCTTGTAATGATGATCCAGCAGGATCTTGCGGCCTTGCGGTGTGTGCTGGATGACGACCAGTTTCTGCACGAACAGCGAACCGGGCCAGGTGGCGCTATAGTAATTCGCAGGCAGGAAATCCACCCATTCCTGCGGCGACAAATCAAATTCAAACTGGCTGGCCCAGTTGCCGTCCACCCTTGCCTGCAGCAGAAAGATGCCATCGCCATGCAGCAACTGATAGAAATCGTCATCCTGCTGTACAGGCTGGTTGATCCTGTCGAGCGCAATCGGGGCGCGTATGCCATAACTGCCGAAGCCGAGATCGCATAGCCACTGTCGCCCCTCCACCTCGGCGATGATGGCCATATGCGTCTTGGGCCGCCGGTCATGATAAAGCATGGGGCGGGCAGCAACGAAACGATAGGGAATGTTCAGCGCCGCCAGTGCCATCGCAAACAGGCCATTCACTTCAAAACAGTAGCCGCCACGATTTCTGTAAACCAGTTTCTGCACGATATCTTCAGGGACCATCGACACCACCTTGCCGGATTGTGTATCGAGATTTTCAAATGGCACAGAAAAAAGCTGGGCGCGCATCATGGCTGCCAGCGTGGCGAGATCATTCCGTGCTTCGGCTGTATAGCGGATGCGCCGGAAATAGTCGGCAAGGGTAAAATTGCGGGCGATCATGGCAGGCGGGTAACAGGAGATGCAACATCATAGCGCATGTGCAATCTGTTACAGCACATGAGGTAAAAAGTCTCAGGCATGGATCATGCAAGTGTCACGACCATCCTGGGCTGATTTTGAGATTTAAAATATCCAATGGAATGGGTTAAGGTATGCTGGAAATGAAGAAATGCGTTTTACCCTGGGTGCTGACCGTGGTGCTGGCTTTGATTAGCGGTGCGCTGGGTTACAGGTTTGTGGCGGGCGAGGTGCAGCACAGGGAAGATGGACGCCTGTCGATCCAGGTCAGCCAGGACGAACACACCATGCTGATGCAGGAAATGCGCGCCTGGTTGCAAAGCAGCCAGGCGATCATGTCCGCTGCAAACCGGCAGAAATTTGCAGAAGTGTCGCGGTTGGCAAAAGCCGCAGGCATGTCGGCAGAGGAAGTGGTGCCGGGCGAACTGTTCCGCAAGATTCCACTGCAAATGAAAGCGCTGGGATTTGATACGCGCAAGAAATTTGATGAAATTGCCGCAGATGCAGAAAAGCTGCAGGACAGCAAGCACACGCTGGAGCAATTGGGCATGGCCATGCAGAACTGCATCGCTTGCCACGCAACTTACCGCTTCATACTGCAGCCTTAATCGATCTGTTTATCCATTCAAGAAAACCCGCGGCGTGGTGTTGATGAAATGTGCATCCAACGCAGGGATGACTTCTTGATTCCCGAATAAATCATGCGCCATTGCATGGCACACATGGCAGGCCGAATAGACTAACCATAACGGGTTGGGTGAGTGCTCATTGCGTGCAAGCACAAAGGAGGCTTCATGCCGGAGTTTCAATCAACCGGATTGTCGGCCTGCTGCTGGCAGAGTCTGGCTTGAAAGGGGAGCCAGTTGGACATACTGTGCCAATTCGATGGTTGGACGGCATGACCTGTGCTGTGCGGCAAAGCACGCGTTGGCCACTACACTTGGAAAAATTGACCATGGCTGACATCGGATCGGTCTGCGGTACGGGCCTGTGATATTCTGTTAAATAATTGTATATATTAAAATATTATAAATCTTGCCAGACGCAATATATTGAACTAAGATAGCAACTAATTACTTACTTGTTCGAGGCGGCGGAAGGGCGGCAATGGCGAAATTCCAGATCAGGTTGATTTTCATGGGGGTGATGGTGGCTGTTGCCTTTGCCTGGGTATTCACCACGCAAGGACCGTTGTCTGCGGTAAAAGTGACGGTAACCCGGGCAAGTACTGGCGATTTGCCGAACGCGGTGTTTGGCGTGGGCAGTGTTGAAGCGCGGCGCAACTATAGTATCGCGCCGCTCACCGTCAGCCGCATTGCCCGGGTGCAGGTTGACCAGGGCGATACGGTGAAGGCAGGCCAGCTGCTGGTGGAACTCGACCCGGTTGATCTGGATGCGCGCGCAACGAGCAGCCAGCAGGCGGCCGAACGTGCCGCCGATAACATCCGGGTGGCGGAGGCACAGCTGGCTGAGGCGCAAAGCCGCGCGCGCACGGCCACGGCATCCTATGCGCGGCTGGATGGCTTGCGTGCCGGCGGGTATGTCAGCCAGGAAATGCTGGATGCCAAGCTGCATGACAAGAATGCAGCGCTTTCCGCCGAGGCGGCCGCGACTGCCGCGCTGCATGCCGCACAGCTGGAGCATGCGCGCGTGAATTCGGATGCGCATGCGGTAAGCCGCCTGCGTGCGCAAACCCGGTTGCTCAGCCCGGTGGATGGCATCGTGACCGCTCGCCTGGCCGAGCCCGGCACCACGGTGGTGGCGGGCCAGGCCATCCTGCAGGTGGTGGCGCCGGACAGCCTGTGGGTGAAGACGCGCATTGAACAGAAGCAGGCCGGGCTGGTGCGCAAGGGGCAAGGCGCCGATATCGTGCTGCGCTCGCAGGCGCAGGCCGCGATACCCGGCATCGTGCAGCGGGTCGAGCTGGTGAGCGACGCCATCACCGAAGAGCGCATGGTGGATGTGGCGTTTGCCGCGCCGTCCAAGGCGGCAACGATAGGCGACCTGGCGGAGGTGACCATCAAATTGCCGCTGTTGAAAAACGTACTGTCGGTGCCCAGCGCGGCGGTCAAGCTGCATGACCAGCAACAGGGTGTGTGGGTGGTGCAGGCGGGGCGTGCGCAATTCCGCCCGGTGCAGGCAGGCATTGCCACACTGGCCGGACAGACGCAGATACTCGACGGGCTGGCGGCAGGCGACGAGGTGATTGTCTACAGCCAGCAGCCGCTCAGCGCCGGGCTGAAAGTGAAGCGCGTGGATGCCATCGTGCGGGGCAAGCCGTGATCAATCTCGCCGGCCGTGACATCGTGCACAGCTGGGGCAAGTTCGTGTTCACCGGCATGGGGCTGGGCCTGCTCATCGGTGTCACGCTGACCATGGCGGGCGTATACCGCGGCATGGTCGACGATGCCGAGGTGATGATAGACAACACCGGCGCCGACCTGTGGGTGGTGCAGCAGGATACGCTGGGGCCTTACGCAGAACCCTCCAGCGTGCGCGACGATGTGGCACGCGAACTGCTGGGGCAGCCGGGGGTGGCTGAAGCGGGGAACGTGACTTACCTCACCCTGCAGGTCAACCAGGGCGGCCGCGAGTCGCGCGTGATGCTGGTGGGGTTTGAACCGGGCAAGCCGGGCGAACCGCCTTTCCTCATTGCGGGGCGGCCCGTTGTACGCGCGCATTACGAGGCGCTGGCCGATATCAAGACCGGCTTTGCGCTGGGCGAACAGGTGCGCATCCGGCGTCATGATTACACGGTGGTGGGGTTGACGCGCCGCATGGTGTCCTCCAGCGGCGACCCGATGCTGTTCATTCCGCTGAAGGATGCGCAGGAGGTGCAATTCCTCAAGGATAACGATGCCCTGCTCAACGAGCGCGCGCGCACTGCCGCCAATCCGGTCTTCAACCGCCCCGGTGTGCCGGGCCTGCTGGAAGCCGTACAGGCCAGCCAGGTAACCAGCCATTTCGTCAATGCGGTGCTGCTCAGGCTGCGACCGGATGCCGACGTGCAGGCGGTGGCGCAGGGGATAAGACGCTGGCAGCACTTGCAGGTTTATAACCGGGCACAGATGGAGAACATCCTGGTGGCGCGGCTGATCGCCACATCCGCCAAACAGATTTTCATGTTCCTTGTAATACTGGCGATGGTCAGCGCCGCCATTGTCGCTTTCATCATCTACACCATGACGCTGGGCAAGATCCGCGAGATCGCGGTGCTGAAGCTGATCGGTGCAACCAACCACACGATCAGCGGCATGATCCTGCAGCAGGCGCTGGGCCTGGGCCTGATCGGATTTGTCGTGGGCAAATTGTCGGCAACATTGTGGGCGCCGCTGTTTCCCAAATATGTGCTGCTGTTGCCGGGTGATGCGGTGCGGGGATTTGTGCTGGTGATGCTGATGTGTGCGCTGGCCAGCACTTTTGCCATCCGTGCCGCACTGCGCATCGATCCCGCCACGGCCATTGGAGGATAAGACGATGACGCTGCCGGCGATACAAATCGAAAACCTGACCAAGCGCTATGGCGAAGGGGAAACTGCGGTCGATGCCCTGAAAGGGGTGGACATGACCATCTGGCCCGGTGAAGTCGTTGGGCTGGTCGGCCCCAGTGGCTCCGGCAAGAGCACGCTGCTGAAATGCCTGGGTGCGGTGACCGAGCCTACCTCCGGCCGCATGATACTGGGCGGGCAGGTAATTTATGACGCGGCCTGGAAAATTGACGACCTGCGCGTGTTGCGGCGCGACCGCATCGGTTTTGTGTTCCAGGCACCCTACCTGATCCCCTTTCTCGATGTGACCGACAATGTGGCGCTGTTGCCCATGCTGGCGGGCATGCCGGATGCCGGTGCGCGCAGCCGTGCGCTGGAATTGCTGAATGCGCTGGACGTAGGGCATCGCGCGCGCGCCGCCGTGTCGCAGCTGTCCGGCGGTGAGCAGCAGCGCGTGTCGATCGCGAGGGCGCTGGCCAACCATCCGCCGGTCATTCTCGCCGACGAGCCGACCGCGCCATTGGACAGTGAGCGCGCGCTCGCGGTGGTGCGCATGCTTAACCAGATGGCGCAGCAATACGAGACGGCGATCATCGTCGTGACGCACGATGAAAAAATCATCCCCACCTTCAGGCGCATCTACCACATTCGTGATGGGCGTACCTATGAAGAGGCAGGGGAGGGGCGAGAAGTTTAACCATCTGTTGATTTAACACTGGATACAGTGCATTTGTTATGGATCTGCAGATATCAGATGAATTTTGAAATATCAGGAGACCGCATGAAACCAGTTGCTCAGGAAGCCTCAAAAAAGCGGCTGTCTTCCGAAGAGCGGCAGGGTGAAATCATCCGCGCTGCAGTGGCGCTGGCCGAGGAAAAGGATGTGGGCAGCATTACCACGCAGGAAATGGCACAGGTGATGAACCTGACGCAGGGTGCAATTTTCAGGCACTTCGCAAGCAAGGATGAAATCTGGCTGGCGGTGATGAACTGGATACGCGAGCATCTGATGCAGACGCTGGAAAAAGCAACGGCGGACGCACGGGGACCGCTGGATGCGATCCGTCGCATGTATGTCGCGCATATCGCCTTTGTCAGCAAGCACCCGTCGGTCCCGCGCATCCTGTTTTCGGAATTGCAGCACAGCAGGCATGGCAAGTTGCGGCAACTGATGCAGCAACTGGTGGAAGGTTACGAAAAGCGCATCATGGCCCTGCTTGAGCAGGCGCAGCAGGCCGGCGAAGTGCGTGACGATGTCGATCTGCAAAGTGCGGCCATCCTGTATATCGGCATGGTGCAGGGTCTGGTGATGCAGGCGAGCATCTATGGCAGCAAACGCGCGATGTTGCAGCAAGCGGAAAAAATATTTCCGCTGTTCCTGCAGGGCGTTTGCCCCTATTCCGCTGCGCCGCTCAAGGCTGCATCAGCAGGCAGCGGCGGGTGAGGACAGGTTTTGCCGGGATCAAGCCTTTTTTACAAACTCCGATTTCAGCTTCATCGCGCCAAAGCCATCGATCTTGCAGTCGATATCGTGATCGCCTTCTACCAGGCGTATGTTCTTGACCTTGGTGCCGACCTTGACCACCTGTGAGGAGCCCTTCACCTTGAGGTCCTTGATCACGGTGACGGTGTCCCCATCCTGCAAGGGCGTGCCATTGGCATCCTTGATATTGAGCCCGGTCTCGGCAACTTCAGCATCTGCATTTTTGGGCCACTCATGCGCGCACTCGGGGCAGATCAGCATGTCACCGTCTTCATAGGCATAGGCAGAATTGCATTTTGGGCAGGGTGGCAGTGTACTCATGTGTGATTCCTGTTTTATGTATTGCCAAATCAAAAGACCCGCAGCACCTGCATGCGGGTCTTGCTGATACAGAGATGCGGCAGGCAGTTATTTGCTATGAATAAGGGCCAGCTGCTTTGCAATGATGTCGTGGTTCAGCCACAGCACCGGTGAGGCGGGTGCGGAGGCTTCATGGAACATCAGGGGGCCGGTACCTTCCAGCACCAGTGCACTCAGGTGGTCGGTGATCAATGCCTTGCGGTCCACATGCATGTCTGTGATGGCGTCCGATGTACCTATCATCAGGTCGGCAAGCGCTGCGGTGTTGTCCATTGGCCAGGCAGCGTAGTTGCGGAAGGTTTTCATCGTGTCACTGACGTTGTAGTCCTCGATGCGCTTCAGCAAGTCTTCCAGCGAGTTGCCCGGTTGCAGCAAGGACTGGCAGGCGTTCCATTGTGCATCTGCCCAGGCACCACCGCCCTCCTGCTTCAGTGCGGTGAGCAGCGGGAACAGGGACAGCTCAACACCGACAAAGATGTCGGAAGAGTTGGTGCGGATCTCCGGGCAGTTGAATACGGTGGCTTTTACGCCCTGCGCCCAGGCCTGCTCCGCATTTTGTTCCAGCAACATCTTGGCCTGGCCCTGGGTGTAGTTGGTATAGGTCTGCCACTGGTATTTGCCGTCGATCAGGATTTCGGTGCCGTGGTAACCATAGGCGGTATAGCGAACCTGGCCGCCGGTTTTTTCCATACGGCTGCGGATGGCCGCAGTGCCTTCGATCAGGTACTTGAAGGTGTTGGCAGTCACTTCATTGAAGTTCATCAGGATCAGGCGGCCTAAGTCGCTGTCCACCAGCGTGCGTGAAGACTGGAAGCGTTCGCCGCGGCCCTTGTAGATGCGGTTGGCAATGGCGAGGAACACTTTTACCTTGGGGATGCCGCCCGCCATCGTATGTGCGAAGAATACATTGCTGCCGTCCTTGATCTTGCCTTCCAGTTCGGACATCACTTTCGCGACGGCATCCTTGAAGCGCCTGACGCCGACTTCGCGGCACTTTTCGATATGGGTGAAATCCAGTGTGTCAGTCTGCCAGCTTTTCAGCGTCATTTCGCTGATCATGTCGGTGGGGGTTGGGGTGCCTGCAGGCGCATCGAGATCGAAACCGGCCATCAGTGGCACGTTGAAAATCTTGCCGCCAAGGTTGGCTTCGGCGGTAGCCAGTTCTTCGTCAGTCAGCGCGCGCAGGCTGCCGTCTTCATTGCGGCGGCCTACGGTGATGCCATAAATCGTCATGCCGGCTTTGCGCGCCTCGTCGACCAGGCCATTGGCATAGCCGCGTCCGAACAGTTCGCCAAACAGTACAAATACGTCGCCTTTGCGGAAAATATTGACTTGCGGAATGTTTCTCAACGGGGTCAATGCGGTCATGAGTGCTCCAAGTGCTTGAATATGTTATATATTTTTTAATGGGCGCGCCCAAAAAACGAGATATTATAACTCGTTAATATTGCATAATTCTGAATTCGTTGCGGAAATGTGACGCGAAGTCATCATCTTTGGTGGTGGGCTAAGGCCATTTCCCGCATGCAACCGGGAAATGGCAGGAATGGCATCAGGACTTGGGTTTTGCGCTACCGGCGGCGATCGAGGTATCAACGGGATAGCTCCTGGCTTGCCAGGCAGGCAGGCCACCGCGGAACCAGTGCACTTTCCTGTAACCGGCGCGGATCGCGACAACCGCTGCCTTGTAGCCTTTCCAGCAAGCGCCGGCGTTGCAGTAGAACACGAGCGGAGTATCCTTGTTTGCAGGCAGCTTGCTCAGGTCTCATTGATCGGCCTGGGGATTGAAGTTGGCGGATTTTTCACTTTTTTCGGCGTAAGGAATGCTGAGTGCGCCGGGGATGTGCGACTCTTCGTATTCACGTGCCACCCTGGCGTCTACGATGAGGACTTTGCCACTGCGCATTTCGTTAACCTGTTTTGCGTCGACCACGACGCCGCCTTCGATGGTCAGCGGTGTGTCATTCCAGGCGCCACGGATCAGCGGCAGGATGCTGCGGTTGATCGGCATGAAGTCAAGATTGGTGGCAATGATGTCGCCCTGCCCGATATCCCAGCTGATGAACTTGAGCAGGGAAAGGCGGCGCGGGATATCTTTCGAGGTCTTGTTGATGATCAGGTATGACACCGAGACGATCGGCCAGCTGTTGAAGCCGCCGGCGTCGGCAGTATCTTCACAGAAGCCGTTGCTCGATTTCCACTTGACCAGTTGCAATGAGCTTTCCACGCTGCCGGTGTGCGGGCTGACAAAGCGTCCATCCTTGTTCTGCATCTGTACATAGTTGATGTTGTGTTTCCTGGCATAGGAAATTTCGGTATAGCCGATGGAGTAGGGGGTGTTTTTTACAAAATCACCAATGCCCAGTTCGCTGGGCAGGGCGGTGCCGGTAGGCCAGTTCACGACTGCGCCATCACCAACTTTGCTTTTCCATTCGCTACTGACCTTGGACAGGTAATTGCTGATGGGGAAGGTACCGCTGGCCTGGGCATTGCCATGAACGACCTGGATGGCTTCGTCCGGCAATTGCAGTTTGGGGTTAAGCGCGACCAGTGCAGGATCATTCCAGCGCGTAATCTTGCCCAGGTAAATCGCGGCGAGTGTGCTGCCATCCAGCCTCAGCTGGCTGGTGAAGATGCCCGGGATATTGATGACAGGCGTAATCGCGGTGAACATGTATGGAAACTGGGTAATGCCTTTGGCATCCAGTTCTGACTTGCTGAAAGGTGTATCGGTATCGGCAAAATCGGCGCGGTCTTCCTCGATCAGCTTGACGATGTCGGCCGGACTGGTGATCTGGTACTTGATGGTGATGGTTTCGTTTTGCGCGGAAAATTGTTTGGCCCAGTCATCAAACAGCTGTGAGGGAACATGGCGGCCTACCCCGACCAGCTCGAGGCTGTGTGCAGCGATTGGCAGCAGGCTGAACAACAACAGGAACAACTTCAAACGCGCAATACTCATAAAATCTCCTTTTAAAATCAAGGCGTTAATGTTTGGCTTCTGTATATGCCCATTCACCTTGAGGCGGCAAGGTTAATTGAATTTAGGAGAAATGTACTATATCCAACGTGATAAATGGTCTGTTTATTTTGCCCAAAGGCGGTCACGGGATGCAAATGCAGGTGGCAAGCGGATCAGATGGCGGTGCCCTTGAAATCCAGCCCCAGTATCTTGCGTGTGCGTTTGCGCACTTCGTGCAGCAATGCCACGTCATCATCCAGTGAAATGCCAAATGAAGGAATCATGGTGTGCAGCTGGCTTTTCCATTCGCTGCTGTGCATCTGCTTTTTGAAGCAGCGCTCCAGCACTTCCAGCATGGCCTGGACAGAAATGGATGCACCAGGAGAAGCGCCAAGCAATGAGGCCAGGGTGCCATCCCTGGCGGTGATGATTTCGGTGCCGAATTCCAGCCGGCCGCCCTTGCTCTTGCACTGCTTGATGATCTGCACGCGGTGACCTGCGTCCTCGAGCTTCCATTCGGATTCCTTGGCGCTTGCATAAAAATCCTGCAGCGCCGCAACGCGTTCCTTGTGTGACTGCAATGCGCCCTTGATCAGGTAGCGTGTCAGGTCCATGTTGTCGAAGGCGACGGACATCATCGGCTTCAGGTTGGACGGTTTCACCGAGCTGAAAAGGTCAAAAATGGAGCCTTCCTTCAGGAATTTGGTGGTAAAGCCGGCATAGGGGCCAAACAGCAGCGCGGGTTTGCCATCGATGATGCGTGCGTCGAGGTGGGGTACGGACATCGGTGGGGCGCCGGTGGGGGCCTTGCCATATACCTTGGTGTGATGCTTTTTCACGATGTCCGGGTTCTTGCAGATCAGCCACTGGCCGCTGACCGGGAAGCCGCCATAGCCCCTGGCCTCCGGCAGTCCGGTTTTCTGCAGCAAGGGCAAGGCGCCGCCACCTGCGCCGAGGAACACGAAAGCTGCTTCGATCTGCCTGGTTTCCTTGTTGTGCAGATCATCCACGGTGACTTTCCAGTGTCCGTTTGCCTGCTGCTTCAGGCCGTTGATGTCATGTTTCAGCAGCAGTTCGAAGGAATGGTGCTGCTTAAGTGCCTTGATCATGTGGCGGGTCAGCGAACCGAAATCGATATCGGAGCCATGATTGACCTGCGTCGCTGCAACTTTCTGCCCGGCGTCGCGCCGGGACATCACCAGCGGCATCCATTTTTCCAGCTTGGCATGGTCTTCGCTGTACTGCATTTCTTCAAACAGGTGATGCTTGTGCAGCAGCTCGAAACGCTTGCGCAGGAAATCCACATCCTTGTCGCCCCAGACAAAGCTCTGGTGCGGGATCGCATTGATGAATTCATGGGAGGCTGGCAATACACCTTGCTCCACCAGCCAGGACCAGAATTGCAGCGACACTTCGAAGCCGGCATTGATCTTCAGCGCCTTGCTGATATCGACGCTGCCATCGGCCCGTTGTGGCGTGTAATTCAGCTCGCAGTAACCGGCATGGCCGGTGCCGGCATTGTTCAGGCTGTGCGTGCTTTCATGGGCAACCTTGCCCAGCCGCTCCACCATGACGATTTTCAGGGCTGGATCAAGACGGGTGAGCAGCATGCCCAGGGTTGCGCTCATCACGCCTGCGCCAACCAGCAGGACATCGACTTTTTGTTTGTGCATGTTTTTAGAATGACTGGATTGCAATTTAACCATTGATTGTAATCTACTCCTGAAAGGCCTACTAGCCGTGCGGGTGCTTCGGTTAGAATCGCCCTTCAGGTCAATCATATAATCATTCCGGATCAGATACATGAATTCATCCCGACGTTATACCCTGACGCTGTCCTGCCCGGACCGCGTTGGCATTGTGGCCGCAGTAAGCGGCTTCTTCGCCCGGCATGGTGGCTGGATTGTGGAAGCGAGTTATCACGCGGATGAAGCAACCGGGCGCTTCTTCATGCGCCAGGAAATCCTTGCGGATTCATTGCCATTCACGCTGGAGGAGATGTGCGAAAAGTTTGCAGCAGTCGCGCAGGAATTCGGCATGCAGTGGCAGGTGCAGGACTCGGCGCGGAAAATGCGTCTGGTGGTGCTGGTCAGCAAGCAGGACCATTGCCTCAACGATCTATTGCATCGCTGGCGCAGCGGAGAACTGGAGGTGGATATCCCCTGCGTCATTTCCAATCATGAAGACCTGCGAAGTTTTGTCGAATGGCATGGTATCCCCTATCACCATGTGCCGATGGAGGACAAGGCGGAGGCATTCGCAAAAATCGAGAAGCTGTATGTGCAATACGATGGTGACACCATGGTGCTGGCGCGCTTCATGCAGATATTGCCTCCTGAACTGTGCCGCAAGTTTGCCGGGCACGTGATCAACATTCACCATAGCTTCCTGCCGTCTTTCATGGGGGCCAAGCCCTATCATCAGGCGTTCGAGCGCGGCGTGAAGCTGATCGGTGCAACCTGCCATTATGTGACGGCTGATCTTGATGCCGGCCCCATCATCGAGCAGGACATCGTGCGCATCGACCATGGCGACACGGTGGACGACATGGTGCGCTACGGGCGCGATATCGAAAAGACAGTACTGGCACGCGGCCTGCGCTACCATGTGGAAAGCCGCGTGCTGATCTGCGAAAACAAGACGGTGGTATTCAAATAGGCTGATGGCAACACTGCACGACCAGTATTACAAGCTGATCATTACGCAGCTTGCAGAAAGATTGCCGGTGACCACCTGCCAGGATGTGTATTCCACCACCGGGCTCAAGCTGGTAAACAAGGGGGTGCGCATCGATTCCACCTTTGCCGAAAAGCTGGGACAGCACGACATCCTGCCGCCGCTGGAGCAATGCCTGGTGGTGGAAAATGGCATCACGATGGATGAGATCATCGTGATTGCGCGCAACCTGCTGCATACACGCTCGCCGCTGATGCGCATGGCAAAGGCCATTGTGCATCCGGAAAGCCTGACTGAAATCCTTGCACAGGTGCAGCTCAGCACGCCGATGGTATTTTTGCTGACACTGGCGCGCGAGAACAGGCTGGCGCTGCTGGTGCACAGTGTATCGGTGGCATTGCTGAGCATCTATCTCGGCTTGCGGCGCGGCCTCTCGCCAAAGCAATTGCAGGAGCTGGCTACGGCCGGCCTGCTGCACGATATCAGCGAGCTGCGCATAGACGAGAAGTTGATGCGTGAAGATGCGCACCCACTGCGCGAAGAACGCGAAATGATCTACACCCATCCGGCCACATCGCAGCGCATGCTGCTTAACTCGGGCATCTATTCGCTGGACGTGATTAATGCCGTGATGCGGCATCACGAATGCATCGATGGCAGTGGTTATCCATTCGGGCTGATGGGAAGTGAGCTTGGGGAACTGGCTAAAATCCTGTCCATTGCCGAGCTGGCCATCAACAGGCTGGATGAAGAAACCCGGGATGGCAAACAGCACCTGGCGCTGTCGCTGAAGTTCAACCAGCAGAAATACGATGCCGAACTGAATGCATTTCTCGCCGTGCTGCTCGGGCACGGAAGTGTGGACACGTCGGAAGTGCCCACGCTCGAGCTGGTGAATCCGGAGGTCATTCGTGACCAGCTGCGCAAGATTGATCTGGCACTGGAATTCTGGAGCCGGCTGATCGGCGATTTGCCGCCGCGGCCGCGCAGTCCGTCCGGCTATGTCCAGCAAAGGCTTGCCAGTCTGGGCAAGGCCACGCGCGAAGCCGGAATAGATGTGTCTGATGGTGGCGGCGTGCTGAAAAACCTGGATGGTGATGAAGCCAGCCTGGCCGAGCTGTATCAGGTGAATGAGGAAACCATCAGCCAGATCACGGAAACCCTGTTCGAAGTACAAAGACGCTGGCCGAATTTTCAGGAAGACCAGACTGCGGTGGGCAAGGCAGTGACGGGCTGGATGGAATATATCCAGGAGTTGCTGCTGGAAAAGCGGGAGCGTGTCAGCGTTGCTCGGCTGAAGTGACGGGTTTGGTTCTGGCATTACGAAATGTTGCAGCAAAACAGAACGCCCCGGCATGCCGGGGCGTTCTGTGTTTGGGTACTACATCAACTACGTATTACATGCTTCCAGATTTTACATGTTGTAAGCACGTTCACCGTGTGTTGTTGTATCCAGGCCTTCGCGTTCAGCTTCTTCGGATACACGCAGACCGATAGTCATGTCCACAATCTTGTAGCTGATGTAGGCAACCACGCCGGACCAGATCAGGGCAGTCAGCACGCCTTGCGCCTGGATCCACAGTTGCGGGCCGATTTGTGTATCAACAACCGTGTTGGCCACGTAGTCGGCGATACCGGTGCCGCCCAGTTTCCATGTGTTGAATACACCGGTCAGCAGCGCGCCGAGGATACCACCCACGCCGTGTACACCGAATACGTCGAGGGAGTCATCTGCGCCCAGCATCTTCTTCAGGCCGGTAACACCCCAGAAGCATGCAACACCAGCCAGTGCGCCGATGATCAGGCCGCCACCTACACCCACCCAGCCGCAAGCCGGAGTGATTGCAACCAGACCTGCGATTGCGCCGGAAACTGCACCGAGCAGGCTGGGTTTGCCTTTCAGCATCCATTCAGACAGCATCCAGGTCATTGCCGCAGCCGCTGTTGCATTCAAGCTGTTGATGAAGGCCAGGGTAGCAGTGCCACCAGCTTCCAGTGCAGAACCTGCATTGAAACCGAACCAGCCTACCCACAGCAGGGAAGCGCCGATCATGGTCATGGTCAGGCTGTGCGGAGCAAAGCTCTCCTTGCCGTAGCCAACACGCTTGCCGATCACATAGGCGCCAACCAGGCCGGCGATCGCAGCGTTGATGTGCACAACGGTACCGCCCGCGAAGTCAAGCACGCCCTTCTGGAACAGCCAGCCGGCAGTCGCATTCGCTGCATCTGCGGCAGCAGCAGAAGTGTAGGCATCAGGACCCGCCCAGAACCATACCATGTGTGCCATCGGCAGGTAGGAGAAGGTGAACCACAGCACGGAGAACACAAGCAGTGCGGAAAATTTCACACGTTCTGCGAAAGCGCCGACAATCAGGGCCACGGTGATCGCTGCAAATGTGGCCTGGAAGGCGACGAATGCGAACTCGGGAATTACCACGCCTTTGCTGAATGTAGCTGCATTGGCCACGCTGCCGGTTACCGGATCAAAGATGCCTTTCAGGAACGCGCGTCCGAAGCCGCCGAAGAATGCGTTACCTTCGGTAAAGGCGATCGAGTAACCGTACACGGCCCACAATACGGTGATCAGCGAGAAGATCGTGAACACCTGCATCAGTACGGACAGCATGTTCTTGCTGCGTACCAGGCCGCCGTAGAACAATGCCAGGCCGGGGATGGACATCATGATCACCAGCAGGCTGGCTACCATCATCCAGGCGGTGTCGCCTTTGTTGGGTACGGGTGCGGGAGCGGCGGCAGGTGCAGGGGCAGCTGTAGCGGGAGTGGCTGCGGCAGCCGTAGCGGCAGGTGTCGCAGCGGGTGCAGCGTCATCTGCAAAGGCCGGGGCGGACAGGCCGAACAGCGCGCCCACCAGGCTGAGGGTCAGAAGTAGTTTTTTAGCTGCGGCATAACCCCAGCTTACGCTGGCGTTAGCCTTCACTGAAACTTCACTTTGTTTCGTTTTCATGTCTGGGCTCCTATCAGAGGGCTTCCACGCCGGTTTCACCGGTGCGGATACGGACAACTTGTTCAATGCCGGTGACAAAGATCTTGCCGTCACCGATCTTGCCTGTCTGGGCGGCCTTTTCGATGGCTTCCAGCACCTGATCCAGCATGTCGGCCTTGATGGCGGCCTCCAGCTTGATCTTGGGCAGGAAATCCACCACATATTCAGCGCCACGGTACAGTTCGGTGTGGCCTTTCTGGCGGCCGAAGCCCTTCACCTCGGTCACAGTGATGCCCTGTACGCCGATGGCGGATAGTGCTTCGCGGACTTCATCAAGCTTGAACGGCTTGATGATTGCGGTAACCATTTTCATCATTTGACTCTCCTTGAAAAGGGGGCGGCCTGGCCGCCCCGTTAAATTAGAAGGCGCGGCTCAGTGCTACAACGGCAGCGCTTCTGCCCAGGAATTTGTTTTGTACAGTGTAGGAGCTCTCCTTGGCATTGGTGCTGCTGCCTGTCAGGCTCAGTGCATAACCGCTGCCCAGATCCTTGCTGACACTTACCTTGTAGTCGGAGTAGGTGTAGATGGAATTGTCTACACTGCTGTCTGTACTTGTATAGGTCTGTGTGCCGTAATGTGCGCCCAATGTGTAGCCGGTTTCGCCAACGGGATAGTTCACACTCAGATCAACATAGGTAGAACCTGCAGCCTTGGTCACGCCGAAAGTATCGCCCAGCGAGTAGGAAACTTTGAGGGTCGCGATGGAGTAGGTACCGGCAATGTACAGTTCGTCCGTATCGGAAGAAGCCGTACCGGCAGGAACTTTACCGGGGTAGTTGTAACGCAGGTAGCCTACGTCGTAGTCGATCGGACCCGCTTTGCCCTTGTAGCCCAGGTAGGTGTCGAACTCGGTGCCGGAGTTGGCGACGCTCGTGTTGGCATCACTGATCCAGCTGATCGAAGAACCCCATACACCGATATAAGCACCGCTTGCATGAGCCAGATCAAACCCGCCCTGGATTGCAGGGCTGGCACCAGTCTGGGAAATACCGCGGTACAGATAGTTGCTCACGACGGCCACATTGGAGCTGGGTGTGAGTGATGAAGCAGGCGCGTCAGCTGCCATGGCAGTTGCAGCACTCAATGTTCCCAGAACGGCGATCAGTAGTTTGGTCTTTTGCATGTTGAAATCCTTTTCTATGAGTTGGTTGTGGGACAAAATCATCCACGGCCGATACTTAGCAGCTTCTGTGCCAGATAAATAATATATAATATATTCAACATGTTATAGATTTAAACAAAATCCATGCACAAAAGGTGTGCACTGTTTTCAGGCGTTTGCAATCTTGGTGGGCACCGGGTTGGTGCACGATTTCAATGTACAATTTTGTTACACTGCAATTTGTCTAGACCGAAGGAAATATTCAATGCTGGATTCAAAAATACTGGATGAATTTGCCTCCCGGCTTTCCGCAGCTGCTGCCAACAGCCCGTTACGGGATTTTGAAAAAAATGCCCGTGCCCTGCTGGAACAGGGGTTTTCCCGGCTGAACCTGGTGACGCGCGAGGAGTTCGATGTTCAGGCGCAATTGTTGCAGCGCGCGCAGCAAAAGCTGGCCGATCTGGAAGCGCGTGTCACAGCGCTGGAATCACAGCAGAAATAGATGGGTCTCGCCGTGCTGTACAGTCGGGCACTGACCGGCATGGAGGCTGCGCAGGTCACCGTGGAGGTGCATCTTGCCAACGGACTGCCGAGTTTCACCATCGTTGGTTTGCCTGAGGCAGAGGTCAAGGAAAGTCGAGACAGGGTGCGCGCAGCCTTGCAAAACTGTCAATTCGAATTCCCCAATCGTCACATTACCGTCAACCTTGCCCCGGCTGATTTACCGAAAGAAAGCGGGCGCTTCGACCTGCCGATTGCGCTGGGCATCTTGGCAGCATCCGGGCAAATTCCACCGGAAAGCCTGAACGACTATGAGTTTGCAGGCGAACTGGCCTTGAATGGTGATTTGCGCCCGATACGCGGTGCGCTCGCCATGACGTATCATGCAGCGAATTGCGGCCGTGCTTTTTTATTGCCTGAGGCCAATGCGGCTGAGGCGGCGCTGGTGGAACAGGCCGCCATATATGGTGCGAAATCATTGCTGCAGGTGGCGGCACACCTGAACCGGCATGAGCAGATACCACGCTATTCGCCTGCGCTAAATGGCCAGACGCATGATTATCCTGACATGGGTGATGTCAAAGGCCAGAATCACGCCAAGCGTGCGCTGGAAATTGCGGCTGCGGGAGGACACAGCCTGCTGATGAGCGGGCCACCGGGTACCGGCAAATCGATGCTGGCGGCAAGGTTGCCCGGCATCCTGCCACAGATGACGATGAATGAAGCGCTGGAAAGTGCGGCGATGCAGTCGCTGGCGGGGTCTTTTGAAATGAGCCGCTGGCGGCAACGCCCTTATCGTGCGCCGCATCATACTGCCTCGGCCGTGGCGCTGGTGGGGGGCGGCAGCACGCCGCGTCCAGGTGAAATCTCCGTGGCACTGCATGGCATCCTGTTCCTGGATGAGCTGCCCGAGTTCGACCGCCAGGTGCTGGAAGTGCTGCGAGAACCGCTGGAGAGCGGACGCATTACCATTTCGCGCGCGGCACGTCGTGCAGATTTCCGTGCGGAATTCCAGCTGGTGGCAGCGATGAATCCCTGCCCATGCGGCTATCTCGGACATTACAGCGGCAAATGCCGCTGCACGCCGGACAAAGTGGCTCGCTATCGAAGCAAGATTTCCGGGCCGCTGCTGGACCGCATCGACATCCAGCTTGAAGTGCCAGCCGTGCCGCAGGATGCACTGCTGCAACAACAGGCTGGAGAAAGCAGCGCAGCCATCCGGGCGCGGGTGGAAAGGGCACGGGAACGTGCCTTGCGGCGTCAGGGTAAGGCCAATGCACAACTTGCCGTGGCAGAAATAGAGACATATTGCCGGCCGGATGAGGCCGGCGAAGCCCTGCTGCAGCAAGCGATCACCCGGCTCAACCTGTCGGCACGCGCCTACCATCGCATCCTGAAGGTGGCGCGCACCATCGCCGATACGGCGGGCAGCGACAAGGTGGCGGCTGCACATATTGCTGAGGCCGTGCAATATCGCCGGATGGACAAGCAGGGATAGCCACCATATATTGCGCAAGGCCTGAAGCATGCGTATATTCAGAAGCAGGAATCTTTCTACTTGCCGGCAAGTAGTCAATCAGCCGGCAACACCTTGATGCGGGGAGTTGCATAGATGTCGGTAATGACAGGCAATGATGCCGCCGCCAGTGCTATTCAGGCATCGCAGGAGACGCATGGATTCAGTCTTTACCGCCTGCTTCCACTGCTGGTTTTTGTCCTTTCGTTGCTGGTAACCTTGTACCTGTGGCGTATTGCCAAGGCAGAAACCGAACATGTCCTGCAGCACGAGTTTCTCTACGAAACCCAGGAAATCCAGTCGAAAATCGTCCACCAGATGGCGATGTACGAGAGCATGCTGCACGGGGCAAAAGGCTTGTTTGCCGCTACGCGCAGCGTCGATCGAAATCAATTCCGGGAATATGTTTCAGCGCTGAGGCTGGAGAAAAATTTTCCCGGCGTGCAGGGACTGGGTTATGCCCATTTACTCAGGCGTGAACAGATACCGGGTTTCGTGCGGGAGATGCATCGAAAAGGCCTGGGTGATTACAGGATCTTTCCGGCAGGGGAACGGGAACAATATGCCCCGGTCGTCTATCTGGAGCCCGCAGACGGAATCAATCTGCAGGTTCCCGGATTCGATGCGCTGAGTGAAACTGGCCGCAAGCTCTCCATGGAGAAAGCAAGGGACAGTGGCCAGTGCGTGATTTCACCGTTGCTGCATCTGCTGAATGATCGCGCACTCGGCCAGCAGATAGGGTTCATCATGTGGTTGCCGGTATACCGCAATGGCCAATTTCACAATACACGGAATCAGCGCCGTTTGAACTTGCTGGGGTGGGTGTATTCACCCTTCAGCATGCAGGACCTGATGCAGAGCATGTTTGCCAGTGAGCTGCCGCGAGTTATTTTTGAAATATATGATGGCAGTCAGGTGGATGAGCAGATGCTGATGTACCGGCATGGAAAGGTATTGCAAGGCGTCAACGGGCATGGACCCTATTTCAGCGCAATCAGCCATGTGGAAATCTCCGGACGTGACTGGACGTTGCAGTATTTCTCGGTGCCGGAATTCGACCAGCGCCTGCTCAACCAGAGGCCGCGCTCCATCGCGCTGGCAGGCATTCTGATCAGCATCCTGCTGACGTTGCTGACCTGGTCGCTAGTGGATGGCCGGAGCCGTGCAATATCCGTTACCCGGCGATTGGCGCGCGAACTGCAGGAGCGCAGGCGTGCCGAGGCGGACATGCGCCTGGCGAAGAAAGTGATTGAGAATGTGGATACAGCGGTGCTGGTGACTGACCCGCAATCCATCATCCTCCAGGTGAATCCGGCATTTACCGCGATCACCGGTTATACGGCGGCGGAGGCCGTCGGTAAAAAATCCAAGCTGCTGGCCTCGGGTGCGCATACACCGGAGTTTTTCAGCGAAATGTGGCAGGTCCTCAACAACACCGGCAGCTGGCAGGGCGAAATATTCAACCGCCGCAAGAATGGTGAGTTCTATACGGAGTGGCTGTCGATCAATGCGGTACGTGACGAGACTGGTCAGCTGACAAACTATGTGGCGCTGTTCTCGGATATCAGCGAGCGCAAGGCAGCCGAGGCGCACATGGTCAATCTTGCGCACTATGATCCGTTGACCGGGCTGCCCAACCGCACCCTGCTGACCGACCGATTGCAGCAGGCCATATCCACCGCAAAGCGCGAACAGCATTTCATGGTGGTGATGTTCATCGATCTGGACAAATTCAAGCCGATCAATGACACGCTTGGCCATCATGTCGGCGATATCCTGCTGAAGGAGGTGGCAATCCGCATCCAGGATTGCCTGCGTGAATCGGATACTGCTGCGCGTATCGGTGGCGATGAATTCGTCGTGTTATTGCCGATGGTGGATAAGGAGGGCGATGCATATGCGGTTGCCGAAAAAATCCGCAAGGCGCTGGACGAGTCCTTCATGATCATGGGCCACCAGCTGAATATTTCCTCCAGCATCGGCATCGCAGTTTTCCCGGAACATGGCCGTGATGAAAAGTCACTGCTCATGAATGCTGATTCTGCGATGTATCACGCCAAGGAAACCGGCCGTAACCGTGTGGTGCGCTATGATCCCTCAATGAAGCTGCAATGATGAAACGTAACAGGGCCTCGGCGCAAAGGTTATTGCGTGCCAAGTACCCGGTCCAGATGTTCCAGATCGTTGATCACATACCATTCGCTGGCACCGGCCTCCAGCACGCGCTTTTTCCACCATTCCAGCCGGTCAAGATAACGCCGCGGATCGGTGTTGTCGGTGTTCAGCTTGGTCACGTTGACCGCCATCACGCGTATGCCATCCAGTTTGATCGGGAAGTCGCGCACGGTTTCCTTGCCCAGCTCTTCCTGCATGTCGGAAAAGATGATCACCGTCTTGTGGCCGGGATTGGCTTCGTTCAGGTATTCCGCTGCCTGGATCAGCCCGCCGGTGATGTCAGTGTAGGCGCTGCCCTTCACATCCTTTGCAAACGCTTCGATCTTCTGGTTGAACGCGCGCTTTTCCTGGTTGGCCTGTGACGGGCGGCGGTCGAAAGTTACCTTGGCCACGATGTCCTTTTCGCTGAAGCTCTTGCTTTCCACCTTGGCCACCGCCAGCGAATCGCCGGTATTCAGGTTGGCCAGCAGGTAGTTGATCAGCTGGCGTGCTTTGCTCACCTGCTGGGTGTAGGTGCCGGAGGTGTCGATCAGTACATACACGCCCTGCGTATGCAGGCGGTTGTCGCCACAGGCTGCAAGCTGGGTGATAAGTAATATGATGAATAAATTGAATATTTTCTTGGACATTAGGAAGCGCTCCCGGTGTTGAGTTTGCCGGCCTTGGCGGGGACTGCGCCGCGCAACGCGAGCACCCAGCGTTCCGCCATCAGCTGGAACACGATCGTGATGTCATACACATTCACCAGAATGTGGCCGATGCGGTTGAGGATCATCGCGCCAAAACGCAGCAGGAAGCTGATGCCGCGCATCAGCATTACCAGCAATACACCCAGCACCGTGCGCAGGCTGTACACCACCACCTCCAGCGGGATCGCGACAAACGCCAGCACAAAGGGCAGCACAAAGCCCATGATCATCTGTCCTGCCATTGGAATATGCGTGAGCAGGCTGTCGCTGGCAACCGGTTGCACGGTGGCCAGGTCATGCAGCATTGCCGCCTTGTCTGCAATCAGCATGTCGCGCATCAGCGCGAGCGAAGATTCCACGCAGGCGAGAATCAGCAGCAGGATAAAGGCCGCCCACATCACACGGCGGCGCATCTGGTCGTTCATGCTCTGCATCGTGGGGAATAAATGGGTAATTCTTAGTGACTCCAGCAGGAACACACCCATAGAGGCTTCCATTAAGACAATCACCAGCGCGGCCACATCCGAAGTGCGCAGGCTGTTGGTCAGGTAATCGCTGGCGCCCACCATTTCCGACATCGGCAGCGCGATCAGTTTGAAGTTGATGAAGGCACCGCCAGCGGCGATCAGCATCACCAGCGCAGAAATGCCCAGCTGCACAAAGGCCGAGATGGCCAGCGCATGTTCGCTCTTGTCGGTCTTCTCGCGCATCTCTTCGTAGCGTCCCATGTGCATGTCGATCGCCACCGCATTGCTGTTCAGCGTGACGATGTTTGCATCGAGGTGCTTTGCGCTCTTGTCCACCGAGCGCCATATCGGCATCAGCGACTTGAGGATCTTGTGCCGCCCTTCGTAGGATTTTCGGTATTCGGCGATGGTCTTGTCATGAATCTTGCCCACTGACTTGTGCAGCTCTTCCAGCATCTTCTTCGCGATGTCGCCACCGGTTTGCAGATTGGCAATGGTGGAAAGCGCATTCACCCATTCCGGCGGCGGCGGTGGAATGTCGCCGCACTTGGCATAGTCATCCTCCAGCCGTGTCAGCTCCTCCATCATCTTGCGCTGCAGCGCGGGATATTCGGCCAGTTCCTTCTGCACCAGCACCGTGGCGCGCTCGAATTCACGTTCAATTTGCGCGCTCACCTCCGCTTCGCCATGCGCCAGCAGCACCGCTTTGTTGCGGTTGCGCAGGTTTTCCGCAGCCAGCAGCAGCCAGCGTGCGGCAAAGCGCAAGGCATGCCCGGCAAGATGGCACGAAGACATGATCACGTTATGCGCCGGTGTGCGTGCGGCATACAGAAATAGCGTAACGAGGAAAAACAGGGCCAGTACAGACAAGGCCATGTGATCTGGCCAGAACAGCCAGGAACGAAACTCGTTCATTGGATTACTCCCTTCTCAGCGTGTGATATGGGTAGCTGCATGGTGAGCACCCCCTGCACCGTTGCTTGCCAGAGCGCCGGCTTTCTTGCGAAAACTTGGCCGGGCGGCAATACCCCCGAAAAATGGGAATTCCGTTGTTGCAGATTTTTTATTATTTGGATTTCCGTTTAATGATAATACGGTAGGGGAGTCGTGAGCGCAACCCTGAGGGAAATCATAAGTAAATCAGGGGGTTGTGGTATTGAGAAGGAAGTTGGAAGGCTGGAGATCTGGGTGTGATGGAGTAATATATTGATTATATTGAATTATTTTGGCAGCCTTTTGAAGTATGGGCGAAATAAATCGAGTCTGTCTCTTAGATTGCATAACGCAGGTGATGATGAAACACAAAATGATTTTGGATTTTGAATTGGGGAGAATAAAAATGACATGCGTGATGAAAAATGAAGCGAAGCTGACCCCTTTAGCCACTGAACAACAAGAGCGTGTTCAGCCTGCAGATGATTGCCGATGCCATGGCAACCTATGATCCTGCCTCAACCGATCCGCTGCTCAACCAGAAAATCCAGACGTTCGATTTCACTGCCATTGTGAACAGCTTTGACCAGGCAGGCTCCACTTCACACTGGAGCGTAATGAACAGCCTGCTCAATGCCCACCTCGCCGGTAGCGACACCGCCGCACTGGGGGGTGACCTTGCCCATCAATATGGCACCTCGGGCAACTTCACCGGCATGAACCTGGCCTCTGCACAGACTGTGATTAGTGACACCCAGTTTGGCAGCAATGCGCAAAGCCTGCAGCCGCTGGACAATCTGAAAGGCGGAAAAATCACCCTCGCTTGATTAAGTCTTGAATATATGAAGCCCGTTACTGCAGTTAATTTGGCAGTAGCGGGCTATAATTTTGCTGTACTTAATAAAACATTGATTATATTGAATAATATATTTACGCTCATCCATATAAAATGGTTATAAATAACTACATACAAACACGGTATTCATCATTACCATGTGGCCGATTTGGTAAGGCGCTTCGTATGCCAATTCGCGTGAATTTGAACTGCACGCAGTATTCAATATTTGAAGATAGAGAAAATCAGAACCATGAATAAATCATTTGAAACTAGCGTTGCATTGCCATCTGCACGCATGCTTGCGTCTTGTCGCGGTTCAGCAATTCAACCGCTTCCGCATCTATAGGCAATATCTCAATCAACGTAACAACCTGCCAGTTACATTAATGCGATTAACAAAGGATTTGTGTTAATGCAAGATCTGACACCTGCGCACCCGCTGAATGGAGGGAACGTCATGCAGAATACCCCGTATGCGTTCAGCCAGACCGGAATCAAAAGATATCGTTCCCCCATTGTCGTGAATCCATAAAGAAAAGGCATTTCATTTTGTTTCCACGCAGCCGTTGGCTGAACAGTCTAGCCTGGCTGTGGGCTGGAGTATGGTTGCTTCCTTAATCTTTTCCTCAATCCTAGCGCGATGCTCGCCTGTCAGGCTGCGGATGTAGGCTGCATCCTGCCTGAACCACATGCCCTGGAACTTTTGCATTTCACTGATGGCATCTGCAATTGGCATGTTCTCGCGCAACACGCGATAGGCTGCCACCATGACGCCGGTGCGGTTCTGTCCTGCGCGGCAATGTACATACAGCGGCTTGTGTGCAGATTCCATCAGCGCAATGAATTGGGCTACGTGTTTGTCCAACAGGGCTGGGGCAATCACAACATTCGGCTCCCATTCGTAAATGCGGTAGTAATCAATACTGCTACTTTCTTTCAAGGCGGGGTGGGCGCTGATAAAAGCATCGCGGTCATCATGCAGGAGCTCCAGGTTGACGACAGATTTCACGCCTTGCTCAAGCAATATGGCAGCACCTGCGGCATCGGGTTTGGCGCCGCGCCACAGTGTTCCGGGTGTGACGATGCAGGAATTGGCTATTCTTTGTGAAATCGGTGTGGGGCAAGGGGCTGTTTCAGCTTGCGGGGCGGCGCAGGCAGTGAGTGCATGCAGCAGAATTGCCGCAGATAAGAGAAACGCGGATCGACAGAAAGCGTCCCTCATTTTCAGTCGGGTATCTCGGCTTCGACCAGCAATGCCAGCAGCGCCAGCGATTCCTGCCAGCCCAGGTAGCACCCTGCCTCGGGGATGGCTGCAGGTATGCCTTCCTGCAACACGCTGAGCTCTGTGCCGCAAAATACTTTTTTCAATCTGACTGTGGTCTGCATTTCCCCGGACAGATTGGGGTCGTCGAATTTGTCGGAATGGCGGATCAATTCATTCGGCACCAGTTCAAGGAAGGTGCCGCCGAAGGAGTGGCTGAATCCATTGCTGAGCTGGGTAAATGTCATGTGGTAGGTGCCGCCCACTTTTGCATCGATATGCTGCACATGGCCGGCAAAGCCGTGGGGCGGCAGCCATTTGCACATCGCGCCCGGATCGAGAAAAGCACGGTAAACACGGTCGGGCTGTGCTTTCAATACACGATGCAGGCGTACGGTTCCGGTGGCCATGGCGGGCTCCTTGGGGCTGATGGGTTGGGGAGATCGGCGAGTCATTTGCATCCAGTATAGCCACTCATGCCGTACATTTAAAGGCAGTTACTTCAATAGAGGGTGCGGTTGATGATGCCCAGTCATGCTAAAATCCCGCTTCAATTTTCAAGTGGCGCGCCATGAGCAATTCACAGCACAAAATCGGAAAACTCCTGAAAGAACGCATACTTATCCTCGATGGGGCGATGGGTACGATGATCCAGCGTTACAAGCTGGGCGAAGCGGACTATCGCGGTGAAAGGTTCAAGGATTTTCCGCGCGAGCTGAAGGGCAATAACGATTTACTGGTATTAACCCGTCCGGACGTGATCGGGCAGATCCATCGCGAATACCTTGAAGCTGGTGCGGATATCATCGAGACCAATACCTTTGGTGCGAATGCCACCACGCTGAAAGCCTATGGCATGGCCGAGCTCAATTATGAAATCAACAAGGCTGGGGCGCGGCTGGCGCGCGATGTGTGCGATGAATTCGAATCTGCCGACAAGCCGCGCTTTGTCGCAGGCGTGCTCGGGCCCACCGACAAAACCGCAACGATTTCGCCGGATGTGAATGACCCCGCAGCGCGCAACATCACTTTCGATGCACTGGTGAAGGATTACGCCGAGGCAACAAATGGCTTGATGGACGGCGGTGCAGACCTGATCCTGATCGAGACCATTTTCGATACCTTGAATGCAAAAGCCGCGATCTTTGCGGTGCAGCAGGTGTTTGAGCAACGCGGCGAAACGCTCCCAATCATGATTTCCGGCACGATTACGGATGCGTCTGGCAGAACGTTGACCGGCCAGGTGACTGAAGCTTTCTACAACTCGCTGGCCCATGCCAAGCCGATTTCGTTTGGTCTTAACTGCGCGTTGGGTGCGGAAGAGCTGCGCCAGTATGTGGCCGAACTGTCACGCGTGGCGAACTGCTATGTCAGCGCGCACCCGAACGCCGGCCTGCCCAACCCGCTGGCGCCCACGGGTTACGACGACACGCCAGAAAACATGTCCGGCCAGATCAAGGAATGGGCGCAGAGCGGCTTCCTCAACATTATCGGCGGTTGCTGCGGTACCTCGCCGGATTTCATCAAGGCCATCGCTGACGCGGTGAAAGACATTCCGCCGCGCAAGATTCCCGAGAATCCGGTGGAGTGCCGTTTGTCCGGGCTGGAGCCGTTCAACATCGGCGAGCGTTCTTTGTTTGTAAACGTGGGCGAACGCGCCAACGTCACCGGCTCGGCCAAATTCAAGCGTCTGATTCTTGAAGGGCAATTCGAGGAAGCGCTGGAGATCTGCAAGCAGCAAGTCGAAACTGGCGCACAGATCATCGACATCAACATGGACGAGGCGATGCTGGATGGTGAAGCGTCGATGGTGAAATTCCTCAACCTCATTGCCTCGGAGCCGGACATTTCGAAAGTGCCAGTAATGATTGACTCCTCCAAGTGGAGCATCATCGAGGCCGGCCTGAAATGCGTGCAGGGCAAATCGGTGGTGAACTCCATCTCGCTGAAGGAAGGCGAGGAGAAATTCATCGAGCAGGCAACCCTGGTGCGGCGCTATGGGGCGGCAGCCGTGGTGATGGCCTTCGATGAAAAAGGCCAGGCCGACACCATGCAGCGCAAGATCGAAATCTGCCAGCGCAGCTATGATGTGCTGGTAAACAAGGTGGGCTTCCCGCCTGAGGACATCATTTTCGATCCGAACATCTTCGCGATTGCCACCGGCATCGAAGAGCATAACAACTATGCGGTGGATTTCATCGAGGCCACCGGCTGGATACGCAAGAACCTGAAATACGCCAAGGTGAGCGGCGGTGTGTCGAACGTGTCCTTCAGTTTCCGCGGCAACGAGCCGGTGCGCGAGGCGATCCACACCGTGTTCCTCTACCACGCGATCAAGAACGGCATGACGATGGGGATTGTGAATGCCGGCCAGCTCGGCGTTTACGAAGAGATTCAGAAAGACCTGCGTGCAGCAGTTGAGGATGTGGTGCTGAACAAATCGCCGGAAGCCGGGGAGAGGCTGGTGAAGCTGGCTGAAACCATCAAGGGCGGCGGCAAGGAACAGGTGGAAGATCTTGCATGGCGCAAGGGCAGCGTGCAAGAGCGCCTGACCCATGCGCTGGTGAAGGGCATCACCAATTACATCATCGAAGACACCGAAGAGGCGCGCCTGCAGGCCAAGGAGCCGGTGGAGGTGATCGAAGGTCCGCTGATGGCCGGCATGAATGTGGTGGGCGACCTGTTTGGTGCGGGCAAGATGTTCCTGCCGCAGGTGGTGAAGTCCGCCCGCGTGATGAAGCAGGCGGTGGCACATCTGGTGCCATACATCGAAGCGGCCAAGGCGAAATCCGGCAACAGCAAGCCCAAGGGCAAGATCGTAATGGCCACGGTGAAGGGCGACGTGCATGACATCGGCAAAAATATCGTGACAGTCGTTCTTCAGTGCAACAACTTCGAGGTGGTGAACATGGGGGTGATGGTGCCGTGCCAGCAGATCCTCGACACCGCGAAGGAACACAATGCCGACATCATCGGGCTTTCAGGGCTGATTACGCCGTCGCTGGAAGAAATGGCGCATGTGGCGAAGGAAATGGAGCGGCAGGGATTCAAGATCCCGCTGTTAATCGGTGGTGCCACCACCTCGCGCGTGCACACCGCGGTGAAAATCGAGCCTAACTATCCGAGCGGTACCACCGTGTATGTGGTGGATGCGTCTCGTGCGGTGGGCGTGTGCAGCAATCTGCTCAGCGACACCTTGAGCAAGGATTATGTGAGTGGCATCAAGCAGGAATATGTGGGCTTGCGTGAGCAGTTTGAAAGCAAGAAGGGTAAGGGCAGTTATGTGACCCTGGCCGAGGCGCGCGCGCATGGCCTGAAAACCGATTGGGCAACCTATGCACCGGTGAAGCCCAAGCTGCTCGGCGTGCACAAACTCGAAAATTACCCGCTGGAAATCCTCGTCGATTTCATCGACTGGTCGCCATTCTTCCAGTCGTGGGAACTGGCCGGTCGCTATCCGAAAATTTTGCAGGATGAGGTGGTGGGCGAAGAGGCAAGAAAATTATTCGCCGATGCGCAGGCGATGCTGAAGCAGATCATCGAAGAAAAATGGTTGCAGGCAAATGCCGTGTTTGCGCTGTTCCCTGCCAACACCGTGAACCATGATGACATCGAGTTCTATGCCGATGACAATCGCAAAAAGTCGCTGATGACCTGGCACAACCTGCGCCAGCAAACGAAAAAGCCGGCGGACATACCCAACTTCTGCCTGGCGGATTTTGTTGCGCCTAAGGACAGCGGCGTGCAGGACTATGCCGGTGCGTTTGCGGTAACAGCCGGCATCGGCATCGATGCGAAAGTGGCCGAATTCGAGAAGGAGCATGACGACTACAATGCGATCCTGCTGAAAGCGCTGGCAGATCGACTGGCGGAGGCGTTTGCCGAACACCTGCACTATCGTGTGCGCACCGAGTTCTGGGGCTATGCGCCGCAGGAAGAAGTGGACAACGAGAAACTCATCGCAGAGGCGTATCGCGGCATCCGCCCGGCCCCCGGTTATCCTGCCTGCCCGGAGCACACGGAGAAAGGTCCGATGTTCGACATGCTGCAAGCACCTAAGAATGCCGGCATCACCATCACCGACAGTTTTGCGATGCTGCCCACCGCTGCGGTAAGCGGCTTTTATCTCGCGCATCCGGAGGCAAAATATTTTGCGGTGGGCAAGATCAATAAAGATCAGGTAGAAGACTACGCAAAGCGGAAAGGCATGACGCTGGATGAAGCGGAACGCTGGCTGGCACCGGTATTGAATTATTAGAAATACAATAGCTTCAAATTACAAAAGCAGCAAACACTTAAAGGGGAAATCAAAATGTTCAGGGATGCCAAATTCAGGCTGGTAAAACTGCTGTTGATGATGTTTGCTGGACTGGCAAGTACAGCACATGCAGTAGATTTTATGGGGATGGTCGGCGTCGGCAAGGATGATGGGGGCGAAAGAATATACAGCGGA
Organism: Pseudomonadota bacterium; assembly: GCA_021782995.1. GTDB lineage: Bacteria > Pseudomonadota > Gammaproteobacteria > Burkholderiales > Gallionellaceae > 39-52-133. The sequence continues at coordinate 2,954 of JAJXUI010000027.1, read as the reverse complement.
TCCTATACTACCGGCGTGTCATGGGATGTTCAGACAAACACGGGGTTCCTGTTTCGTATTGGTGGCGCGGTTAATATGGGCATTCTTCAGACACAATTTGCAGCCGGCTACAAAAAGAATGGAGCGAATGCGACGAATGGGTATGCTTACTTCGATACCTATCCTTTGGAGTTGTTTGAATACATACGTATCGGAAGTTTGCGTTTGGGCGCCGGGGCTATTTACCATGTCAACACAAAGCTGAAGATAAGCGGCCCTGGATATACTGGTCCGGATACCTACGAGTTTGATAATGCCATGGGCAGTGCAGCTGAAATTGGCTGGATTATTTCGGATGAAAAGGATTTCATGGCATCACTTGACCTCAGGGCAACAAAGGCCAGATTCAAGCAAAAGGATGTCGCCAACGCTTATGAATACAACGGGGATGTAGTCGGCCTCAATATTAGCGTTTATTTCAAATAATCAGTAACTTAGGAGTTTTTATGGAAAAGAAGCGCTCAATCTGGCTGCCTGTGGCTGTGGTGCTGATGGCGGGTTTTTATTATTTCGCCACCACCTATCCCTTCAAGTCCAGCAAGCCTGTAGATGCCGCGAAAATGGGTGAACTGGTGAAAACCGATATCAAACTGGGTGAAGGCGCTGTTGCAGAGGCGGGCAAGATGGTCACCGTCCATTACACCGGCTGGCTGTATGACGAACAGGCCAGCGGCCACAAGGGAAGCAAGTTCGACAGTTCGCGTGACCGGAATCAGGCATTCACATTCAAGCTTGGTGCGGGTGAAGTGATTTCAGGCTGGGATAATGGCGTGGCCGGTATGAAAGTCGGCGGCCAGCGCTTGCTGATTGTGCCGCCCGAGCTGGCCTACGGTTCGCGCGGTGCGGGCGGCGGTGTCATCCCGCCGAATGCGAAGCTGGTGTTTGATGTTGAGTTGCTGGGCGTGAAGTAAAAGCCAGGCAGCCGTGTTCTTCAGAACAACATCAGCCGAACGCAAGGCTAACAAGCGATCATGGGCCTGATCTCCAATCCGATACTGGTCACGGCACTGATGCTGTCGATCTCCAACCTGTTTATGACCTTTGCCTGGTATGGTCACCTGAAAAATCTTTCAGCTTCTCCATGGTATGTCGCCGCACTGGTCAGCTGGGGCATCGCGCTGTTTGAATATCTGCTGCAGGTGCCGGCCAATCGAATTGGTTACACGATGCTGAATCTCGGCCAGCTCAAGATCCTGCAGGAAGTGATCACGCTTTCTGTGTTTGTGCCATTTGCGGTGATCTACATGCACCAGCCGCTGAAGCTGGACTACCTGTGGGCGGGGCTATGCCTGATGGGCGCGGTGTATTTTATTTTTAGAAACTAAACATCGTCATGCCCGGCTTGATCGGGCATCCAGTGGCGTAATTAAACTGGATTCCCGCCTGCGCGGGAATGACAAAACCGGAATTTGGCATTAATTTATTATGAGCAAACCCACACATATCCACATCCTCGGTATCTGCGGCACTTTCATGGGCGGCATTGCAGTGCTGGCGCGGCAGGCCGGTTACAAGGTCACCGGCTGCGATGCCAACGTCTATCCGCCGATGAGCGCGCAGCTGGAGGAGCAGGGCATCGAACTGATCGAAGGCTGGGACGTGGATCAGCTCAAGCTGGGTGCGGACCTGTATGTGATCGGCAATGTGGTGTCGCGCGGCAACCCGCTGATGGAAGAAATCCTCAATCGCGGGCTGACCTATATCTCCGGCCCGCAATGGCTTTCTCAAGCCCTGCTGTATGACAAATGGGTGCTCGCTGTGGCCGGCACGCATGGCAAGACCACCACCACCTCGATGCTGGCGTGGATACTGGAATACGCGCAGATGAACCCCGGCTTCCTCATCGGTGGCGTACCGCAGAATTTCGGCATTTCGGCAAGATTGACTGATACGCCATTCTTCGTGATCGAGGCGGATGAGTACGACACCGCCTTCTTCGACAAGCGTTCCAAGTTTGTGCACTACCACCCGCGCACGGCGGTGCTGAACAACCTTGAATTTGACCACGCGGATATTTTCCCGGATCTCGCCGCTATCGAAACCCAATTCCACCACCTGGTGCGCACGGTGCCGGGCAACGGGCTGATCGTCAGCAATGGCCGCGAGGCATCGCTGGAAAGGGTACTCAAGCGTGGCTGCTGGACGACGGTGGAGCAATTCGGCGTGGCCGACGGATGGGAGATTGATGAACAGAATGTGGTGCGCTTCAACGGCGTAGTGCAGGGCACGCTTAATTGGGAGCTGCTCGGCGAGCACAACCGCATGAATGCGCTGGCCGCCCTCGCTGCCGCGCGTCATGCCGGGGTGCCGGTAAAGCAAGGCCTGGCAGCCCTCAGTGAATTCAAGAACGTGAAGCGACGCATGGAAATACGCGGCACGGTGAACGGCATCACCGTGTATGACGACTTCGCCCACCACCCCACCGCGATCGACACCACCGTGGCCGGCCTGCGCAAGAAAGTGGGCAGTGCGCGCATCCTCGCCGTACTGGAGCCGCGCTCCAATACCATGAAGCTGGGCGTGATGAAAGACGCACTGCCCGCCAGCCTGAAGGATGCCGACCTGGTGTTCTGCTATGGCGCCAACCTGGGCTGGGATGCTGCGGCTGCGTTAAAGCCGATGGGCAGCAAGGCGCTGGTGAAGGATGACCTGCAGCAATTGATTGATGCCATCGCGCAGGCGGCAAAGCCGGGCGACCATGTGCTGGTGATGAGTAATGGCGGGTTTGGCGGGATACATGACAAGCTGCTGAAGCGGCTCGAATAACTGATTCTTGCACATCTCGTTAAAAGCATTCGCGGATTCAAATTTGAAGTGCAACGCTTATTTGAAGAATACCTGATTAGGCGTCAAGTAACCAAGCCTCTTTCTGGGACGATTGTTTAAGCGTTTCATCACTTCATTTATCTCCTGTT
>JAJXUI010000026.1 GCA_021782995.1 Pseudomonadota bacterium | reverse complement strand
GCGGCGGGTATCCAGTCAACGGCAGGCACTACGATTACGCCGACTTGCATCGCATCAACGACGACTACTCCCAGCATACTCGAATGGGATTTTGGAGATTTGACATTAACCAAGAAGCCAACAGGAAATTATTTTGATTTTGCAGTGGATTTCTATGCGCGCGTTGAAAATTCGGTGAATGCCAATAACGGAGAAGTGAAAAGAAATGGTGGTGCACTGGGTGTGGCCAATCGTTCAAACGCCTATACCCACTATACCAGTCTCGCTGGTGCAGATACCTATTTGTACTTTGATGCGGTTGATGCAGAAATAAAGGAGCCTGCATTAAGCATTGCCACCAAATTTTCAACAGCAACACAGGATCCCCTGGTGCATGCCGATGCGGGAGACATCATTACGGTTACTGTCACAGCCAGCAATACGGGATCTGCAACTGCATACAATGCAAGGATTTCGGATAATTTGTCGCTCATCAAGCTGAATTATGCGGGTAATGTCGCAGGTGCTGGGCCGCCTGACAGTGTTGATACCGCAGTGTCAAATCAGCCGGTTTTCATTTTCAACTCGATTGCGGCAGGCACCAGCAAGACTTTTACCTATCAAGTCCAACTGATTGGCGGTGCATCGGGTGTGCAACCGAATGAAAGCATCACGAATCAGCTACAGGCCACCTGGACGTCCCTGGCCAGTACAGCGCTATCACTTACCGGGGGCTTAGGTGCCAATGGTTCTGCTACGGGCATGCGTGACGGATCGGCAAGTCCGGCTTTGAATGATTATCATATTACGGCAAGTTCCACATTTACCGTATCCGATGTTGCTATCAGCAAGAGCATTACGCTTCCAGTGACACCATCAGCAGTGGCCGCCATCGGGGAAACCCGGCAGTTCCAGGTTGCGCTCTCCTTCCCGGAAGGCGTGACAAAAAATGTGGTTTTGACCGACAACCTGGCGAGCGGCTCTGCCGGTGCCGTATATCATGTTGATGCTGCAAGCATCAACTATACATTCGAGAACATTGCTTCTCCGGGATCGATTTCAGCGCCGACAGTCTCCGGGAATACGGTTACCTGGAATATTGGCGATGTCGTAACCAATGAAGAAGATGACAATGCTGCAACGCCACCTGCGCATTTCACACCGCGCATTCTTGTTACCTACACAGCGTACGTTAACAACGATACGGCAACCAATGCCGGAGGCAGCCTGAGAAATTCAGCAAGTATCACTTATCAGAACCAGACTGTAGTTCCCCTGTCTTCTTCTCCAGCTGCTGTCACGGTAGTGGAGCCATTGATTAATCTGACCAAGAGCCTGGCAGATTCGACTGGTACTTTAACGTATACACTCAGACTGACAGCTGCCACTGGAGGAAACTATTCCGAGGCCTTTGATGCGGCAATTACTGAAACATTGAGTGCAGGGCTCACTTATGTAGGCGGTAGTGCTGCCTTTACAACATTTGGTGGCACCACGGTTGGCAATGCAACACCAAGTGTGTCTGGACAGACAATTTCCTGGAGTACGGCAAATAATATAGATATACCGGCAGGGGGTTATGTCGAACTGACATACCAGGCGACTTATACGGTAGGTACCATGAGCAACCTGACCAGCGCCTCCCTGGTGCAGTGGACCAGTCTCGATGGGTCTGGGGCAGGATATGGCGAGCGTGATGGCAGTGGTTATTCTGTTCCTGCTACGCCTTATAACGACTATTACAGTACGATCTCTGTAAACAGGTCGCCTTATACCGATTACTCCAATATTTTCAAGATCCGGAACAGCGATACTTATGAATCTGTCGCTCCCCCCGGAGATGATAATGTGCGGGTAGGGGACCTGATTGAATATCAGCTTAACCTCAACATGTCCTTCGGTACGACACTTTCAGCGAAAGTGGTCGATGTATTGCCTCAAGGATTGCAGTTTGACTCAATCATCAGCATCAACGGTGATACCAATGGCACTGACAGTTATACCCAGGGCGGAGTATTTACCTATGCGGCCATCAACACCAGCGCCATTACGGTTTCGGGTGATCCGGCGGCAGGTGGGGAAACGGTGACCTGGAATCTTGGCGATATTACCAACAGCCATGCGACAACTTCCAATAATGATGCTGCCAGCTATTTTGTCATCAAGTACCGTGCCAGGGTAATCAATAGCACGGTGTTGTCACAGCTGGCCAGCCAGTCGCTTGCCAACACCGCGAAATTCACTTATCTGAAATCTGACACTTCAACGGCATTTCCGCAAAATGGCAAAACCGTAACGTTGCTGCAACCTGTGTTGACCATAAGCAAGACGGCAGCAGTTTCACCGCATACAACTTCTACGGTTGCCATTGGAGATACGGTGACCTATACGGTAGATATCAACAATGCTGCAGGCGCAGCGCCTGCTTATGATCTGGTGTTGACGGATGTAATTGCGCGTGAACTGCAAAATGGCGCATCCACTATTACCATGGATAGTGCGACATTGAATGGTAACAATATACTGGGCTCAATTTCCGGCTTGTTCAATTACAACACCTCAACGAATACTGCCACTTGGGATTTTGCATCCGGTACGGCCAATCAGTTTGCGATTCCGGCATCGGGTAATCTGCACCTGGTTTATCACGTTACGGTCAATAACACGTTAAGTGCAGGCGTGACAGTTACGAATGCAGTGAATGCAAATTACTGCTCATACGACAGTCAGGATATGCCATTGGGTCCGACTGATGACGTCAACAAGCGCAGATGTTATACGGGCAGCTCCAATACATCTTCCATATCCAGTGCGGCTGCAACAGTTTTGGGGAAAACTGCCCTGCAAACTTCTGCTGCCATTGGCGAACAATTCAAATACCGGATAACGGTTCCTTCCAGTGCGATGACGACATCGCTCTATGATGTGCGCATCCTGGATGATTTGTCGGCTTCGACGGCTGACATGAGTTACGTATCCGGCAGCATCACGCAGGTAACGGGTGCTGGACTGGTAGCTGATTGTGCACCAGTGGTGAGCGGTGCCCCCAAGAACCTGGTCATTACTTGCGGAAACAGCGGCGGGCTGGATATACCAGCTGGCCAGCAGGCAGTGTTCGAAATTACCGTGGTCCTGAATGACAGCGTCACCAACCGTAACCTGACACCCGCGACTTTTCAGAATAGCGCATCCTATACCTTCAATAAAATCGATGGCGACAATGGTAGCCAGACTTCGACCGCCACTGCATCGGCCAGCATGAATCTGGTCACCCCGGTGTTAACGATGCAAAAGAGTGGTCCTGCCACCATGCATATCGGTACACCTGGAAATTTCAGGCTGGATGTGACCAATACGGGTACGGGCAAAGCATATGATCCGGAAATTACTGACATCCTGCCTAACCCGAATCCGGGCGGCATGTGCGATAGCCAGCCCACAATCGTATCCGTGCAAATTACCGATGGCACAAACATCATTCGAAGTCTTGTTCAAGATACTGATTATAATATATTATTTTCAAATTCATCGCCAACTGCAACAACCTGCAGACTGGTCCTGCAAAAGAAATCTGCACAGTCGAATATTGCGCCTAACGAACATCTGGTTATCAACTACCAGGCCAGCCTGGATGCGGATAATTATGCCGGCGTATCGCTGACGAATCTCGCAGGCGCGACTAAATGGTCAACTGCGGACACAACACCAGCCAATGTCGCATCAGGCCAGATACATACCTACAGCAACACCCTGACCTTGGCGAATGGCAGCACGCCGGGTGCGACCGATGGCACACCGGGCACTACGGATTGGCAGGATGCGCATACCGTTACGATTGACATTCCGGTCCTGAAATTCAGGAAAACTGTCAGAAATGTCACGACAGGGCAACTTGAGGGTGCAAACAGTGCGGCATCACCCGGTGATCGTTTGCATTACACCATTAGCATCCAGAATATGAGCACCTTCGCCGTCAATAATTTCAAATTCACGGATGAGCTGGACAGGTTGAATTCAGTTGCGGATTTTGTACCGGGAACATTAACCCTGACTTCCATACCAACGGGAGCATCGGCAACCTTTACAACGAGCACAGGGGGTTCAAAGGGTACAGGCCTGGTGGATATCCGCAATATCAGTCTGACCGCGAATGTTTCAGCGACACCCGGGGGCAGCGATACGGCAACGATAGAGTTTGAGGTCACGCTCGCACCTGTCATCACAAGTGGAACCACTGTCCTGAATCAGGCGCAATTGCCGACCATTACCAATCCGCCATTGAACAGTGATGATCCCTATGTGAATGGTGCGGATGTTCCTGCGACAATCGGCGATGAAGATGCAACGCAAACGCACATTACATCCGCACCATCATTCCGTGTGCAGAAATCTTCTCAGGATCTGACCGGAGATCCCAATGTGCTGATGGCAGGTGATCATCTGCGCTATACCATTACGATCAAGAATATCGGTAATGAGAATGCCAGCAATGTCAGCCTGAAGGATGCCTTGCCTGCCAATACAAGTTACGTAGCGGGATCCACCCGATTGAACGGGGTTGTAGTCTCGGATATTGGCGGCGTATCTCCACTGCAGTCGGGCATGCTGATCAACGCGCCGGAAAATTTAACAGCTGGTGTCATGCGCGCGGATTCTGGTACGACAACATCCAATGTCGCCACAGTCACCTTCGAAGTGCAGATCAACAGCAATGTGCTGAATGGCACCATCATCTCCAATCAGGGATTTGTAAATGGATCGGGTTTGGGGAGCGGGACATTTTCGGAGAAGCCCTCTGATGACCCGGCCACTGCGACTGCGAATGACCCAACATTGAATATTGTCGGCAATTTCCCGTTGCTGGTTGTGCAAAAGACGGTAGCCTTGCATACGGACAATAACGGAAATGGTGTCACTGACCCAAGTGATGTATTACGCTACACCATTACGATCAACAACCTGTCTTCCATTCCAGCGACCAGTATTCAGCTGACCGATGCGGTTCCGGCAAATACGACCTATGTGACTGACAGCACCTTCCTCAATGGCAACCCGGTAAATCAGCCTGATGGCGGTGTATCTCCCTTGATCGCAGGCATTCCGGTCGAAGCGGTTTCCAGTGCCCCCGGAAGCATAGGTGCACACCAGAGTGCAACGGTTGTGTTTGATGTCACGGTCAATGCCGGTGTGGCGACAGGGACTGTGATCAGCAATCAGGGTTTGCTGACCAGCGCAGAATTGCCGAGTCAGGAAACAGATGCTGACGGGAATAGCAGCAATGGTTATCAAGCGACTACCATAGTGGTTGGCACGGCACAACAGATTCTGCTGACCAAGCAGGTGACAGTCGTGGGGGGCGGTGCGGCATTGCCGGGCGGACAACTGGAATACCTGTTGCAGGCGACCAATACAGGATCTGCAGCAGTCACGAACCTGGTGCTGACAGACGATCTGAGTACCTCACCATTGGCAAGCCAGGTCAGCTATATTGCTAACTCTGCAACCCTGAACGGATCGACATCAGGCGTAACTGTTTCAGGGTCCGTGATAACGGCAAATTATGCCGCCACCTATGGTTCACTAGCAGCGGGCAACACTGCACAATTGCGGTTCCGGGTTCTGATTGCCAGCAATCTTGCAACAGGCACGACCATTACCAATACCGGCAAGATGGACTGGAATGCAGCACCGGTGCTGTCCGCTACTGCAGCGGTCTCTATCGATGTGGGCGGCATTCCTGGCAGTGCTACGCTGAACGGACATGTCTGGCATGATGCCAATTTCAATAACCTTGCCGATACCGGCGAGCTCAATCTGTCGGGCTGGTCGGTCAATGTCTATCGCGGCAGCACCCTGCTGGGTGTCGTGACAACCGATGCAAATGGTCTGTACGTGGTGCAAGGCCTGACTCCGGTCGTGTTACAGGCAGATCGCTACGACCTGAAATTCCTGGCACCAGCTGCGGTTGCCACGACTGCGAAACTGGGCAAGGCCAGCTCTGCGTTCTTCAATGGCTTGCAGGAAATTTCTGGCGTATCAGCAGGCTCCGGCAGCAACCTGCAGAACCTGAACCTGCCGATAGACCCTGACGGCGTGGTGTACAACGCCATATTGCGCACGGCAGCAACAGGTGCCACACTGACCATGTATCCTGCGGGCAGCAGCACACCGTTACCGTCGACCTGTTTCGACGACCCGGCACAGCAAGGGCAGGTCACGCTGGCCAGCGGCTATTACAAATTCGACATGAACTTCAGCGACGCAGCCTGCCCATCGGGAGGCAACTACGTCATCCAAACCACATCGCCTGCGGCCTTCATGCCAGGCCAGTCGCTGATCATCCCGCCCCAAACCAGCGCCTCAACCGCCGCCTTCTCGGTACCGACATGCCCGGCCAGCGCGACGGACGCCATCCCGGCAACCACCAGTTATTGCGAAGCACAAACCTCCGAACTCGCGCCCGGCGTATCCGTTGCGGCAAATACCGCCGGCACCAACTACTACCTGAAACTCGCACTCAACAGCACGCAAATTCCGGGACATAGCCAGCTCTTCAACAACCACATCCCGCTGGACCCGCGGCTGGACAACGCCGTCAGCATCACCAAGACCTCCCCCTTGCAGAACGTCACCAAGGGCCAGCTGGTGCCCTATACGATCACCGTCAGCAATACACTCGCCGTGACCCTGAGCAGCATGAGCGTCGTCGACACCTTCCCGCCGGGATTCAAATATGTCGCAGGCTCCGGACGCCTGGATGGCCAGCCTGTAGAACCGGCGGTGACAACCACCAGCCTGACCTGGAACAACCTGCAACTGGCAACCAACACCAAGCGCACCATACAACTCATGCTGATAGTGGGCGCGGGCGTAAAGGAAGGCAAATACGTCAACCGTGCCCAGGTCTTCAATACCATCACCAGCGGTGCCGGCTCCCCGGTCGCCACCGCCACAGTTCGGGTCATACCCGACCCCACACTCGACTGCTCGGATGTCATCGGCAAAGTATTTGACGACAACAACCTCAATGGCTACCAGGACGAAGGCGAAAAGGGCCTGCCCGGCATCCGCCTGGCAACGGCACGCGGCCTGATTGTGACCACAGACAAGCAGGGGCGATTCCACATCACCTGTGCTGTCGTGCCGGACCCGGATCGCGGCTCCAACTACATCATCAAACTGGATGACCGCTCCCTGCCCAGCGGCTACCGTATCACCACCGAAAATCCACGAGTGCAGCGTGCCACCCGAGGCAAGATGCTGAAATTCAACTTTGCTGCAGCAATCCACAAAGTCGTGAAAATGGACATGGCAGATGCGGTGTTTGAACCCGGCACTCCGGACATGCGCATGCAATGGGTACAACGCCTGGATCTACTGCTCAAAGAATTGCAGAAGGCCCCCTCCGTATTGCGCTTGACCTACCTGGCGGAGACCGAGGATGAAAGCCTGGTCAATGCCCGCCTGAAAGCAGTCAAGACTGAAATTGCCAGCCGCTGGAAAAAACTGCCGGGCAAATATGACCTGACAATCGAAACAGAAACCTTCTGGAGTCGCGGCGGCCCTCCTGAAAAGACGTCGGTGACACAATGAGCAGCAACATGAAAGGGTTTGTATCATTTATCATGACTTTTTGCTTGTGGTCAGGGACGATTCGGGCTGAAACACCCGCTCCTGTGACTGGTCCTGTCGAAGAGGCACCCATGGTGCTGGAGGTCTCACCGCCAGGTAAGGCAACTGAACAGCAGTTGCCGCTTGATGATTTGCCGGAAGTAAAGAAAAAAGATGTCAGCGGCTATAAGGAAACTCTTGGGGAAAGGGTGGAAACCACGAAGGAACTTGAAAAGCAGGTCAAGACTGTCAAGTTGCAGAATGTGGTTCCGCCGATCCATTTTGATTCAGGTGAAGCGAAGATACCCGATGATTATATTGCCAAGGTAAGGGGTATTCTTGACAGCATGGTTGGACGTAAAAATGTTCGTCTGCACCTGATAGGCTATACAGATAATGTCAAACTCAGTGGAACACTGAAGGAAAAATATGGCGACAATGCCGGATTATCCCGTGAACGCGCGGGTGAGGCTGCAGAATTTTTCCAGAAGGCACTCAATCTTCCTTCCGAATCCATTTCGTATGAAGGTATGGGTGATAGTCATCCCATCGCCAGTAATAGTACAGAGGCTGGACGTAAGCTGAATCGTCGTATGGAAGTTGAGGTCTGGTACGATGAAGTTGAAGAAAATGTTGTTGAAAAGAAAAATGTCATTGTAGACCGGGTAAACAGGGTAAATGTCTGTCGAGTGGAGCAGATGTGCAAGATCCGTTACAAGGATGGATTTTCCAAACGCGCCAGAATCAGGAATGTTGTTCCACCATTGCATTTTGATGATACTGAAACCGGTATACCGCCGGATTATCAGAATAAATTGCTGCAGGTGTTGAAGAATCTGGAAAGCAAGCGAAATGTCTCGCTAAAATTTGTCGGATATACCGACAGTTTGCCTTTGACAGGCCGGGATGCACGTATCTATGGCAATGCGCTTTCTCTTTCCAAGGCAAGAGCGCGGAGAGTTGCGCTTGCCGTACAGGATGCCCTGAAATTGCCTGACAATATGGTATTCAGTGATGGCCGTGGCGATGCAAATCCGTTGGCACCGAATGATACGGCCAGCGGTCGTAGTGCAAATAACCGGATTGAAGTCGAGTTTGGTTATGATGATGAAATGCAGCAGCTTTCAGATGAGCCTCAGCTTTGTCCTGAGTCTGCAGGTGCGGAGGTGATTACCCGTGTATATGAACCACCCTCAGGGCCGATCAAACCCATCATGTATGAAAACAGCAAACCGGTCATTCCGGATGGCTATATTTCGCGCCTCAATACATTGCTTGGTGAGGTAAAAGGCAAAACGCACGTTCGCCTTCGGTTTATAGGCTATATCAATAATGAGCGCCTCGATAGACGTGCGGCGTTGGCCTATGGTGACGATATTGGTCTTTCTACTGCCAGAGCCCGTACGGTAATGGAGAAAGTCCGTTCAGATTTAAATCTAGATGCAGGTCAGGTTGAAAATGAGGGGCGTGGCTATGTACAGTCTGGTGATGTCGTCAGCGCCGGTTTTCTGGAGTCAGACGCGTCACGCGTCGAAGTGCAGATTGTCTATGATGAGCTGGCTTCGCTGGATACGCAGGAAGGCATGGATATCACACGCATTACCCGTGAAGTGAATATCGCAAATCCATATAAGCTGAATCTGATGCGTATCTCAGTGGATGGACAGCCAATAGACGACCCCAATAAGAGTACCGCCGATGTACAGCGATGTGTCGATGTGGCACTGGACAGGGCCGATGTGCAATTCAAGTTCGATAACCTGAACATGAAACCCCGGCTGAATGTAACCGCTTGGCCTAACACTATCCGTTACCAGGATGATCCGGCCACAGACTTTCTGGAAGATCAGGTACATTTCAGGGCCTATTCAAACTTCCCCTATTTCATCATGCGGGAAGAAATCCGGATTTTTGACGTAGCCCAATCCCTGCGCGACAAACCATTGGCAGCCATTGTGATGGATGGTGATGGTACAGCGCAATGGCAAGCAAATTTCAGCGAATTTTCTGCATCAGGGCGTGACCTCAAGTATGTTTTGCGCGTATATGACAGGGCTGGAAATTACGATGAAACGGCCCCACAACCTCTCTGGGTCGTAGATCGTATTCCCAAGGAATATCTTGACAAGGACTGGCATCAGGAGGCCATGGCGGGGTATGGTGAAAACCGGCTTGCGGTGGAAAATATGAATCTGAGTGGTGGTACCATCAAGGTCTTCGGTGACAAGATTCCTGCAGGACATACTGTATCTGTAGCGGGCAGGGATGTGCCAGTGAATGGCAATGGTGAATTTGCAACCGAAGAAATTTTGCCTTCAGGCCTGCATTCGGTGGAGGTTGCAGTGCTGGACAATTCCGGGAATGGCCAGCTATTCCTGCGTGACCTCGATTTTGAAAGAAATGACTGGTTCTATGTCGGTATTGCCGATCTTACCGCTTCTTACAATATCGTAAGTGGTCCTGCCCAGATTGTGACGAATGATACCAGCGGGCACTATGACAATAACCTGACGCTGGATGGCAGGCTGGCGTTTTATACCAATGGCAAATTTGGTGATAACTGGCAGCTGATCGCAAGTGCGGATACGCTGGAAGGTCCTGTTGGTAGCCTGTTCAGCAATTTCATGCAAAAGTCCCCGGACGCGGTGTTCCGCCGTATCGAACCGGATTACTATTATCCAACCTATGGTGATGACAGTACCACAGAAGAAAGTGCTCCCACGCTGGGCAAGTTTTACGTCAAGCTGAAAAAGGATGAGCATTACGGCATGTGGGGAAATTTCAAAATCGGATATACCGGTAACAGCCTGGCACATGTCGACCGTACGCTTTACGGTGCAAACCTGCATGTTCAGCCTGGTGCGGTGACATCATTTGGCGAGAAACGGTTTGTGGTTGACGGTTTTGCTGCTCAGCCTGGAACAGTTGCAGGCCGTGATGAATTGCGCGGTACGGGGGGTTCTCTTTATTACCTCCGGCATCAGGACATCATGGCTGGATCCGACAAAATCAGGATCGAATATCGCGATAAGGCGTCTGGCATGGTGGTCAGTGTCAAAAACCTGACACCAGTTCTGGATTACACCATTGATTATTTGCAGGGCAGGATATTGCTTAATGATCCACTTTCGCCGGTCGCTGCAGATAACCTGCTGGTATCGAGTGACCTGAGTTCAGGCAATGAAGCTTATCTGGTAGTACGCTATGAGTATTCAACAGGGTTTGAAGATACGACCAACCTGACTACAGGCGGACGGGCACATTACTGGCTCAACGATTACCTGAAAGTGGGGATTACAGGGGACAAAAGTAATGAGGCAACGAATGAAAATTCGCTGAAAGCCTACGACGTTACAGTGCGCAAAAGTGCGGAAACCTGGGTTAAATTCGAAACTTCTACCAGCACCGGTGCGAGCACGACTGCATATGGGTCCAATGATGGTGGATACAGCTTCAGTTCGGCAACGGGAACATCTGTAACTGCACCTTCTGGTGGTGAATATGCGGCAAGCCGCATCGATATGAGCCTTGCACTGAAAGATGTCTATGCAGAGGCAAATGGCCGGATTACCTACTATCATCAATTGCTAGGTGCAGGGTACTCCGCACCGGGCCTTTCTGCACCAACCAATCTGGAACAATTCGGCGCGAATCTTCAAACCAGCCTTTCTCAGGATATTGGCCTGCGCATCAAGGCAGACAAACGGGCTCAAGATCAGGGGCTGGAGTTGACTTCATCAGAAGTCAATGTTGATTATCATCTGGATGAGAACTGGACCTTCAGTACAGGCGCCCGAAATGACCAGCGCATTGATCGTTCTCCAGCAGTGCCAGTTACCCAGGTACAGGGTACCCGGACAGATGCACAGGTGCGTACGACTTATGACTCCAAGGAAAGATGGCTGGCTTATGTTTATGCGCAAAATACCATCGAACAGTCTGGCAACATGGACACGAATGGACGTGGTGGCGCAGGCGGAAGTTACCAGGTAAATGAAAATTTTCGCGTGAATGGAGAATATTCCAATGGTGAGGTTGGTGCCGCTGCAAAACTGGGTACTGAATACCTGTATACAGACAAGACCACCATTTATGCCAATTACACCTATGAAAACGAACGCACGGATAATGGTGTAAAAGCCAGCAAGGGCAACATGATATCCGGCGTGAAAAGCCATTATTCGGATACGACCAGTGTCTATGCCGAAGAGAAATATTCGCATGGAGATGTCCCGACGGGGTTGACTCACTCCACTGGTGTTGATTATTCCCCGAATGACAGGTGGAATCTCGGCATGCATATGGATAAGGGCTCGCTACGCGACAACCTGACTGGCGCAAGAATCAATCGAAGCGGGCTGGGGGGGACTTTGGGGTATGGATTTGACGCGATCAAATTTGCCAGTGCCGTTGAATATCGTGTGGATGAAAACCAGTCAGCAACAGACGGCAGTTATTCAACCCGTATCACCTGGTTGACAAAGAACAGCCTGAAATACCAGCTCAACCCGGACTGGCGCTTTATCAGCAAGTTGAATTATTCACAAAGCACCAGTACGCAAGGTGATCTGTATAACGGTACCTACACGGAAGCGGTATTGGGATACGGCTATCGACCTGTACTGAATGACAAACTGAATCTGCTGATGAAATATACATATTTCTTCAATGTACCGGCTGCAGGTCAGGTAACTATTGCCAATACGGCTGCGGCATTCATTCAGAAAAGCCACATATTTTCAGTGGATGGTATTTATGACCTGACTCATAAATGGTCCGTCGGCGGAAAATATGCGCACAAGCTGGGTCAGGTCAGCCAGGATGTGGTCAATCCAGTATTCTTCGACAGCCGGGCCGATCTGTATATCGCCAGACTGGACTGGCATTTCGTCAATAAATGGGATTTCATGACTGAGGCAAGGTTGCTGTCATTGCCGGATGCGCAAGACCGGAAGAGCGGCTTTCTGACTGCCATCTATCGACATCTGGACAAGAATTTCAAACTGGGGGCTGGCTACAATTTCACCGATTTTTCAGATGACCTTACCAACCTCAGTTATACCTATCATGGGGCATTCATCAACCTGATTGGAAAAATCTGAACCAATTTTCAAATTGTCGTTTTCAGTTACCGTACCGTCCAGGACATAAAAATCAGCCTTGATAGCGGCATCAAAAAACGGGTGGGATGCTTGACTGGAGGAGATAATGACCTTGGCATTTATGCTTTCCAAGGTCATTACTCTGTCTAATTCTTGACTGTGCGGGCTGTCATATTTGAAAATGGAAAATTAATTTTTCTAATTTATTCATGATGATATGCAGTCTCATCCCGGATGGTGCTGATGCTAAGTCCACAATGTCTGATTTCATCCATTTTATTCGCGATCATTTCATGCAGTGCCGGCCTCGATGAAAGTGGCGGAATTTCGTTTGCCCAGGTATGACCATCATGCATGCCGAGAAAGTAATAGCCATAGATTTCTGGATGACACTCAATTTCTTCAAGCACAATGGTCAATCGATATCCGGCTTGCAAGCCGGGTTCAGTCTGGTCTTGCCAAGTTATAAAATCCTGATAATCAAAATATTCCTTTTCCTGATTAACCAGTCCGGGAATGGATTTGAGTCTGTTCACTGCAACAGACATGGTGAGGGCGGGAATATGCGGTTCCCTTAACGCCTGCCTGATCTCGTCGTAGTTGACGGCCCATTTTGCAACCGGAACCTGCTTCTCGTTTTCAATTGTTCCGGCATATTTGCCATGTATATTCACCATGTCTGCCAGGTTGATGCAGAACATTTCTGGACTTAACCCTTTCAGGTTGAAAAAGCCCAGCTCGGGGGAGGGTAGCACTTCAATATAGGCAGGAATTTCCGGTCTCAGCCGATTGACCTTATAGAAAAGAATCAATGTCCGGCCCTGGATTTGAACCAGTATTTTATTCAGGTTTGTCATGATTTCTATCAAGTCCATTTCGCAAACGTCCTGGATTCAGGTAGGATTGTTGCTGTTCAGATTAAGGTGTAACAAGAATAACATGACACAGTTATATGAAACCTTGCAGCGTGATGCTGTCATAGCTGCAACCCATTCCGGAACTTTTCATGCAGATGATGTATTGGCTGCTGCAACAATGCGTCTGCTGAACCCGGGCATCAGGATTTTACGTTCCAGAGACAAAGATGCGTTGAGCAAGGCGGATATACTTTTCGACGTCGGTCGCGTGTTTGACAGAAATACCTGCCGATTTGATCATCATCAGCTTGAATACAGCGAAGCACGAGAAAATGGCATCCCTTACAGTTCATTCGGACTGGTATGGCGGGAAATTGGTGACCATTTATGTGATTCGGCATCAGCGGCAAATCGCGTGGATGTGGGTCTGGTCCAGGGGGTGGACGCGGTGGATTGCGGAGTGACTTTGAGCAAGGAAGTGGTACCGGTCAAGCTGATGTCGATCTCCGCAGTATTGGGGAGCTTCAACCAGGGCTGGCAGGATCTGAGCACTCCGGAATCGTCAAATCATGCATTTGAACAGGCAGTCAATGTAGCCATGTCCATATTGCAGAATGCCATTCGGGAAGCCAATGGGCATGAAAAGGCGAGGGAGGTGGTCGGTCGTGGTGAGTTGATTGAAAATGGTCGGGTTATGCTGCTTGAGCACGGAGTGCCTTGGAAGGAGACTGTGCTTGACAACCCAAAATACGAGCAATTACTGTATGTGTTGTATCCTGACGCACAACATAAATGGCATATCAGTTGTGTGCCCGACAAGACGGGCAGCTTCAACAATCGCAAATCATTACCGCAGGCCTGGGCAGGACTGGACGGTGAGGAACTGGATCGTGTAACCGGTCTAAAAGGATGCGTTTTCTGTCACCGTGCAAGATTTGTCGGTGGACATGAAACCCGGGATGGTGTGATTGCCATGGCCAGGCTTGCTGTGAATGCATGATCAGCATTCAATCTCGAAATGCAGTAAGTATTGTTGTAAATTTGGCATTGGAAATTTCAAATTGTTGGCGAAATTTGATAAATCGAGTATGCTGAACGCGCAGGCGTTTTGAAAACTCGCAAACCAACTGTTTTAAAAAGTATTTTGATCGGTCATTATTATCTGTAAAGGGGAGTCATATGTCTAAAAAGCTTAATCTGTTGTTGATCTCTGTAGTCGTTGCGGGCGTTACTGCATGCGCTTCATCTCCGAAGAAAGAGGCAGTTGCCGAATGTGTATTCCCCAATTCCGACAAGCCTGCACCTCTGTGGGTTTGTGATGGCCCAGTGGAAGGCGTAGCCGTAGGTGCAACCGGAAGCTTCCAGAAATCCAAGGCAGGTGTTGACTTCCAGAAGCAACAGGCTGCTACCTCTGCCCGTGTTCGCCTGGCTCAGCAAATGAAGGTGCATGTTGCCAACTCGATCAAGCAATATGCTGAAACAACCGGCGTTGGTGATACTGAAACAGTTGACCAGGTCAACACGGCAACTACCAAGCAGATCACTGACCAGGATCTGGTAGGTACCAAGATCTA
Organism: Pseudomonadota bacterium; assembly: GCA_021782995.1. Taxonomy (GTDB): domain Bacteria; phylum Pseudomonadota; class Gammaproteobacteria; order Burkholderiales; family Gallionellaceae; genus 39-52-133. Next base: position 24,084 of record JAJXUI010000026.1, on the reverse strand, counting down.
TCGTAGTGCTCAGGGTCCGGATGGTGCCATGTATGTCTATGTTGGTATCGATGAAGCAGGCGCACAGAAAATCACTGAAGCTGCCGTCAAAACCAGCATGAATAATGAGCGCGCATTGTGGCAGAAATTCCAGGCAGGCAAGGCACAGGACGAAATGGCCGCCGACATTGCCAAAATGAAGGCTGAAGCCAAATAACAATGCAGGCAAGATGAAACCTGTATTGCTTCAGCTGATCATCTGCACGGCTGATATGTAGACAAAGGGGCGGCTGTAGCTGCCCCTTTTTTATTGAAGCTCATAAACGGTGATGACTGATATGGATTCGCCAATTCAGGAGATGAAAATGCGTAAATTGATGATATTGATGAGCTTGTTGTCGGTTATTGCCGGACTTGCCGCTTGTTCAGGTTCACCTACCGCTTATGGCAATTCGGCAGAAATGCAAAGGCAACATGCCCGTGAAGCACAGGATGAGTTGTCTAAAGATACGAGCAGGGGATCAAAATGAAATATCACGTATGGATAGCGAAATTTTCAGGACTGTTGCTTGCGACACTGATGTCACCGGTCGTTCTTGCCGCTGAAGGGATTGAGGTGGTCACTGCCGAGGGCAAAGTGACGGTTGAAGGGACTGTCGGCAAGTCCGAGAAGCAGGTTCATTCGAAAAGTATTGTTGCAAACGGAAATGTTCTTGCAACGGGTTCGAACTCGCGTGCAGTCGTTCGGGTTGCAAATGATGGCTTTGTCGTCATGGGCAAGGATAGCAAGGTTGAACTGACGGCCAGCACCAAGGAGAAGCCGGGGTTTTTCAAACAGATCTCGGGCATAGTGTATTACGCAATCAATTCGATCAAAGGCAAGCAGCGTGCCGTTGAAGTTCGCACCGCAACTACCACCATTGGCATACGCGGAACCCGGTTCATGGTCACGGAAACGGATGACAACAAGGAAATCGGCATGCGTAAAGGAGAAATCAGTATCACCAATGAGGCTGGTGGTGATTTTGAAATACACCAGCAGGGCGTCAAGGATGAATTCGAGGCCTACAAGCAGGAAGGCATGGCTGCAATGGAGCAAAACAGGAAGGAATTCGAAGCGTATAAGGATCAAACTCAAAAGGAATTTGTCGAGTTCAAGAAGGCGTTCTCCCTGTCTGCTGACCGCATGGCCACTTTTGATGGCAATCGTGTAGTGGAAAAACCCTTGAGCGAGGACAGCAAAAAGAATATGGAATCCTTCGAGGATTATGCTGAAACCTGGCTGCGTAAAGTACATGATTGAAGCCGCCCTAGAGGGATAGGATTGATGAAATTGGGTATCAAGGGGATATTGCTGTTAGTGGCATGCGGGTTGGCGACAGGCTGTATGACAATGGATGATGGCTCTGTACGTCCGGCGTGGATAGATAACCCGGGGAATGGTGTATCGGCATCGGCTGGTTGGCATGTGGGAGGCAGGGTAGCGCAGGAAGAACTGGCTATTTTACGGGGTCGAGAAGAATACGCCCGACGCTTCGGGGTTAGCATCCAGTCTGAGCAGGTTGCGACCACAACGGTCGTAAATGACGCCGCTTCTACAGCTGCAAGCAAACTAACACGGGAAAACCTTAACCAGTCCGGTATCAAGGTCAGACTCAAGGAAAAATGGCGCGAACCCGGCACTGATACACTGTGGGTATGGCTGGTTCCTACCGAATAAGCTTAACTGGAGAAAATGATGAATACTGGCGTACGCAGGTTGCTGGGTTTTTGTGCCTTGTTTCTGCTGTCTGTAACGGCCCGGCATGGAGATGCTGCGGATGATTTTGAGGCATTCAAGCGCCAGCAAATGCAGGGCGTGCAGCAAATCAAACAGGAATTTCAGGAGTACAAGGAAAAGCAGGACAAGGAATTTGCAGATTTCCTGAAATCACAGTGGAGCGAATTTGACACCTACCGGGGCAAGGAGCGCATCAAGGAGCCCAAGCCAAAAAGAGTTCCTGTCGTTGTATTGCCGCCACCTCCCGTACCCAAGCCAGCACCTGGCAGCAAACCACAACCCGTACCTGTAACACCGCCGCCGGTTGTCTATGCCCCGATTGTACCTGCCGTTTTGCCGCCGCCCCCCCCTCAACCCAAACCCATCCCTTTGGCCGGCGACATGCTGGAAATCGAGTTCTTTGGCAATATGGTTCGTTTCCATTTTGACCAGAAATGGAAGGATTATCGTTTGAGTGAGGGCGCCAAGCCGGAGGTGATGAGTGCATTCTGGACCATGATGAGCGGCACCAGTTACGATGTGACAGTCAAGGAGATCAATGACAACAGTCATACGTTGAAAATGGATGACTGGGCTGGGGTAACCTTGTGGCGGTCGGTTGTACAAGCCTTGCAGCCAGGCCGGCGATCAGAACAGAACCTGTTGCTTTGGTATTTCCTGACCAAGTCTGGATATGATGTACGGCTAGGATATGCTGGATCGGATGTACATCTGTTTGTCGCTATGAAGCAGCCTGTTTATTCGACAAAATTCACCAAAGTAGGCAATCAGGTTTATTACGCAGTGCTTGCCCCAGACCACGGTGACAGCATCCGTTCTTTTTATACCTATGATGCCAGCTATCCTGAAAAATTGCGGGCTATGGATGTCCAGACAGCTGCGACAGGATTTACCAGGACTGTATCAGCATCGAGAACATTATCCTTCGAATACAAGGGCAGGCAGATCAAGTTTACAGTTCCATATGATCGCAGGCTGGTGGAATATTTCGATACTTTCCCGCAATCCGATTTTGACCTGTATTTTGATACGGATGGCAGCAGCCTGCTGAAGAAAAGCCTGTTTCCTGATTTGCAGAAATACATGACCGGGATGAGCCCGGAAGAAAAGGTTGAATTCCTGCTTGCGTTTGTGCAAAAGGCTTTTGCCTACAAAACAGACAATGACCAGTTTGGCAGAGAGCGATATTTCTTCGTTGAAGAATCCATGTATTTCCCATACAACGATTGTGAAGACAGGGCGATCATGTTTACCTGGCTAGTACGTGAACTGGTGGGACTGAAAACGGTTGGATTGCTGTATCCGGGTCATATGAGTGCTGCAGTGGCATTACCACATACCAAACCGGATTATTCAACCGTTGGATACAAGGGGGTGCAGTATGTGATTGCAGATCCCACATATATAGGCGCGCCGGTTGGAATGCCAATGCCATTCTATGCAAAACTTAAACCTTCTAAAGTCGTTGAAATCAGATAATTGATGCAGTAGCTTCGGGAAAGCATGCGTGATTTTCATTTACATAAAAATTCAGAAATGAGAGAGATGTACAGTGACGGAACAAGGCGTGCTGCATGAAGCTGCCAAAGAGATTAGGTAAATATGAGTTGATCATGCAGATCGGAGCAGGCGCATCCGGCAAGGTTTACCTTGCTCATGATACATTTGCGCACCGGGAAGTTGCGGTCAAATTGATAGATCAGTCCACACTGAATGATCCGGAATTTACCGAGGCCAGCCTCAAACAGTTGATTACGGAAATTTCGCTTGCAGGAAAACTGGAACACCCGCACATCGTGGCGATACTGGATGCATCGATTGCCGATGATTCAGGGTATGTTGCGATGGAATATGTTCCGGGGGGTAATCTGGCAAGATTTACCGACCCGGCCAACTTGTTACCAATAGAAACCATCCTGCAGATTATCTTCAAATGTTGTGGCGCACTGGATTATGCGTATCGACAGGGTGTCATACACCGTGATATCAAACCAGAAAACCTGATGCTGGTTTCCGGCACGGATGTAAAGATTGCCGATTTCGGTTCCTCCATTTTTTATCAGTCCCAGATTACCCAAAAGGTTGTGGTTGGTTCCCCTGCATACATGTCGCTGGAGCAGATAACCGGGGAACGGCTGACTTTTGCCAGTGACATGTACTCACTTGGCGTTGTGACTTACCAGTTATTGACGGGAACTTTGCCATTTCGTGCAAACCGGATGACTGAGCTGTTCGATGCGATTGCGCATCATCAACCGGATACGCCAGGCACAATCAGGCAAGGTATATCACCCAAACTGGATAGGATCATCATGCGCATGATTGCGAAAAATCCTGTTGATCGTTATTCCTGCTGGGCAGAGTTGGCGCTGGATCTGGCTGATGCGGGACGTTTCAGCTCACTGCATCAGCCGATCAATGACAGCGATAAATTCACGATGTTGAGAAAGAATGACGAATTGTCCCTTCTTACCGATCCTGATCTATGGGAATTGATTCATGCCAGCAAATGGACTCGCATTCCTTCGCGGACAGTGATGATGAAGGAAGGAGATCCGGCCTATAGCATGTATATCCTGGCTGAAGGTTCAATCAAGGTGACCAAGAATGGTTACCTGCTGAATATGATCAAGCCGGCTGAACACTTCGGCGAGATGTCGTACATCAAGCGTGGCACATCGCGTCATGCCACGCTGGAAACCATGTCTGATTGTATCGTTGCCGAATTCCAGTTTGATGCGCTGGATTGTCTCAGCAAGGGATGCCAATTGCGGTTATCGAGAATTTTGCTCAGTGCTATGACAAACCGCGTTGCACTGGCTGACGATCGTATCGTGCAGATGTATGGTTAAGCCAGTCTGAATGGCACCTGATGATAATCATTAACTATATGAATTAATTATATTATTTAGAAACATCCTGCATCAGCTCGGCTTCTGCCGCCTCACGCTTGCTGCGTACCCTGGATGTCTGGGTGCCGGTTTTCTCCCGTGCATAAGAATTGACTTCTTCAATGGCATCCTTGGTAGGCAGTGGTTTTGCGGGTTCATTTGCTGTGGCTGCCACTTCGGTATTAACAGGTTCGCTCTTGATTGCCTTTGCCGGCAATACAGTTGCAGGTTGTTGTTTGAGCTGTCTGGTGGCGGGTATTGCCTGCTCAACGCTTACGGCAGGAGCAGCTGTTGTTGCTGGAGTAGCAGGGGTATCAGCCGTTTGTTCTTTGGGATTGCATGCACTGAGAATGGCAATCAGCGGAATGGATATGAGCAGAAGTATATTGGCTTTCATGTGTAATTCCGGATATCAGGTATTGAGGATGATGAGGGGTGGAAGTTTAACAATCTTGCGCATGACCAGCCAGCCTGCAAGCATTACGATGGCCATGCCGCCAATTAAGCCGGACAACCACAAAGTGGCCGGGGCGGAAAAATGAATTTCCAGTACATTCCGTGCAAGTATCCAGCCCAGGCCGGCGGCCCCTGCCGCTGCCAGAAGGCCGCTTAGCGTACCCAGTAAGGCAAACTCAATCAATTGCTGGCGGTGCAAATAGCGGGAATCTGCGCCCAGCGTGCGCAGGATGGCCGCCTGAAGCACGCGCTCATCGCGGGTTGCAAGCAGTGCCGCATATAGCACAGCCAGCCCGCTAAGCAGGGTAAACATGAAAACAGCGCCCAGTGTCTGGGCGATCTGGTCCATGATGTGCCGTACCTGTCGGATGATCGCTTCCGTATCGATGACCAGCAGATTGGGAAATGCCTTGAGCAAGGCATCGCCACTGCGCAGCTTGTCCCGTGGCAGGTAAAAGCTGCTGATGTAACTGGCTGGATAATTGTCAAGCAAGCCCGGGGCTGTCATCACGAAAAAATTCACCTGCATGGAATCCCAGCGCAATTTGCGCAAACTGGTCACTTTACCTTGAAATTCATCTCCTGCGATATCATAGGCAAGGGTATCGCCGAGCTTGATGCCTAGCGTCGTGGCGATGCCTTCCTCCATGGAAATTTCGTGTTCATTGACCCCCCCAGTTGCACTGTGCCACCAGCTGCCTTGAACTACGCGATTTCCTGCTGGCACATCGGCACTCCAGGAGAGATTGGTTTCCCTTTCAGCCAGTGCGCGAGCCCGGCTGTCTGGATAATCGTCACCCTTGACCGGACGGCCATTAATGGCAATTAATCGACCGCGCACCATTGGTGACAGACTGGGTTGCGGCAACCCTTGCCGGATAAAGAATTGCTGCACTGCTACACGCTGTTCGGGCTGCACATTGACGATGAAACGATTTGGTGCATCAGGCGGCAGGCGTTCAATCCAGTTCTGCATCAACTCGGAGCGAACCAGCGTGAGCAACAACAAGCTCATGCCACCGATGCTTAACGCGACAATCTGTATCGCATTCGCTTTACCATGCCGGGCAAGATTGGTAAATAAATGACGGTTGCTCATGGGAAGCCTGGACAGCAATCGCAAGCTGAACCAGGCTATCAGGCCAAACAATGTCATGCCCCCACCCAAGCCGGCAAGTACAGTCAATCCCAACTTGATTGATCCAGCCTGCCAGACGAACAGTCCGATCAGCACGCTGCCGCCTATCGCATACATCAATCCTGTATTGCGATTGGGTGGGCCTAGTTCACGACGGATGACACGAAGAGGCGTCACCGATTTCAGCTGCCATAGCGGAAGAAAGGTAAACCCCATCAGTAAAGTCATGCCACTGAGGCCTGCCTGAATGACTGGCATGAGGCCTGGCGAGGGGAGATTCGCAGCTTGCAGGCTTTGCACACTTGCCACCAGTATGGCTTGCACTGCCCAGCCGATGAGGCACCCCAACAGAATACCGGCAAGTCCCAGCAGGATGAACTGATACAGGAACAAACCCATTACCTGATTCTGGGTTGCACCCAGGCAACGCATCACGGCACAGGCATCAAGATGACGTGAAATGAACTGGCGCGCGGCCAATGCCATTGCGATCCCTGCCAGCACATAAGTCATCAGGGCGGCAAGGCCAAGAAAATGATCGGCACGCTCAAGCGACTGGCGGATTTCGGGGCGTGCGTCGCGGACATCTTCCAGCTTTTCACCATTTTGCAGCCTGGGTTCGGCCCATTGCCGAAATTTGGCAACGGCTTGCGCATTGCCCGCGACCAGTAACCGATAAGTGATGCGGCTGCCTTCCTGCACCAGGCCGGTTGCCGGCAAATCCGCCATATTGATCTGGATACGGGGCGCAATACTGGTGAAACTTAAGGCCTGATCGACATCCTTGACGACTCTCTCCGAGAGTCGCATTTTCAGGTTGCCGACCTGGATGCTTTGCCCAAGTTTGACATCCAGTCGCCTGAACAGACGTTCATCTGCCCATATTGTGCCCCTTTCGGGTATGGTGTTTGCTATTTTTCCATCATCATGCAGGGTATCCGTATCATTAGAATGATCGCTGATACGCAACGCACCCCTCAGGGGATAACCCTTGTCTATGGCAAGAATCTCACCCAGCAGGTTATGGCTGTCAGTGGACAGCATGCTGGGGAAGTTGGCTGTGGCGCTTACCCGCAGACCAAGCCGTATGGCCTCTTCGCGATAGTCGGGCGAAACGGGACGTACAGAAGTCACACGCAAGTCTGCACCAAGCAGCGCATGGGATTCCTGCTGCAAGGCCTGTTTTACCCGATCGGAAAATAGTCCAACAGTGCTGATGCTGCCCGTTGCCAGCAATAGCGCCAGTAACAGGATGCGCCATTCGCCTGCACGCCAGTCGCGTCGCAGCATGGAAACGCCCAGACTCACGAGGTGGAAGTTCATTTCAGGTAGGTTCTTTCTTTTTTGCAACGCACGCACTGTTCAACCGTGACAAGCTTTCCCTGCTTTACATCAAAACGGGAATCGCTAACTGTTTTCCATTTATGCAGTCCTGATGCGCAAAGTGTAGTGGCTTTGCTTCTTTCTTCGCGCTTTTCCTTGCGTACCTTGTTCAATTGAATGATGTTGGACATGACCAGTTAATCCTGTACAAGTTTGCCACCCAGCAATCGCAGCTGCCGGTCGCATTGATTTGCCAGGGCTTCATCATGCGTAACCAGAATCAGCGTGGTGCCTTGCGTACGGTTCATCTCCATCATCAGCTTGATAACCTGGGTGCCTGTAGCCGCATCCAGATTGCCGGTGGGTTCATCGGCAAACAGGATTTTTGGGCGCGACACAAATGCACGTGCCAACGCGACACGTTGCTGTTCCCCGCCTGACAGATGTTTTGGGAGGTGCGTGAGTCGATGTGCCAGCCCAACCTTTTCGAGCACCTCGGCGGCTTGTTCCCTTGCATGGTCCTGCCCCTGCAACTCCAGCGGCAACATGACATTTTCCAGTGCCGACAATGCGGGCAACAACTGGAAAGACTGGAATACGAAGCCCGCCAGTCTGCCGCGCAAGCGAGCACGCTGATCCTCGTCAAACTGGAACAGATCATTGCCATCAAGCATGACAGTTCCCTGTGTTGGCACATCCAGGCCGGCAAGCAGGCCCAGCAATGTCGACTTGCCGGAACCTGATGCACCAAGAATGGCAAGACTCTCATGCGCTTCCACGTTAAAATTGACATCATGCAGGATATGCAGGGGCTGTCCCCCGCTTGAAACCTGTTTACCCAGATTGATTGCCTGCACTATAAAAGCCATGAGACCCTTTCTTAATTTAGCTTGTTCAGCCCTGATTCTGCTTGTAATGTTGCCTCAGGCAAGCTTTGCTCAGTCCACCATACTGGTATTTGGCGACAGTTTGTCTGCCGGTTATGGCATACCGCATGATGCGGCATGGCCAAATCTATTAAGCGAACACCTCAGCAAAACACATCCACATTATAAGGTGGTTAATGCCAGCATCAGCGGAGAAACGACTTCGGGCGGTTTAAGCCGATTTCCTGCGGCGCTCAAAGCACATCATCCTGATATCGTGATACTTGAGCTGGGTGCCAATGATGGTTTGCGTGGCACGCCACTCGACATAACCAGCAAGAACCTGAGCAGTATGATCAAACTTGCCAAAGACGCCAAATCCAGCGTGTTATTGCTTGGCATGCAATTGCCTCCAAATTATGGAGCAGCCTATACGGGGAGATTTAAATCCATGTATTCAAATATATCCAGCAAATATCAGATTGCCATGGTACCCTTCATGCTACAGGGAATATCTGCTGAACAGTTTCAGGCTGATAATCTGCATCCGGTTGCAGAAGCTCAGTCGATCATACTCAAAAACGTCATGAAATATCTGCTGACGTTACTGAAATGAATGGAAATTTGCTTATTTTATGAGGAGAAGACATGTACGATAAATTCAAACCTGAACAGCCAGTCGGACTGATGGATTTCGTGAAAGCCGCAAAATCCTGCATCAAGGAAATATCCCCTGAAGAACTCAAGTCCAAAATGAGCACTAAAGAAGATTTTCTGCTGGTCGATGTGCGTGAGGCGGCTGAGTATGAGCATGGCCATCTTGCGGGAGCACACCTGGTGCCTCGTGGCATCATTGAAGCGGCTGCCGATACCAGTTATCCCAAACATTATCCTCCGCTATCGGGCGGGCGAGATAAACAGGTGGTGGTGTACTGTGCAACCAGTGGCCGCTCAGCAATGGCAGCGGCTGTCCTGCAAATGATGGGATTCAAGAATGTGCTGAATCTGGCCGGAGGCTACACCCGCTGGGAGACAGAAGGCATGCCCATTACCCGGGAAGCAGAATATTGAGTCCTGTTATTGCATGCTTGCACGGCCGTATTTGCAGTTTAATTAATTGATTTTATTATATTAATTTACTGGCATTGGGCAAATATCAAATGATGGTGCAGGCGAATTCAATATGAAAATCCTGTATGCAGATGACTCGTTGGCGCTTGCGCAGGCAGTGTTGCTTGTGCTGCGTGCCGATAGCCATAACGACATACATGTGCAAGATGGTATTGAAGCAATCGCAAAATTCAAGGAATACACTCCTGACCTGGTGCTGATGGATGTCATGCTGCCATGTATCAAGCCAAGAATGCAGGCAAGAATCGTCCGGTTATCGCGCTTTAGGCAGTTTTGGTCTGTGTGAATTCGCGCATCCAGAGCGCCAGAATGCCCAAGGCAACGGCAAACCAGAGTGTTGCCAGCCTGATCAGTACTGTTGCCGCAACCGCATGGGGTTGATCAACATGATTCAGCAACAGGAGGGTAACCATGGTTGCTTCTGTTCCCCCCAATCCTCCGGGTAAAAAGCTGATAGCGCCAACCAGCATCGAAAATGCATAAATGAACAGCGCTGTCTGCAAGCTCATGTCACTGCCCAGTACATGCATGATGTAAAAAAATGCCAGGCCCTCGGCGCCCCAGGAAATCAAGCCAAGCGCTATGCCAAAAATGAGCATATCTATACTGAAGCACCGCTTCGAGTGCAGAACGATTTCTATACTGGATATGATAATTCCCGAGATTCGGTGCGGCAACCGGTTCCTGGCGAATTTTTGTGCTGTAATCAACAGATTTTCCAGTTGCAAAATCAGCATGATTACCAAGATCACTCCGCCTAGCAGAAGCAGGTAGGGCTGAGCTCTGGGATAGCTCCATAACCCGGCACATGCCAGCAACATCATGCTGATCAGGTTGGAGAGTTGTTCGGAAAAAAAGGCAGCAAGACTTTTTGTGTAGGTCATGCCATGTCGCTTGAGAAATACGCTGCGTATTGCTTCACCTGCCTTGCCTGGCAAAATGGTCATGCCAAACCCTGAAATATAGATGCGCAGGCTTTCCTTCCAGTAAACATGCTGGTCCAATCGAGACAGGAATTTTTGCCACCGGACGAAGCGAACAAGGTAATTGACCAATGAAAGCCCCAAAGCGATCAGGGTTCCCGTGATGCCGACAGTGAAAAATGCATCTATCACTTCTTTCCAGCCGCCCCATAAGGAGAATATGAGGTAGCCAATCGCACTGCATATGACAATCAGAATCAGGACGCGGAAGCGCCAATCCTGCCGAAGATGTGCTTTAGCGTCGGTCATTTCCCGGCGATCAGTGCGAAAGTGGTTGCTGCCCATCCTAGCAATACGATCAGCAAATGCGGATCGCGCATCATGTCTTTAGCCGTATCACTGCCGCGATTCTGGTGATGCAGCAGATAGATATAGCGGAACACGCCATAAATCACAAAGGGTACGGTATAGATCAGGTTGTCTGTACCATGGACGCGCACCGTTTCCGGGTTCATGGTGTACAAGCTGTAACTCATGATCAGGCCTGAAGCGGTTATGCCTATCATTTTGTCGAGCAATACCGGGCTGTAATGCTCCAGTACCTTGCGGTGTGCTGACTTGACTTCGGAAAGGGTCAGAATTTCTGCCCGGCGTTTGCTGAACCCCAGGAACAGAGTCACCATCAATCCACACAGCAAGAGCCACTGGGAGGGGGGGATGCCTATGCCCAGCGTACCGGCCAAGATGCGCAGCATGAATCCTGTCGCAATAATGAACACATCCAGAATAACCACATGCTTGAGTTTGAGGGAGTAGGCCAGATTCATCACGGCATAACCGAGGATAATCGACAGTACTATGCCGGACGCGAGCCAGGCAATTCCCATTGCGACTACAGATAATACGAATGCAGCAGCAACTGCAGTTGATATTTTCAGTTTTCCTGATGGTAATGGCCTGTTGCGTTTGCTTGGGTGCTGTTTGTCTTCTTCGATATCGATAATGTCATTGATGATATAGATGGTGCTGGAAATCAGGCAGAACGATACAAAGGCCAGCAGGCCATGCTCAAGCAAAGTCGCATCATGCCATGCATGGCCAAACAGCAGACCGGTCAGGACAAACGCATTTTTGATCCATTGATGCGGACGCATCAGGCGTAAAATTTCTGGCATATATTAATCTTTGAAATAACGGTAATAAGCATGATCTGCTGCGGCGAGCAATTCACGGTCGCCGCGACTGTCGCCATAGGCATAGACAGTATAGTCGCTCAAACGGCCTAGCAGGTTTTCAAGTCTTTGCAGTTTTTCCGGACCAAAACAGTTCTCACCTGACAGCCTGCCAGTGGTGATGCCATTTTCCCCTATCTCCAGGCTTGAGCATAAAACATCATCAAATCCGCACTTTTCTGCCCAGGGTTGCAAATACAACTCGAGAGATGCACTGACAAGAATGCATCGATGTCCTTGCTGTTTGTGCCACTCAAGCTGGCGCATGGCTGAAGGACGCAAGAAGTTCGGCAGTGTTGAAGCTGCAAATTCCCGGGCGAGCGGCTGTAACAAGGAAATGGAAAGGCCGCGCAGGAAGCTTTGCAAAACCTTGATCTTGGCAATGTCGTTGCGGATCAGTTTCAAGGCATATCCTGCAAACACAGGCGACAGCAATATGGATTTATAAATGAATTTTGCTGGCCCCGCCACATGCCAGAGGAACGGCAAAAGGGTGTCATGACGGGTCAAGGTGCCATCAAAGTCGAAAGCTGCAATGACCGGTTTGTTATGCTTGCTTCCGTTCACAGCTTGAGTCGCTTGAAGATGAATTCCGGAATATGTTTTATGATCAGCATGATGTAACGCCAGAAAAATGGCAGGTAGATGACATCTGCAGATTTGTTGAGTGATTCAACAATTTTCTTGCCGATAGTGGCTGGCGATGCGACCAGAAACATGCCTGGCAAACCGAAAGTCATTGCGGTATCGACAAATCCGGGTTTGATCGTCAATACCCTGACATTTACGGGATAAAGGCGATTGCGCAAACCCTGCAAATACAGGCTCAGTGCACCTTTGGCCGAACCATACACATAGTTGCTCTGCCTGCCACGATCGCCTGCAACGGAGGTGATCCCGATTATAAATCCGGCCTTCCTTGCTTCGAGATAATTGGCACTCAAACCGAGTATCGAAACAGCCCCGGTATAATTGCTCATGATGATTTTTTCCGCGACATCAAATTCGCGGGCCGATATTTGATCTCCCATCAGGCCAAATGCCAGCGCAATGCCATCAAGATTGCCCATTGTGCCTACAACCTGTTGAAAGAAGGCAGTATGTGTTTCCGGCTTGTTGGCATCAAACAGACCGGTATGTACTGAAATATCATATCTGACACGCAGATCAGAAGCGATTCGCTGCAGTTCATCCAAATCACGCGAGGCTAAATAGAGATTATCACCGAGTGATGCAAATGCCATGGCAACGCCGCGTGCAATGGCGGATGTTGCACCAAGTATGAGGACATTTCTGGTCATGGCTGCTCTCCGATATGCAGACGTCGTGCAAGGCTGGAGTTAAAGACATTTGCAGGATCAAATTGCTGCTTTATTTTCAGCCAATCTGCATAACGCGGATACATCAAGCGGAAATTTTCTGCGCTCAAGTGTGCATCCTTCGCCAGATAGACCCGGCCACCGTGTTCAAGCGTGATCTGGTCCAGTCTGTCCAGCAGGGTGAACAGTGCCTGCTGATCATGCAAAGGTAAATCAAGTGCAAGGGTAAAACCTGGCATCGGGAAGGAAAGCATCCCCAAGCTGGATTCGCCAAGACGCTTCAGGACTGCAAGGAATGAAGCATTGCGGCTGGCAGAAATTGCCTGCAGCAACCTGGTCATTCCTGATAAGGCTTGAGTTTCTGGCAAGACGCACTGGTATTGTAAAAATCCGCGTTTGCCATACATCCGGTTCCATTGCCCTATGGCATCGAGGGGATAAAAATAGCTCTCATAGCTGGTAAGGAAAGCGTCTGTTTTCCTGCCTTCATTCCAGAAATAGGCTTGATTGAACAGATTGATGGAAAGGGGATTGAGTAACCAGCCTGGAAAATCAAAAGGCAAATTGCGTACCGATTTTACGTGATGCGTAAGCGGCAATGCTGCCCGGTATTCATCGACAGATGCATGGTGTCCGAACATGGCTACACCACGGCCGAGTTTGTGTCCTTTTGCCATGCAGTCTATCCACGCAACGCTATAGTGGTCATCCAGATCGGGATCGTTAAGCAGCTCAAACAGGGCCTGCAGATTGCCTGCGGCGCGATGCTGGACCTGGATTTGAGATGTTGCGATCGGGATCAGTTTGAGCGTAACCGTACCGATGATCCCGGTGAGACCCATGCCACCAACGGTGGCCCAGAATAATTCGGAATTTTCACTGGCAGAACATTGAATCCGTCTGCCATCGGCAAGCAGCATTTCCATGCCAAGCACGTGCTTTCCGAATGAGCCGTCATGGTGATGATTCTTGCCGTGCACATCAGCTGCAACGCAACCGCCAAGTGATGCAAAACGAGTACCTGGAGTCACCGGAAGAAACCAGCCATGTTTTACGCAAACAGACAGTATTTCAGCCAGGGTTACACCGGCTTCGGCTTTGATGATGCCTTGCTTGATATCCAGTTCAAGCATGCGGTTGATGCGCTCAGTCAGGAGTACATGGCCATGTTCGTTTAAAGAGGCGTCACCGTAACTGCGGCCTTGACCGCGCGCAATGATTGAAGGTTGGTCTGCTTTGAGGTCGGCATAGCGTTCTGGCCTGCTCAATTCGCAGGTATGTGCTGGATAGCGCCCCCAGCCTGAAATGGATTTGGTTAATGTCGGCATGTCATTTCATCGGCGCATCGCAAGGATTGCTGAAATATTTTTCACAGAAATAGCAGGGTGCATGGTGCAGGAATGACGGGATGCGATAGTATTTTTCGCGTATCGTCTGCAGCACCTCGTTGCGATATTTTTCAAAGTTGAAGCCATGCCCCAGTACCAGATGGAAAGTTGCGTCGCGTATGGTGAAGGTTCGTGTATCAATTTTTGCAAAATAGGGCGCATAGTCGTTCAGGTCTGGCGCTGATTTACTGAGGATCAGGATGTCTTTCGAGTTGAACTGGCTGAAATCGGTCAGCATATCGTCCTGGCGTGCATGCAGGCCGCCTTCGCCGAAAACAAAAAAAGGCTTTCCGTAATAATATTCAATGGTGGCAGAAGGGGAGTAGCCATCTGTTGCAAACAAATATTCCTTTTCGAATGGCTTGAGTTGTTCGACCACTTTTTCATGTTCGAACAGGAAAACAAGCCCGCCATACAGCCTGTTGTGTTTCCAGGTTTCAAGCGGCATCGCCAGCAAGACCGCCAAAAGGATCACGTGTACAGCGGTAAAACCCAGCATGAATCTGAGCAGTTTTTTCAGGTCTTCGCTCCCCAGGGCTGCAAACAGCAGCAGATAAAGGGCAGGGAAAAAGGCGAGTACCCAATGCAGGCCTACCATTTTTTTTGTCGAAAGCATTGCAAAAATCAGCAACGGAACCGCGAATACATACAACATTACCCGCATGTTGCTTTGCTGTAATTGCAACTTCAGGCTGTTGCGCTGCCTGAAAAGCTGCCACAACACAGGCGGTGTAATCAGATAGAGCAGAATGCCAAGATAGGCTGCAATGTTGGCCGGGGAGAAATGTGCATTTTCATTTCGCGTGTACAGGTTGAACAGGATATTGTCCCAGCAATGCGTGTAGTTCCAGTACAGATTGATCAGTGCAAAGGGCAATGATAGGGCAAATAGCATGGCAAAGCCGACAGTTTTCCGTGTGGTTTTTCTGCTGGTGAGCCAGTATGTGAAATAGGCCAGTCCAAGCAATACTGCAAAATACTTGGAGAGGAAACCCATGCCAAAGAAGATTCCGGACACTATGTACCAAGCCAGCTTTTCCTGTTGCTGAGCGCGATACAGTGCAGCCATGGAAAGGAAAGCAAACAGCAGCAGGGGTGTATCGGTTGTAATCAGTACATTAAGCACATTGATCGGCGAAACGAGGAACAGCGTGGCTGCCAGTGCGGCTTTGGTTTCATCCTGCTTTTTCAGCAGTTGATAAATTCCCAGGCTGATCGTGATCGTCGTCATGATGGCAGGAAGCCTCAGCAAGACTTCCGAGTGTCCGAATTGCAGCATCAGATACAGGAACCAGCCGACCATCGGGGGGTGGTCGTAATATCCATAATCCAGGTGCTTGGCCCATACAACAAAGTAGGCTTCATCCCCCGAAAGTGGCAGCCAGCCTGCCAAGATCAGGCGCAAGATCAGGGTGACGGTCAGGGCTGTGTAGAAAAGGCGGCCCGGATTGTTGAATTTCAGGAAATCCATCTAAAAATCAGGTCTTATCTGAGATGAAAGCCATTAAGCTGAGCGCCGAAACCGGGAAAGGCACTGGTCACACCCGCGCCAAATTTTTTCGCAAGCCTGTCTGCAATACCTTCGTGACTTGTGAAATCCACAATATTTTCTGCATGTATCACGTCACGCGCTACGCTATTCAGGCTGCCCATTTCATCTGCCAGGCCCAAATCGATGCTCTTTGCCCCAGTCCAGAACAGGCCACTGAATAATTCTGGCGTTTCCTTCAGGCGCTTGCCGCGACCTTCGCGTACAACGGAAATGAATTGCTGATGTATTTCTTCCAGCATGTTTCTGGTCAGTGTTTCCTGTTTGGCGTTGCGAGGAGAGAATGGGTCCATGAATCCCTTGTTTTCACCGGCAGTCATCAGCCTGCGTTCGACACCCAGCTTCTGCATGGTGCCGGTAAAGCCGAAACCGTCCATCAATACGCCGATCGAGCCGACAATGCTCGCCTTGTTTACAAAGATTTTGTCGGCAGCCGCCGCGATGTAATAGCCACCAGAGGCACAGATATCCTCGACGACGACATAGAGCGGGATTTTCGGATATTGAGCACGCAAGCGGCGAATTTCATCATTGACCAGACCGGCCTGCACAGGACTGCCGCCAGGGCTGTTGATGCGCAATACCACACCTTGGGTACCGCTGTCCTTGAAAGCGGCCTGCAAGCTGGCAATCAGGTTGTCTGCACTGGCCTGGCTATCCGGTGAGATGACACCTTCCAGGTCAATCAAGGCTGTATGCTTGCCACTGACCAATGATCCGTCTTTTGAGCCTATTGCACCGATGATCAACAGCAACAGGAAAAACAGGTAGCCGAATGTCAGGAATTTGAAGAAGATGCCCCAGCGGCGGGCACGGCGCTGTTCCACAATGGCAGACATTGCCAGCTTTTCCAGCACACTGCGTTCCCAGTTGTTCAGTTCATCGGACATGGTTAAGCCTCCAGAAATCAGCCTGCTTTGAGAATGGGCTGGATGGTGTTGAAGACATGCTCAACCGTAATTGTCTGCAGGCAGACATTATCGGTACAGGCGGTTTTTCGATGATTCGATGCAGAAACGCAGGGCGAGCAGGCAAGTCCGGCATAGATCGGTGTGGAGTTGCCGAGAGAGCCATACAAGGCTGGAGTTTCCGGACCGAAAATGACATAGGTTTTCAGCGGCGTTACCGATGAAAAATGCCCGGGGCCGGAATCGTTGGTGACCATCAGCTGCGAGACATAGTACAGTGCAGGTAACTCTGTGAATTTGACGCGCCCGGCAAAATTCACGCAGCGCTCGCTGTTTACATTGTCTTTCAGCACCTGGGCTTCTGCACGCTCCGCAGGTGCGCCGGTAATGACGACGACAGCTGTCGGACTGTAGGCAAGAATGCGACGCATCAAGTCTGCATAGCGATCTTTCATCCAACGGCGTTGTGGGAGCAATTCACTGGCATTGGGATTGATCAGCACGATCTGCTGTTTGCCGGCATCAAAGCCTGCATAGTCTTCCTTGATGCGGGCAAGGATGGATGCCTTGGCGTCATCACTGACTGTCACCTGGCGCAGCTTGATTTCGTCATTGCTGACCAGGGTTTTGGAATAGGGTACTTCTGGCTTGTCTGAAAGCAGTGCATTGACCAGTGCGATAAAGCTTTTCGCAATGTGCTGGTGGGGGTTGTATGAAACCTTGTGTGTCAGCATGGCGCCCCGATACAGGCCTTCGTTATGGAAGGCATGGAAACCGACACGGTTCCTTGCGCCGGAAAGCCCAGTCAGCAGGGCACTGTAACGCGAGAACAGTTCAAGATCGATTACCGAGTCTATGCCGCGACTGCGCGTCCACCAGAAGAAGCGCAGGGTGTCGATGGCCAGTGGCACGATGCCGGTTTCGCGTATGGTGAATATGTTGCTATCCTCAACAGAATTCAGCAGTTTCAGGCTGGGTTTGTTTTTTTCAAAAATCACGAAAAAAAGTTCGCAACCACCGGTATTTTTCAGTTTCTGCATTGCAGGATCAACGATGATCGCACTGCCCATTTCCGACAATTCCACCAGCAGCACTCTTTTCGGTTTGGCTGTGCTCTTGAACAGGTTGGACAGTTTTACGACAAAGGTGGCGAGGAAGCACAGCGGAACACCGGCGTAATAATCAACCTTGCGCATCAAATCTACATTCATTTCGTTTCACTCTTATGACGACTGGTTATAAACAGGTACAGGCCGGGCAGTGAAGCGGCCAGCAATATCAATCCGTACAATACCGACATCGAAAGTACCAGGGTCTTGTCGGCCCCGACCAGCAGGAACAGGCCTATCATGCCGCCTTCACGCACGCCCCAGCCAGCAAGCGAAATCGGGGCGATGGTCAGCAGCATGACCGGCGGCACCAGCACAAGGAAGGTGAGCAGGCTGTAATCCAGGCCCACACCGATGCCGATGACATACACGGCGAGCATGGATACGAAATGAATCAATACAGAAACGATGCTGTGCAGCGTGATGGCTTTCGGGTCGTGATAGACACGGCGCAGGTCGGCAGAAATTTCATGCAGGTGGCGGGTGTATTTCCAGCGTTCGAAAGCATCGATTTTGCCCAGCATGGCAAACACAATGACAGCAGCAATGCCTCCCAAAGCCATCAGATTCAACAGGTGGAAAATTCCGTATGGCAGCAGATCCGGATAGGCAATATTGGCGATCAGGTTCAACAGCAACAAACCAAGCAAACCAAGCAATCTGTCCAGCAATACGCCATAGAAGGCCGACTTTTTACCATTGCCCAATTTGGAAGCTTCCAGAACGCGGTATGCATCACCGCCTATGCCTCCTGGCAGGGCTTGATTGAAAAATGTACCCTTTAGATAACTTTTTTGATAATACATCGGCCGCTCATTGAATTTGAGTTTGCGCATAATGTGGTACCAGCGCCAGGCTGCAAGCGCCGCACTCAATAATTGCAGCAACAGGGCTACGATCAGGTATTCCCAGTGCATGCCTTTGACAACCTGAATCACGGATGCAATATCAATCTTGCTGGCGATAATGTACAGGATGACCAGTGTAATCAGGATCTTGATGATGAGTTTGAGCATGTATCGGGATAGTTCAGGATTTACCTGTATTTTATAATATTCAATTTAATCAATATGATAATTAATATTTGGCGGGGCCGGTATGGAGCATAAGCAGGCACGGCACAAGACGCTATTCTACAATATTGTGTGCAATATTTACTTGAAATTCATCATGTAAGCCTTTCATCGATTTGGGTTATGATGCTTGCAACCTCAAAGGAGATTTTATGGCTGACAAACCTGAAACCTTGCCGAATCCCGCTGAACCTGAAAACGAATCTCCCAAGATAGAGCAGTTTCGCGGCCTGCTGCGCTATGAACGCCAGTCTGTGGTACGTCAGATTTCCTTCTATATCAGCGGCAATATCCTCGAGTCACACTATTACACCGAGCTGTTCTACACGTTGCGCACGGCAACGGAAACCGACCTGATTTACCTGCATCTCAATACAGCCGGTGGTGATTTTGATACCGGGCTGCAGATCATCAACAATATGCAGGCTTCCGAAGCGACGGTCATCACGGTACTGGAGGCACGCGCATTCTCGATGGGCGCCTTTATTTTTCTGGCCGGTGATCAGTATGTCGTGCATGACAATTGCCAGTTGATGTTCCATATCTATTCCGGCAGCCTGGCCGGGCGCGGCAATGAACAGCAGGCCGAAGTATTGGCTGTCAGCAACTGGTTTGAGAAATTCATGAACCGTACCTGCCAGCCATTCCTTTCTGCCAACGAGATCAGGAATGTGCTGAAAGGTTCTGATGTGTGGATGGATTCGGATGAAATAAACAAGCGTCTGGAACGGTTGCGCCGGGCGCAAATGAAGGCAATTGGCCAATCGAAGAAAATCCAGAATAGAACATAACATTATTGTGGCCGGGTAACGCTGCCCGGTCGTTTCCTGTATCACAATAAATGCAGCCCGAAGTTCTTCAGGGAGCACGTGATGGAAGCAAAACCACCGGAAATAAAACCTCAGGGCAGGCGCACCTGCCTGTATACCGCAAAACAGCTGGATGCGGTGCTGGAAGGCATGACCCTGCAGCTGGCTGGCCTGCTGATCAACAAACCGCGAGTGATGATCGTCGGCATCCTGCGCAGGGGCGCACCGCTGGCGGAAATTTTGCACCGGCGTTTATCCCTGCATTTTCCCGCATTGAAAATCTCGCTGATGAATCTGCAGATCAAGCGCTATTCCGATGACTTGAAGCTGCTGCATCCTGATACCCTGCTGACGGAAAATCCCGAGCATGCCGATCTGGATTTAAGCGGGATCACGGTCGTTGTTGTGGATGATGTCATGTATCGTGGCCATTCCATGTTGCGAGCGGTTGAATATCTTGCGCAGAAAAAGGCGGATGAAATTCGCACCGTGGTGCTGGTTGATCGGGGAGTTGAAAAACTGCCGGTGCGCAGCGATATAACAGGTGTGCGGCTTGATGTGGCACCGCCGGATATCATTGAATGCAATGTGCCGCCTTATGAATCAGACTTCAAGATTGAGCTGCTGCAACTTTTTCAATAAGGGAGTAGGAAATGTTCAATGACCGTAATGATGCAGCAAACAAGCTGTCCGCAGCATTAAACCAGTACAAGGGCAAAAATCCGCTGGTACTGGCCATCCCGCGCGGTGCGGTGCCGATGGCGAGAATCATTGCCGATGAACTGAACGGGGATTTTGATGTGGTGCTGGTGCGCAAATTGCGTGCGCCTTATCAGCCCGAGCTGGCCATCGGCTCCATCGACGAAAGCGGCTGGGCCTATATTGCGCCGCACGCACCATCAACCGGTGCAGATCAGCGCTACATAGACAGTGAAAAGCACGCGCAAATGGAAACGATCAGGGCGCGGCGCAAGCAATACACGCCGATACGCCCGCCACTCGATCCGCACGGGCGCATTGTGATTGTGATCGACGACGGGCTGGCAACCGGGGCAACAATGATCTCAGCCTTGCATGGCTTGCGCGAAAAGAAACCAGCAAAGCTGATTTGTGCTGTGCCGGTTTCTCCACCTGATACTTTGAACAGAATTGAAAAACTGGCAGATGAAGTGGTGTGCCTGCTGTCACCGGAATATTTTCAGGCAGTGGGACAGTTCTACCGGAATTTTGACCAGGTGGAAGATGACGAAGTCACAGACCTGCTGCGCCATTCGGGCGGTCTGAAATAAGCAATTTAAACATCAGCATACAATTAGTTCCCGCAGAAATATATATTTGTATTGGTCTTGATTATGAGTAGCTCTACCCGCATTTCAGGGGCATACAATTCATAGAGGTGCGAACATGTACCAGACGCGTCCCCCTGCCATTGCGGGCAGTTTTTATCCGGCACAGAAATCCATGTTGCGGTCCGATGTGGCAACGATGCTTGAGGCGGCATTACCGCGTGAAATTCATAGCTCACCCAAGGCTATGATCGTGCCGCATGCCGGATACATCTATTCCGGTCCGGTTGCAGCAACTGCCTATGCCAGCCTGGCTGCCTCTGCGCACAAGATCAAGCGTGTGGTGCTGTTGGGCCCGGTGCATCGCGTACCGGTGCGCGGCCTGGCCTTGCCTGGCGTTGAGGCTTTTGCCACGCCCCTTGGCGATGTACAACTGGATCAGTCGGCGATCGCCATCATTGCCAACATGCCGCAAGTGGTAACCAGCCCGCAAGCACATGCGCTTGAACATTCACTGGAAGTGCAGTTGCCGTTTTTGCAGGCGGTGCTGCCTGATTTCAAGCTGGTGCCGCTGGCGGTAGGCGATGCCACACCGGCACAGGTCGCCGCAGTGCTGGAAAAACTGTGGGGCGGGGAAGAAACCTTGATTGTGATCAGCTCGGATCTGTCGCACTTCTTGCCCTATTACGTTGCGCAATCTGTCGACCAGGAAACCGTGCAGGCTATCCTGGACTTGCGCGGACCGGTATCGCATGACCAGGCTTGTGGTGGCACACCGATCAACGGCCTGATGCTGGCAGCTTCAAAACACCATTTGCGCCCTCAGCTTCTTGATTATCGCAACTCCGGCGATACTGCGGGCGACAAGCAGCGCGTGGTGGGTTATGTATCTATTGCTTTTCTGGAGGAACCAGCCCATGGTCATTGATGCTCAACAACAAGAGCAGGGCCATGTGCTGCTGCCCATTGCACGTGCAGCCATTGCCGGGGAATTTGGCTTGCAGCATGCCGCAGATGTTTCTGCGCCATGGCTAATTTCTCCCGGCGCATGTTTTGTTACGCTGACGCAGAATGGCGAACTTCGCGGCTGTATCGGCACGCTGGAAGCACATCGACCCTTGCTTGAAGATGTGCGCAGCAATGCCCGATCAGCCGCCTTCCGTGACCCGCGCTTTGCACCGCTGTCTGCGCGTGAATTTTCAGTCACCGATATCGAGATTTCGTTGTTGTCTGCGATGCAGACGATGTTCTTCTCTGGCGAACAGGATGCTCTTGCACAACTCAGGCCGGGCTTGGATGGCGTGGTATTCCAGTATCGCCACTATCGCAGTACGTTTCTGCCTCAGGTGTGGGAGCAGTTGCCGGATGTGCGCGAATTCATGGCACACCTGAAACACAAGGCAGGATTGCCTGCAACCTTCTGGGCAGAAGAGGTGGTTCTGTCGAGATACACTGTCAGCAAGTGGAAAGAAACCGTGGGTCAACCTGAAAGGAGGCTGGCGTAAGATGAATGCTTCCCATGTAAAGGAATCACATTACCCGGCCAGATACTGGCACAAGATTGACGACGGGCGTATCCAGTGCGATCTGTGCCCGCGTGATTGCAAACTGCATGAAGGGCAGCGCGGCGCCTGTTTTGTGCGCAAGCGTGAAGGGGAGCAGATGATCCTGACAACTTACGGTCGCTCATCCGGATTCTGTGTTGATCCGATCGAGAAAAAGCCGCTTAATCATTTCTATCCCGGCAGCAGCGTGTTTTCATTTGGTACAGCAGGGTGCAACCTGGCCTGCAAATTTTGCCAGAACTGGGATATCAGCAAGTCGCAGGATATGGATACGCTGATGGATCAGGCTTCGCCCGAAGCGATTGCAATTGCTGCCAAGCAGCATGATTGCAGGAGTGTTGCTTTTACCTATAACGACCCGGTGATTTTTGCCGAGTATGCGATGGATACCGCCGATGCCTGTCATGCGCTGGGCATCAAGACGGTTGCGGTAACTGCAGGTTATATGCATGAGCAAGCGCGCCGGGACTTTTATGCAAAGATGGATGCCGCCAATGTGGATCTGAAGGCTTTCAGTGAGGATTTCTATTTCAGGCTGACCGGGTCGCACCTGCAGCCGGTGCTGGATACACTGAAATACCTGAAGCATGAAACGAACGTTTGGTTGGAAATCACAACCTTGCTGATTCCGGGCAAGAACGACAGCGATGAAGAACTGACGGCAATGTGCGAGTGGATCATGCATGCGCTTGGGCCGGATGTGCCATTGCATTTTTCCGCATTCCATCCTGATTTCAAGATGCATGACATCCAGGCCACGCCCAAATCAACCTTGATCCGTGCACGCGAAATAGCACTCAGAGCAGGATTGAATTACGTCTATACCGGCAATGTGCACAATATAGTGGGTGATACAACATTTTGTCCGCAGTGTCATGCCAAGCTGATCGAGCGTGACTGGTATGAAATCAACCAGTACAGATTGACCCATGATGGCAAGTGTCCTGAATGTAATATCAGTATCGCAGGTCATTTTGCGGCAGAAGCAGGACATTTCGGAAGCCGTCGCATACCGGTATCCCTGCATCGCATGCGTATGTGAGGAGTTTTTTCATGGACAGTCATGTATCCTCGCTTGAGCAAATACCTGTCGGGCCAGTCAAAATCGAAGGCTTGCTCGAACTTCCTCAAAATGCCCATGGCGTTGTACTGTTTGCACATGGCAGCGGCAGCAGTCGTCACAGCACGCGCAACGGTTATGTGGCTCACGTGCTGCAGAACCATGGCATAGGAACATTGCTGATGGATCTGCTGACACCTGAAGAAGATGCAGATTATTCGAATCGTTTTGACATCCCGATGCTCACACATCGCCTTTTGGGGGCTACGGAATGGTTACGGGCATAGGTCCGTACAGAG
>JAJXUI010000002.1:83083-123960 GCA_021782995.1 Pseudomonadota bacterium | reverse complement strand
AAAAGGGGACCAGAACAATTTCCATCCTTGCCTGCAGCCAATCTCGAACGCTTCGATCGATTTACGCATGAATCCTCCTGTATTAGCCCTCTTCAATCTATGTCCATTTCCTTCAAGTTTTTTTCTTTATTTTGCTTCCATTGGCTTGCCTGATTCTATTTCCGGCTGAGCGCTTGCCGTGCTGTTTGTTGCAGCTGCGCCTGTTACACATTTTTTCGCCCACTCGTCGACCAACAGGCCGACAAGTTTTTCTGACGTTACATAGGTATCTTCATTGTATTGTGCATACATGGTAAGCGCTGAATGTTTATTCAATGACTCATCCTTGACGCCTTTAATCTTGATTTCGATGGCCACATTCTTGTTATCAAGATTTAACGTCACGCCATTAACTAGAACATAAGTATTACCCATCAGTTTTCCGCCCAGTGCCGCTCCCATCAGGTTATCAGCGATAGTCAGCCCTCTAGAAACGCGATCTGTTTCACCCTTCTCAATTTCTTCAAACTTCAATTCGCTTGAACCATTGAATGTTAATACTGCATCAGCAGTTTCAGGAGAACTTGCAATTTTGAATCCAAGATTTTTCAGCTTCTCTGTCACTATTGAGCCTACTTTAGGGAAGTAAACTGGATCACGGAACAATGGCTTTTTCATCGCCATTACATATATCCCATTAGGGAAATTGTCAGGTTTTATCTGAAAATCATCAAAACTGAACCTTGGTTTATCTACCCGCACGATCAAAGGGGTCTGCCCGGATTGGCTTTCATTCTTCGTTACTGTTTGCACGGCCTCCTCTGCTTGCGCTTTAAACACCATCAGGCTTGCCAAAATCAATAGAATTCCATAAGTTTTCTTCATATATTCTCCCTGTATTTTTTTTCACTACTGCTTAAATTCCGTCTTGTAGGCTGTCACCATAGCAGGCGTGCCATCATAAGTTTTTGATACAACCATCATCAGCTGCTTATTCGGATGATAAAAATAACGTCCTTCTCCCTTTCCTTTGATTGCGTATTTCATACGTGTCTGCGGATTGTTCTTGTCTATTTCAATGATCTTGTCCTCCCTGGCGGTTTTGGTCAGCTTTCGCCAGGCATCCCCAAAGAGTTCCTTCTCAAACCGTTCGTGGTATTGCTCAACCACATGCGATGTGAGCACTGCCCGGCCAAACCCATGTATGTCTATGTACTCCGACAGTGGAGAAGTCGCATCCAGCGATTCTGAAGGCTCGTATTCACCCAGCCAGCTTTCATCCTTATCCACTTCGATAACGCAATCCTTCCAGCGGGTTGTCAGGAACTTGGCATATTCAGTCATGTGTGTCTTGTCTGACGATTTACGGTTCAGTTTCTTGATGGCGCCAAAGGACACAACCAATTTGATGTTTGGACTTCCTGCCGAATTGGCGCCAACTACTTCCTTGACTTCCAGCAAGTGCTGCAACACATACAACTCGGCAATGATGGGGGCATCCTCTATCTCCACCGGCACGCTTACCCTATAAGAACCACGAGGAGTGATGGTATTTGTCCAGTGGACAATGTGTTCATTCCCGCTTCCCGGCTTGGTCAGAACTTTCAAGACGTGCATCGCATTTCTCCTGTGGATTGATCGATTATGAGAGGTGATCAAGTACTTGACCTGAACAAGGTCGTGCCGCAGGTTTTGCATACATGGTGATTGAGTATGGACGTCGGGGTTTTGCCGATCTGCCTGATCGATACATCGCTACCTTCACACTTGTAGCAGCTGATTTTGCCGTCCTTGACCAATCCAGGATGCGCCACCCGATAATCATCAAAAGTCGGCAATGAACTGTGCTTTTTCAGGCCCTTGAATATGAAAAAGCCAATAATCGCCACGACTACCAAAGAAATCAGATCCATTGTCGTTTCTCCCTTTCAGTTATTTATCAAATGCATTGTTTACCAGCGTAAAATCAACATCGCTTGTCCCGGCAAAGATGAGGGTCATTCTTTACACTTGGATTCCGCCGCGGCACGCTTGCTTAACTTGCCCATACCTTCCTTGAAACCCTGCAAGCGTTCCTGCAGCATTTCGACACAGCACTTTGCGCCCTGGATCATGTCTTCCCTGACGGGCATATTGGGTGACATGACAGAAACCATGGCACCGCAGAGGAAGCTAGCAATCGAGTGCAGCTCCGCATATTCATCCACAAGCTCGATGACCTCCCATTGAAAGGTGTGTTTACCTTGAGTGGATGTCTTGTTTGCTGTTGCTTCATGTTTCATGGGTTTTCTCCTGGTCTATGGAGGCAAGATAGCAAAGTCGCCAATTTTCCAAAGAACTATTTGCAAGATTGATGACCTAGGTGGAATCCCCTATTCCAGCTTGTTCAATACGCCGCTTCCAGCGTTGTTTACATTGAATATTCGTGTGCCGTCGGTAGTAACCCCAAGCGCCGAAGTAACACTTGAAATCGTGGTCACCGTTGCCGTAGCAATGTCGATCTTGCGCATCGGCAGGCTCGAAAACCCTACGCCTATCCATTGACTCACATACAGGCTGCTACCATCTGATGCCAGGTACTGCGGATTGGATAGTGTGGCAAGCCCTCCCACCCCATCCTTCTGGCCTGATGTATTTACCGTTCCTGCAAACAGGGAGATTGCACCGGATACCATGTCGACCCTCTGTATTGCATGCCCCTTGATCGTGTACAAATAGTTGCCATCCGTAGTCATGTCTGTCACAGAGGTAGTAGTCAACGTTACTTGCGTGGCGGTAGCAATATCGTATTTCTTGATCCCGTAGAAATCGCCCACGTAAATATTGACGCCGTCGGTGGTGATCACGGTTGGCAGGTAAAGCCCTGAGCCGACGAAGGTTGTACTGGTGCCAGTTGTCGGGTCGATCTTATAGATACCACCCTGGCCCAATGTGCCGCCGTTCTGGTCC
Source organism: Pseudomonadota bacterium (assembly GCA_021782995.1). Lineage (GTDB taxonomy): Bacteria > Pseudomonadota > Gammaproteobacteria > Burkholderiales > Gallionellaceae > 39-52-133. Next base: position 121,032 of record JAJXUI010000002.1, on the reverse strand, counting down.
ACCACATACAGACTAGTGCCATCTGTCGTAATGCCACGTGGATTGCATAGGGCGGCAGCGCAGGTGCCATTACCCAGCAGCACAGTAGAGATTCCTGTGACAGGATCGACCTTCAGTACCGAGCGCGTCCCCTGGTCGGTCAAATAAACAGTGGTACCATCTGTTGTGATATGAGAGGGATTAGAATAACCGCTGGCAACCAGTGACACCTTGTTGGTCAAGGTCAGCGGATTGCCCTGTATCGACCCACCCATCTGTTTCAGTGTCGATCGGGTGGCGGTGGTTGCCGACGTCTCCGGGGCTGTGTTTTCCGTATTGTTGGTGATCCAGGTGACCTTATAGTAGTAGGTCGTCGCAGGAGTCAGGCCCGTGTCGTAATATGGAACCGAGTTGTTGGTAATCGAGCTACCAGTCACCTTGGTCATCGCTGCAAGCGCCTGGTTGGCGGTGGTAGCGCGATAGATGTTATACCCTGTTGCTCCGGTTACCGCATCCCAGTTCAAGGTGATACCTGAAGATCCGTTCTGGGTTGCTGTTACGCTCTTTATGGAGGAATTACTGGTACCAGCATTTCCCCCTCCATTGCCGCCCGATCCCGCACCGCTTCCACATCCTTGCAGCAGGGCCATGCATAGCAGCACGCCTGCGCCATTCTTGATTAGCTTCATATTTCCCCTCTAAATATATTGATTTACTCAACCATGCAGGTATGTTTTGTTCTTTGCCTGCAGCCTTTGCCGATTTGATCGGTCTTTCCATATTGCCTAGATCGACAATTTTCCAAAGCTTTATTTTGTTCCTGTGGTTGAGGTCTTTTGTCATCTACATGTCTGTTACTCCAGTACGGAAATGGGAAAATTGTTCCTATAACCAATTTCCAGCCTATCTATCTGTATTTATGTAAATATATATCTATAATGCAGGCCTTACGCCTCCATTGGAAGATTGCATTTGTAGATTATATTCCGTGGACTGTCAATCTCGGACGTTGCATCTTTGCACCTATGAAAAGGCGCATCGATCAGGTCCTGAAGATTCTGGCTAGCAACGTGAAAACGTTGCGGCTGGCCCACGGCCTGACGCAGGAAGAACTGGCATTTCAAGCCGGGCTGGATCGGACGTATATTTCGCAGATAGAAAGAGGCGTGGGCAATCCGTCTGTTCTGGTATTGGTAAAACTGGCGGATATTCTGAAAACCGAGCTACCTGAGTTGTTCATCAAGCATCAGTAATTTCTGATAGGTTTTCTTCCAAGGCAAGGAAGTAGGTACAACCTAAATAAAAGTGGCATCACCGCGGTTTGGATTGTTTGCTGATACGGCAGCATCGTATCCAACATCCAGCTTGTTGGCCTCACGCTGGGCATATTCTTTGATAACAGGACTTACAATCAAATCCATTGCCAGAAGAACACTCTGAGGCGATTCACTGATTGTGCCCTCAAACAGATAGTTGTGTTCCAGCCAGCCCAGGATCAGCAGTTCCCCACTACTCAAATCGACAGCGATCTGACGCAGGCTCTCGAGTTTTTCCAGGGCAGCAAGGACCGTCTGCTCGGATAGTCTCACTTCATATGAGATTGCCTTGACCGCATTTCTTACGATACCTGCTGCTGAAACTTCTACATCTCCCCACAGCGCGGTCAATACAATCTGGGCATCCCCGTCAGTTCGATCATCAATATCGTACGGTACATTTGCATAGTATTCCATGCTGAAGCTGCTCCTTCGGAATCATGAATGGATTAATTCTATATGGAACCATTTAAGATTCGAAACAAAATTTAATATACGACCATAAGTCACCCGGCTTGCTTGGTCAAAATTCGTAAATTCTCACTTTTTAATCCTGAAAAGCACGCACTTCCGCCGTAAGGGTTGCAGTAGATTATTTTTTTCCAAAATTTCAAATCTGCTATGGAAAATTTCCCTGAGCCATACCTATAATGGAGCCATATCAGGTTGAAATGTTGCATCCCAATATTTCTCTTCCTGGCATCTCTAGGAGTAAGGTTCATGAAAATGAGAATCTTCCAGCATGTCTTCTTTGGCTACTTCGCTCCCCTGCATGCAATATACAGGGCCATCAAGAACCGCAAGAATCCGCTACGACTATATGTTGCGATCATGCATTGCCTGGATAAAAAATACTCAACTATACATTGAGAACACAAGCACATGAACGAGCCCAATGACAAGCAAGACGTAGACTTGAAACTGGTTGAAAGGAATCCAGAATATGAAACTGACTATCAGAAATTCATTTCCCATCCTGAAAATTACTCAATCGAGGAATTTGAGAGACTAACAGAACATGTCTACAGGGAACGATTTGATTTCAACAGAAAAATGGCTTTGATGTGCGTCCGTTTCAAAAACAGGAAAACTGGCTCGCAACTGGTCAAGAAAGCATTCCTGGCTTCCATGCGAGGCGACCACGAAGAGTTTGAAAGGCTACTCAAGATACTTCAACAGAAGAATAAATTGGGTATAAATCTGGTTTCAGATGAATGACCATATTGCCTGCATCTTGCAAAATTTGGCTGTTCAGCAATTCAAATTCAGGGATTTCAGCTTGAAACACACAAACAAAAATATGCTATCTCCCAATATTGATCTCACAGCCATTGCGAGGGTGCTGTTACAGGCCTTTGATCACTGGGGAGTATCCAAGGTGGATCAATTAGCGCTTCTTGGTCTTAACCCGAGAAATCAATCCACCTTAAAGCGCATGAGGGATGGCGGCGGAATATCTACCAGACGTGACGCTTTAGAAAGATCAGCTCACCTTCTGGCTATCCACAAGCAATTGAGAACCCTATTTCCACATAATCGTGATGTTGCCTATGGCTGGATGACCATTCCTAACAAGGCATTTAATGGAATTTCCCCAATAAATTTGATTAGAGATTTTGGATTTACGGGGCTATTGATGGTCAGAGGCTACTTGGACAAGACGGCTGGCAACTAAATGAGCAATAAATTGTCGCCCCAACAGCTGGATTTTTACACCAGGATCGATGAGATTCTCTATTACAAGTGGGACCCTATTGGGGTATCTGATGGTTATTGGTCGCGAGATGAATATCAATCCTATTTGCCAAAGGTCTATAAGCTGGCAATGGAGAATGATCAGCCTGAGCCGGTAGCCGCCTATTTGACGGGAATATCATCTGAGAACATGGGACTTCCGGAAAATCAAAAGCGAGATATGACCATTGCCAAATTGATCTTGTACATAAAAAAGGGATTAAGGATAAATGAGGTTCAAGATTGATAGAAATTTGATCTCAAATTGTTAAACACAACATTTCCTTGTACAAGAATGAAGATAGCTGCAATAAAAGAATTGAGTAATGCACAAGTTCTTATGGAGGCTTTTCAAAACGCCGGAAATTTTTTGGGATTTGATCAGTCTTCTTTGGATGAGATTATAGGAAATATTCGCCCATTCCAACATCGCAGCAAGATACCAATAAATTCCAAGCAATCTGAAATTGCTCATTTATTTATCGAAATCTACCAATCTCTAGAGGCTTTGATGGGTGACGATGCCGAGCAAATGAAACACTGGATGCATACCTATAATTTTCATACTGGTGGCGTTCCTGCAGATCAAGTAAAGAATATTATTGGGATAGTCAATGTTGCTGAATATTTAAATAGCCTTCGTACAGAATACTGAGCGAAAATAATAATATTGCTTCATATGTAGTAGTTCAGACTTGATCTGACAGCTACTGTCTGATTATCGGTGCGGTTTCAACCGGTCGATGCAACAAGTTGGTTAAATCGCTCAGCCGGTGTTTCATAGTTTAACGTCTTTCTTGGTCGCTGATTCAATTTCCTCGCCACGCCATTGAGTTGGGCTTGCGAGTAACCAGATAGATCCATTCCCTTGGGGAAGTACTGCCTTAACAGCCCATTCGTGTTTTCATTGCTTCCACGCTGCCAGGGATTCTGCGGATCGCAGAAGTAGACCTGTATCTCGGTCGCCAAGGTGAAACGTTTATGGTCGGCCATCTCTGACCCTCGATCCCAGGTCAGCGATTTGTAGAGTTCCTGCGGTAACTTGCGAGCGTTTTTGATGAGTGCGTTGATGACTGTTTCGGTATCCTTGCTGGCGACTTTCATCAGCATCACATAGCGCGTATGACGTTCGACAAGGGTCACAATCTGGCTATCCAAAGTGCCGCACAACAAGTCACCTTCCCAGTGTCCGGGCACTGCTCTGTCTTCTACTGTGGCCGGACGCTCGCTGATCGATACCGCATCGACAATCCTGCCGCGATTGTCTGTCTCCTGCATATGATGACGGGAACGGCGCATGACACGGGTGCGCCTTAGATGCTGCACCAACTCTTTCTTCAGTGCCCCACGGGCCTGAATGTAGAGACTGCGATAGATGGTTTCGTGTGACACCTGATAGCTTTCGTCGTCCGGATAAGTATGTTTCAGCCATCCAGCAATCTGCTCCGGCGACCACTGCATCTGGAGCTTACCTGCCACGATGTGCGCCAATGTTCGGTTCTCAGCCAGTTTACAGGCCTTTGGGCGATGTGCCCGATCCCAGGCGGCTTGGTCGGCTTGATTGGCTCGATAGCCTTCTTGGTCTCCGTTGCGCTTGATCTCGCGATAAATGGTGGATGGCGCTCGTCCGAGAAATGCGGCAATCGAGTAAATCGATTGACCAGCCGCGACTGCACGCGATATCTCTTCGCGTTCAGCCAAAGTCAGAGCCAATCCTGAACGTCGTCGTTGGGCCGGTCTTATTCCGCCGCTTTCGGCGAGAATGCGCTCGATTGATGAATGGTATCGATCAAACAACTGGGCGATCTGCTGGAGAGAATCACCAGCCTGCCAGCGCTCCCACATCAGGGCTTTTTGGGCATCCGTGTAATAAATCCGTGTCCTGTATTTCATCTGCAACACTCCTTCTGCTTACGCAGATTCTAGTGTGTTGCATCGACCGGTTGAATCCGCAGGCCATATCGGACTGAGCAAACAATAGACAGAGAGTCCGTTTTGTATACCAGATCAGCCATAAGGTAGCCTCCAAGTAGCGCTAACTGTTGGTCTTTGCTATCTGTTCGTCATGAAATACGCACCATGTAGTGTCATGTGTCTATTAGTAGAAGTTGAAGCGTGCAAAATGGCGCCAGGAGTTGTCATGCATCGTTTTATTCAAAATTTGAAGTCAACTAATTTTCCCCTAATTCTGGCTCTATATCCTTGCATCCACGTTAAGATTTACTTGATTCCCAAAGAGATATCATCATGGATGCGGATTCCATCTTGCAATACATCAGGCACAAGATGATCGTTCGTCCGATTTTTATCGGCCTGACCATCCTAGGCCTTGACGGGTGCGTGAGCTATGTCCCGCAAGCTTTGCCAACGCGCATAGACCTCCCGCAATCCATCTCTGCAGTTAAGATCGAACCGGCGAAACTCCCTTTCCGCAGGCTGGAGACTCATTTGTTCAACCCGGCTGACGGGCTGGATATCGACGAGGTTGCGATGCTGGCGGTTGCGAATAATCCACAACTCAGACAAGCGCGCGATGGGTTGGGTATCGCACGCGCCCAGTCGTTTGCTGCCGGATTGTTGCCTGATCCGCAATTGGGTATCACTTCAGATCTTCCGACCAATGGCACGACGAGTAATACCGACGCGTTCAACCTCAATCTGAACTACGATATCAGCGCGCTGCTGTTGCGTTCATCCCGGGTCGGTTCGGCAACCGCCGCAGAACAGCAAATCAACCTGGGGTTGCTATGGCAAGAATGGCAGGTAGTGAGCCAGGCGCGCCTGCTGTTCATTCGTCTGACCACTCAACAGTTGCTCCTGTCAAAGTTGCAGGACGCGCGCAATATGTTCGCTGACCGCTACCAGCGCAGTCAGCAGGCGCTGGCGGAAGGAAACGTTACGCGCGATTTTGCCAGCGGTGACTTGGCAGGTTTGCAGAATATCGAGCGACAGATCAACGATCTGGAACGCAGTCTTCTTCAGAACCGCGCCAGCCTCGACAATTTACTGGGGGTAGCGCCCAGAACCCAGCTGGATCTGACTGGCGAACCTGCATTCTCTGCAATCAACGAGGCGGCTGTGCGTGCGTGCCTGCTGCAACGCCTTGACCAGCGCCCCGATTTGTGGGCATTGCAGGCAGGTTATCGCTCACAGGAGGAAAAATACCGCGGAGCAATCCTGGAGCAATTTCCGGCATTGAATATTGGTATCACGCGCGCACGGGATACCGGCGGGCTTTACACCATGGGGTTCGGATTGAACCTGAGCCTGCCCATTTTTAACGGCAATCGCGGCAACATCGCTATCGAGCAGGCCACACGCAAACAACTTTACGATGAGTATCAGGACAGGCTCAACAGCGCCTACAGCGAGATTGATACGGCGTTTGAAAACCTGTCACTGCTGCAAAATCAATTACTGCGCACTCGGCGGGGGGAGGTCGAGTTTGGCGCCGTAGCGCAGCATGCAGAGTCTGCATACCGAGCCGGCAACCTGGCTGCACCCGATTATGTGCGGCTGAAAACTGCGTTGCTGGATAAACAAACCGAGGCAATCAATCTGAAGGAAGCCCTGATGGAACAGGAAATTGCGCTGGAAACTTTGCTAGGTCCGGATTTGCAGGAACAGAATGGGAGCAAAAAATGAACAAGCTGCTGATGATCCTTTCACTTCTGCTCATGGCGACAGGCTTGGCCTGTGCGGCTGAAAATCCCGTCGCGCTGGTCAAAACGGTGGCGATGAAACAGCAAAAGCTGACGGATACCGTTTCGGGTTACGGCAATGTGGCACCCGATACGCATAGTCTTGAAAACGTCAGTCTGCCAAGGCCTGGAAAAATTATCAGCCTGCTGGTCAGTCCGGGCCAGACCGTGCAGAAAGGCACTCCGTTACTTCTGTTCGGCACCGGCGCCGATGCCGAGCTGGGCTACCAGCAGGCACGGCAGGCGGTTGATTTTGCCAACAGTGAAGTAACGCGCATCAGGCAACTCGTCGCACAACAACTTGCCACCCAGTCGCAGCTTGCTGCTGCCGGCAAGGCGCTGGCGGATGCCGAGGCTTCCCTGCAAGCCCAGGAAAAAATCGGTGCAGGCCGCGCACAAGAGCAGATCGTTTCCCCGTTCAACAGTATCGTGATGTCCGTTCAGGCTGCCCAGGGCGACCGGCTGGCCGCAGGTGCACCGTTGCTGCAACTTGCACGGAGCAGCGGACAGCGTGTGCTGGTCGGCGTGGAGCCGGAGGATGCGAAGCGGATCCGGCCCGGCATGGCTGTCAGTATTGTCCCGGTATTCAGCAATGAAGCCAGAGAGTCCGGTCGGGTCTCCCAAGTTTTCGGCATGATCAATCCGCAAACCCAGTTAGTGGACGTGTTAGTGAAAATATCCTCCGGAGGACTGATGCCTGGTACCCGGGTACGTGCCGGGATCGATGTGGGCGGGGTGAATGCGTGGGTCGTGCCTCGCTCCGCGGTCTTGCAGGATGTCGGCGGTGCCTATCTGTTTCAGATAGTGCAAGGCAAGGCACGCCGGATCAACGTGCAGACCGGCCTGGAGCACAATGGATTGATTGCCGTGCAAGGCCCGTTCGATGCCGCACAAGCGGTGGTGAGTCTGGGCAACTATGAGCTGCGCGACGGCATGGCGGTGCGCGAGGACGGACAATGAACTTCACTCAATGGCTGCAGGGACATCGCCGCTCGATACTGTTCCTGCTCGTACTGCTGGCATTGGGGGGTACGCTCGCAGCCTTCAAATTGCCGGTGACGCTGTTTCCCACGGTGGACTTCCCCCGCGTCAAGGTATACCTGGATGCGGGAGACCGTCCCGCCGATCTGATGATGCTGACCGTAACACAGCCGGTGGAAGAGGCGGTCCGTCGCGTACCCGGTTTGCGCGATGTGAGATCCACAACCAGTCGCGGCTCGGCGGAGGTATCGGTGAGCTTTGATTGGGGTACCGATATGGGGCTCGCCACTTCGCAGATCAACCAGTCGATTGCACAAGTCATGCCGTCTCTTCCCCCCGGCACGCAATTCACCACCCAACGCATGGATCCCACTGTCTTCCCGATCCTGGCTTACAGCCTGACTTCGTCGAACCAGTCACAAACGGAACTGTATGATCTGGCGCGTTATCAATTAAGGCCGCTGCTGTCTAGTGTTAACGGCGTAGCGCGTATCGATGTTAGCGGCGGCGCACAGGAAGAGTATCAAGTCACAGTCGATCCTGCACGCCTACTTGCATACGGTCTCACCCTGTCCGACGCAGCCCAGGCACTGTCTGCTGCAAACGTAGTCACCGCGGTGGGAAGGCTGGAGGACCATTACAAGCTTTATCTGACCATCTCCGATACGCGATTGCGCAATGTCAAACAGATTGGCGAGACTGTGATCAAAACCGGCAGCAACGGCATCGTGCGGATGGAGGACGTTGCCACGGTCAGCGACGGTATTGTGCCGCAATGGATCAAGGTCAATGCCGATGGCCGGCCGGCGGTACTCCTGAATATTTATCAACAGCCCGGCAGTAATAGCGTGCAGATTGCGCGCGACGTGCATGCCAGGCTCGCAGCGTATCAATCTCAACTGCCGGCCGGCGTGAAGCTGGCAAACTGGTACGATCAAAGCGTTCTGGTACTTGACTCTGCCGCCAGTGTGCGCGATGCGATTCTCGTTGGCACCGGGCTTGCGATACTCGTTCTGTTTGCTTTCCTGCGCAATGTCAAGATTACCTTGATCGCTGCGCTTGTCGTGCCGTCGGTTCTGGCCGTGACGGTGGTAATGTTCTTTGCATTCGACATGAGTTTCAACATCATGACGCTGGGCGGTATGGCCGCCGCCGTGGGATTGATCATTGACGACGCGATCGTGATGATCGAACACATCGTGCGGCGGCTGCGCGGTGCGCACGGCGATCACCATGGCCGCGTATTGGCAGCGGCCATGGAATTCGTCCGTCCGCTGGCGGGTTCCTCTGCATCAACGGTCATCATCTTCCTGCCGCTAGCTTTTCTCACCGGTGTGACCGGCGCCTTTTTCAAGGCATTATCGCTAACCATGGCATCGGGATTGATTATTTCCTTCTTTATTACCTGGCTGGCCGTGCCATTGCTGGCAGACCACTTCCTCAACGAGAAGGATGCGAACCAGAAAGAAAGTGGCTGTATTACCGACTGGATACATCTCCGCTATGACAGCCTGATGCAGCACTTGCTGGCACGCCCGGCGCTGGTCTTGCTGTTCGTGCTACCCTTGCTGGGAATCGGTTTGTTGTCGTTCAACAATGTCGGTTCCGGTTTCATGCCGGCCATGGATGAGGGAGGCTTTATTCTGGATTATCGCGCCGACCCTGGAACTTCCCTCACCGAAACCGACCGCTTGCTGCAGCAGGTCGAGGCCATCATCAAGACCAATCCCTACGTGGACACGTATTCGCGTCGCACGGGGACCCAGTTGGGAGGCGGCCTCACCGAAGCCAACGAGGGCGATTTCTTCGTGCGCCTGAAATCAGGATCACGTCCACCGATCGACGATGTGATGGACGACATTCGTGGCAAGGTCGAACAACAGGTGCCGGGGCTGGACATCGAATTCGCGCAATTGATGGAAGACGTCATTGGCGACCTGACCTCGGTGCCTCAACCGATCGAAATCAAGCTGTTTTCGGACAACGAGGAGGAACTCGATGCGACTGCGAACAAGGTTCAGGCGCTTATCGACAAGGTACCCGGCGTCGTGGATACACGCGATGGTATCAACCCGGCCGGCGACGCGCTAGAAATCCATGTTGATCGTGTCAAGGCAGCACTGGAAGGAATGAACCCGGATAGCATTACACAGATATTAGGCGGTTATCTGTCCGGGATCGTGACGACACAGATGCAACAAAGTCCTAAGCTGGTCGGTGTGCGTGTCTGGATACCACAGAATCAGCGCACCATCGTGCCGGACGTGGGCAAGTTGCTAATACGCGCACCCGACGGGCATGTATTTCCACTCAAGCGGGTAGCCGGGATCGTACCGGTCAGCGGTCAGCCCCAGATCAAGCGCGAGAATCTGAAGCGTATGGTCGCCGTGACCGGTCGCATCAGTGGACGCTCGATGGGTTCAGTGATTGTCGACATTCGCAAAGCAATGGCGACACCGGGGCTTCTGCCGAAGGGGATGTACTATGAACTGGGCGGTCTGTACAAGCAGCAACAGATCGCCTTCAAGGGGCTGATGACGGTGTTTGTCGCTGCTGTCGGTCTGGTGTACCTGTTGTTGCTGTTTCTGTATGAAAGCTTCTATGTGTCGCTGTCAGTCCTGGCCATGCCGTTGATGGCAGTGTCGGCAGTATTTGCAGGATTGTGGCTTTCCGGGATCGAACTCAATATCTCGGCGATGATGGGCATGACCATGATTATCGGTATCGTCACCGAGGTCGCCATTTTCTATTTTTCCGAGTACCACGACCTGATCAAGGATCAGCCGTTCCAGCGTGCACTAATCGGTGCGGGCAAGAACCGCATGCGCCCCATCGCGATGACCACATTTGCCGCCATCCTTACCCTGTTGCCTCTCGCCTTCGCCATTGGACAGGGATCGGCTATGCAGCAGCCACTGGCGGTTGCGATTATCGCCGGTCTGTTTGTGCAGTTGCCTCTGGTGCTGATCGTCATGCCGGTATTCTTCAGCGTACTGCAACGCGAAAAAAATGCGGCGGAAAAGATGTGACTGACGCGGAATTTGTTGCTTTGACTAACGGTCAGCTAATTTTTCCGGCGTAGAGTGCGCTTCAAGGTAGTCGTAAAACGGTTGCCGGATCTCAATCAACTCTACAGGAGCAATATCATGAAAGTATCAATCAAGAAATTCATCACTCCACTAGCCGTGGCTCTGTCTGTGCTCGCAGTTAATGGGTTCGCATACACGGGTCATGAGCTTTCAGGACAGGCCAGAATCTCAATGGAGCAGGCTCGCACCATCGCACTCAAAGCCCATCCCGGAAAAATCACCGATGAGGAACTGGAAGAAGAAAATGGAGGTAGCGGTCTGCGCTATTCGTTTGATATACGGCACGGCAAGGTCACGCAGGAAGTCGGCGTGGATGCAAAATCTGGAGAAGTATTGGAGAATACCCCGGAAGGCAACAATCCGGATTAGCCATCAGACTGGAGCCGCCCCGTTGCGGGCGGCACTTCCATAACTCGGTTCTCCCATAGCATGCGCATATTGTTGATTGAAGATGAGCAAATGATAGGTGAAGCGATATCCATCACTCTCAGGGATGCTGCACAACTTCGTCTAATGCAGAAGCCCAGCCGTTTCGTATGATAATCAAAAATGTGCAGGGAAATGCCATTAAGTTCATCCAGGTGGAGGCTAAAGTCACTATCAGGCTACTCGCCGAAAGCAATAATTCCGTCATCGAAATCGATGTTTACGGACCGTGCGTACTTGTAGTGGAGTGATAACGAGTGTTTGTCCATTTTTCTGGATACAAGATTAAATGTTGCTGGTAGCGGTTCCGGACTGGCAATCGCAAGGGAAGAAGCAGCTATCCGTTTGGGTGGAACATTGATTATTCACAATGCGCACGAAGGTGCCGACCTTATTTTTCACTATACATAAACACTGAATTAAATTTTTAGATGACAGAGGAGAACACATGCCTTTTTCGGTGCATAGCCGAAGCAAGAGATCGTGCATTTTATGTCCGCATGTCATATGTAAAGCAGAGGTTACCAAGGCCCACATTAAGTTCCGTTTTTGACCGAAATACAGTGCGGAAATTCTGGATATAGGTACTCTATTCCCGCTACTATAAATTCCAGTCATTTCTTCTAGTCATTCATTTTCTTCAAGCCTACCGTTCATTCCTGACAAGAGTTGCCATTTATTTTGCCAGTTGATGGCGACTAATGCTTTGATAACATGAAAAATATTTCCATGCGCACAAACTAAACTTCCTAATTGTCAGCTAATTATGACTTGCTATATTCAAACTACGCGAATAACAGCGAGATTTAAAGGAATTATGATTATGAAGCGAAATACCATTTTCTTGGCACTGGTTGCCATATCTACTGCATTCTCTGTCGGTACCGCCAATGCAGGTACTTCCAACAAAAATGACGGTTTAGCCATTTCGAATGCAAAAGTCGGGTTGGTTCAGGCAATTAAAACTGCAGAACAACATGTGGCAGGAAATGCTACCCACGCGGACCTTGAGCATGAACATGGAAAGTGGGTATATGAAGTTGAAGTGGTCGCACTACAATCGATTATGGATGTGACTATCGATTCTGTCGATGGGAAAGTCATCTCGGTGCGTGAAGACAAGAACGATCACGATTCCAGTGAACACGAAGACTGATAAAGATAAAGAGCCGGGCCATTCGGTCCGGTGTACATTCCATCATCCAGGAGTAGATAAGATGGCAAATAACCCGCCAACCAATACAAAGGAACATTTTAACAAAGTTCCAGAAGTAACATTGTTTTTCTGGATTATTAAAATTCTATCAACAACTGTAGGTGAGACCGCAGCAGATTTTCTAAATTTTAATTTGCATTTTGGATTGACTGGTACCACGATAGTCATGTGTGTCCTGTTGTCATTCCTTCTCATTTTGCAGTTAAAAAGCAAATCATATATACCGTGGCTGTATTGGCTGAACGTTCTATTCATCAGTGTGGTTGGTACCCTGATTACAGATAATCTTACTGATAACTTCGGTATTCCTCTGGAAGTGACGACAGTTGTCTTTGGTCTTGAGCTGATTGCGGTCTTTACATTCTGGTATTTAAAAGAGCGCACACTTTCCATTCACACAATCTATTCAGGTACCCGAGAGATATATTACTGGACAGCAATTCTGTTTACCTTTGCGTTGGGAACTGCTGGAGGGGACTGGGTGTCTGAAACCGTGAACCTGGGATACGCAACCGCTGCCCTGATATTTGGCGGGATTATCGCTGCAATCACGGTTGCCTACTATATCTTCAGGCTAAATGCGGTTTTAGCCTTTTGGCTTTCCTACGTCCTGACCCGTCCACTGGGTGCATCTTGTGGTGATCTTCTCACACAACCAATAGAAAATGGCGGACTTGGATGGGATAATATGCAGGTCAATGCCATATTCCTGGCTACGATCACCAGCCTGGTTCTCTACCTAACTTTTTCACGCAAAGCGATCGTTAATTCCAGGAGTACATCATGAAAAAAGAAACACTCGAAGCTGCACTGACAAAGGTCCCGGAAGTAACCCTGGTTTTCTGGATCATTAAGATTCTTGCTACTACTCTGGGAGAAACAGGCGGCGATGCGGTTTCCATGTCGATGAATCTGGGTTACCTGATCGGTACCGCCATATTTGCCGCGGTGTTCATGATTGCCGTGATTATTCAGATTCGTGCCAAGCAATTTCACCCATTGGTTTACTGGACTACTATTATCGCTACTACTACCGTAGGTACAACATTGGCTGATTTTGCAGATCGTTCCCTGGGAATTGGGTATGCGGGCGGATCGCTCCTTCTGCTGACGCTACTTCTGAGTTCTCTTGCGATATGGAAGCGAACCTTGGGATCAGTATCCGTATCCACGATCGTCTCACCTAAAGCCGAACTGTTTTACTGGATAACCATCATGTTCTCACAGACGCTGGGTACCGCCTTGGGTGATTGGACCGCAGATACCGCAGGTTTAGGATATGAAGGAGGTGCGTTGATTTTCAGTGCACTGCTATTAGTGATTGTCGTAGCCTACTATCGCACCAAGATTTCGCATACGATTTTGTTCTGGGCAGCATTCATTCTCACTCGTCCATTGGGTGCAGTAGTTGGAGATTTTCTCGATAAGCCTATTGCGGCGGGTGGTTTGAACCTCAGCCGATATTCTGCCTCGGCAGCATTATTACTTGCCATGGTTGTGCTGATCTTCAGCTTCAGGCACCGGGCAGCGAAGGCGCATCACTGATGCAGTGAAAACAGCATAGAGGCAATATTTACGTTGCACTAATGCGAAATGACTGAATGGATCGCTGTACACCCCAACGGGGTAGATATATTGATATTCCTGATTGCCGCCATGGAATCATTGGCAGTGGTGGGGTTAATTATCCCCGGGACCGTGGTGATGTTCGGAGTGGGCGCTCTCGTAGGCAAAGGCGACCTCGAATTATGGCCGGTATTAATTTGGGCGATGGCCGGAGCAATAGCAGGTGACGGGCTGAGTTATTGGCTGGGACGTCACTTTCGCGATCGGGTGCGCGGAATCTGGCCCTTTAGTCGCTATCCCGGGTTGTTGCACAGAGGGGAGGAATTCTTCCACCGTTATGGTGGAAAAAGTGTTCTCCTGGGGCGGTTTGTCGGCCCGGTCAGGCCTTTAATTCCGCTGGTGGCGGGCATGATGGGAATGTCACCAGCGCGATTCTATTTTGCAAATGTATTGTCGGGAATGGCATGGTCGCCAGCCCACATCCTGCCCGGGGTAGTATTCGGCACTGCATATGCACTGGCGGCTGAAATTTCCATGCGCCTTGCCATTCTTGCCGTCGCAGTTGTGGTGATAGTGTGGTCGTTAATATCCGGGATACGTATTGCTACCCATTGGTTAAAACCATTTGTAATGCGCCTTATTGCAAGCATTGCAAAATGGTCACAAGCACCCAATCGTTCTCCTTGCAACCCACTTATTGCCCTGCTTGATCCTGCCCGTCGCGAGGGGGGCGTCCTAATATTGTTCGCCGCGCTTCTAATCGGATCCAGTTTGGCGCTTACCGCACTCGTAGAAGATGTTGTTACAAAGGATACGATTGTGCAAGTTGATAGCGCCGTATTCCATCTGTTGAACGGACTACGTACTCCGACAGCGGACAATATCATGATTGCAGTCACAGAATTGGGTGATGCTCAAGTCACGTTTGCAATAACTTTGACTGTTCTGGTTTATCTGCTTTGGTCGCATAAGTGGAGAGCGGCAGTCTATTGGCTGTCTTCAATCGTATTTGCAGCTTTGCTCACTTTAGCCATTAAAGCAGGGTTGCATCTGCCTCGACCTATTCCTCTCTATCAAGGCCTGTCGCAATTCGGTTTCCCCAGTGGGCATGCGACAATGAGTGTAGTGATTTATGGATTTCTGGCTATATTTATTGGTCGCGGCACTTCAACATATAGCAAGATGGCAATCGCTACCGGTACGGCTTTATTGATCTTTCTAATTGCGTTTTCTCGGCTATATCTTGGCGCACATTGGCTCTCAGATGTGCTCGGAGGTATCGCATTTGGCACTGCCTGGATAGCTTTTTTGGCAATCGGCTATCTTCGCCGTTCTAAAACGCATTTTCCTGCCACCGGGGTTGCTGTGACTGCAATATTGACGCTGGTATTAGTGGCCACCTGGCATGTATCTGAAAGCCATAAATCGGATGTGGCGAGATATACGCCTCGTATTGCGATGCAAAGCATGTCTCATCGAACCTGGTATACATCTGGCTGGAGCATGCTTCCGGCATGGCGTGTGGATTTCGGGGGGGAATACGAACAACCATTTACCTTCCAATGGGCTGGCTCACTTGATTATTTAAGACAGAGGTTGCTGGATAACGGCTGGATACAGCCAGACCCATTTACAGCAGTTAACTGTTTGAAGTTATTTGATATGAATCTTCCTGCAAGCACTCTGCCAGTGTTGCCAAATAGCCACGAAGGGCAATATGAGGAACTGACCTTGATTCATCCTGTTGATAATGATTCTTACAGGATGGTGCTGAGACTATGGTCGGCGCATGCTCGTCTCGAAGCTACAGGAAAGGAGCTCTGGCTTGGTACGGTCATTCGAGAACAAATTTTTCGCCCTCTGGACTGGATCGCCATACCCAAGGGGGATGGGAAATACGATGAGCCTCGAAATTATTTGCAACATGATCTCGGCAATCTCACAACACAGCTCAAACAACAAATGGTTCGATTGAAGATCAAGGAATCCTGGGATGGGAAAGTATTGCTGGCCGAAGAACCTCTGGATTAGTCCAAATGGTGGCAGATGCAACAATGCAACTGATTTCTGCGCTAGCTAATGGAGAGCTAATTTTCGGACTGTAAATTTGCAAGGCATGAAGTCGTTGAGAAATTATTCTTGACCAATACAACATTTGTCCTGGAGCATACCATGCTGATAGAAATACAAGGGCTTAAACTGGACCTGGATGGTAAATCTGTATTGCGTGATGTCAACCTCACTATGGAAAAAGGCCAGATATACGGCCTGCTCGGTCCCAATGGTGCCGGGAAAAGCAGCAATATTTCATTGATAACGGGTTTGCGGCAACCAACGGCCGGTTTGATACGGGTGTTGGGTCTTGATCCCGCAAAAGAGTCTCTTGGCTTGCATCGGCGCATCGGCGTTTTAGCTGAACAAGCAGGCTTTTACGACTGGATGGCTGCAGTTGCCTATATGCATTGGTTCGCCCGGTTATACGGGATTCAACTTTCAGCAAAAGAAATTTCGCTCGCCCTTGATCAGGTAGGCCTCGATGCAGGAAATCAGTCTGCTATCAGCAGCTATTCGCGCGGAATGTTGCAACGCCTGGGTTTGGCACGCGCGCTACTGCACCGCCCGGAACTCTTGATATTGGACGAGCCCACGAACGGACTCGATCCGCGTGGCCGCCGGGATATACACGATGTACTGCTTGATCTCGCAAACAACCACAATGTAGGCATCCTGCTCTGTACCCACCTGCTCGACGATGTAGACCGTCTTTGCTCACGTATCGGCATCATTGCTCAAGGTCATACCGTTCTGGAGGGTTCACTGGCTGATCTTCTGGGTATTCGGGCCGCAGCACAACGCTACCGTTTGCGCGTGACAGCAAACGCCGTTCCAGCCATCCTTCCATCTGAAATCACACTATTGTCACAATCTGGCAATTGGTGGCATGTCGAAATTGCGGGTAACGCCAGGCCAGAGGAAGCTTGGAGAGTTCTTTTCGACACTGATTTTCCGGTCGAAGAAATTCACCGGGAAGGAGGCGGGCTGGAGGATCTCTATTTATCGGTAACTCAAGTTGACAGGGAGGCGAAATGACCAATCCCATCATTCTGATCGCCCGCAAGGAGAGCGGTGAACTCCTTCTCAGCGGCCGCGGTATTACCTGGCTGCTGGCGCTGTCCATTGTCATGTCTGTGCTGAGCTTGCTGCTGGTGAGCAATACAGAGCTCAGCCTTCTGGATAACGCCTCAGTAGTCTACATGGTCATGGGCACCGTCACCGCCCTGGGCTCGCTCTTGGCGGTAGTATTGGGCACAGATGCTATCGCTGGCGAACGTGAACGCGGCAGCCTGTGGCCATTGCTGCTGGCTCCGGTTACTCCGTCTCAGATTGTCCTGGGAAAGAT
The DNA here is from genome assembly GCA_021782995.1 of Pseudomonadota bacterium. GTDB lineage: Bacteria > Pseudomonadota > Gammaproteobacteria > Burkholderiales > Gallionellaceae > 39-52-133. The sequence goes on along the minus strand of JAJXUI010000002.1, from coordinate 103,624 downwards.
GGGTGGCCAGACTGCAGGGTGGATAGTGATGTACCTGCTCAGCCTTCCCTATGTCTGGGCGGTAGGATCAAGCGGCCAGAATCTGGCCCAGGCGGTTATCTATCTCGCCCTCTTCGCCACTCCGGTGGTTCTGGGCTTCGGATTTTTCTGCATTGGACTTTCAGCGCGGGTGCATCATGTCAGAACTGCGCTGTTAACAGGGTTGATTACACTGATGTTATTGGCCAGCCCTTTGCTGCTGGGGCCCAGCCTGCGACAGTCGGGTATCGGTAAATTATTTGATGCCGTAAATCCATTTTCAGCAGCACTCAATACCTTCGATAGCGTGGTGATTGACTCGCAAACTCTGGCAGTTCAGAGCTCGCGGCTTGTAGTGACATTGGTTTGGCTGGTAACAACTGCACTGTTTGCGATGCGCAGCATGCGTAAAATAAAAATATGAGACAGGAGCCTTCATGTTCAAAATTTTCGTAACTGTATTGTTTCTTCTTGCTGCAGCGAATCCGGTTTTGGCAAACGATACTCTCGAAATCTCGCTACAGCCAGACCCTGCCAATCCGCCATCGCCGCAGATGGGTGACTGGCTCAAATTCCACAGCAAGATAGAAAACCATAGCAGTAATGATGCCCATGGTGTCGTTGCCTGGATCAGCCTGATACAGGTGGACCCGGGAAAGGAGCAACCAGTCGACCTGGAGGACTGGAGCGCACATAAAGCGGTCACCCGATCTGTCCTTCCTGTGGCTCAGCAGGTCGGAGTTGAATGGCCTATGCGCTTGATCCAGGCTGGTTCATACCGTGTAGTAATTAGTGCAGTGGATCGTGAAACCGCTCATGTCATGACAAGCCCGTTTATCGGGTTCCAGGTCAGACAAATGCCGGTAGTTGAATCTGGGCGAATCTTGCCGGTAGCTTTTGGCGTTCCTTCGTTGCTGCTCATCCTGATTATCTGGAGACGCTATCGTCATCGAGGTATTTTTGGGTGAAATTCTGTATAAAAATAGCAGGTTATAATAGAGCCGAAATTTAACTTAATTCCAGGTTTAATGGTTCCCGGAGCAGATGCAGATGCGAATTCTGTTGGTTGAAGACGACATAATGATCGGCGAAGCAATTACTGTCGCTCTAAAGGACGCGGCATATGCAGTGGATTGGGTGCGTGATGGGGATGAAGCAGATATGGTTCTGAAACATCCTGAACATCAGATAATTCTTCTTGACCTCGGCCTGCCCAAACGTGATGGCCTGGAAGTACTCCATCGTCTTCGTCAGCGCGGAGACGCAATCCCCGTGATCATCATTACTGCCAGAGATGCTGTGGAAGACAAGATCCAGGGTCTGGATTACGGGGCTGACGATTACCTGGTCAAGCCGTTTGATATTAATGAGTTATTGGCAAGGCTGCGCGCAGTAATCAGACGCCATGGTGGAAAGAGTTCGCCTGTTTTGAGCAATGGAAAAATCAGTCTCGACCCTGCAACTCACGAAGCCACTTGCAATGGTAACAGTGCACTGCTGAGCGCACGCGAATTTTCTCTGCTGCAGGCGCTACTGCTTCGGCCTGGTAATATTCTGACGCGAGCCGAACTGGAAGAGCGAATTTATGGCTGGAACGAAGAAGTGGAAAGCAATGCAGTGGATTTCCTGATTCACGGCGTACGAAAAAAGCTGGGGGCCGATGCCATCAAGAACATCCGGGGTGCCGGGTGGCTGGTGGACAAACAGACATGAATCATTCCTTGCAGCGACACCTCTCACTCACACTGGGAGGGACACTACTACTGGCAGGCCTTGTAGCTGCAGCGGCTTCTTTTATTCTGGCCTATTACGAGGCCAAGGAGTTTCAGGACGACATGCTGCGCCAGATTGCTGTTCTCGACAATGGGGGGATGAGCGCATCCGCCAGAGCATCAGAAAGTGATGAAGTAATCAGTGACCCCGAGTCACTTGTTGTTGTTATCCATCTGCCGGGGAATCCGCGGCCGGCCTGGCTGCCGGAAAAACTCCGTCATGGTTTCCAGACACTGAGCACACCTGAAGGCCAATGGCGCGTATTCAATCATGTAACTGCTACTGGCCGGCAGGTTGTAGTTGCCCAACCCACCGAGGGGCGAGATGAAATCGCAATAAACAGCGCATTGCGTACACTGATACCGCTTTTGATGCTTTTGCCACTGTTATTGTGGCTTATTGTGCGCATTGTAAGAACATCGTTTTCTCCGATCTCAAAATTTTCTGCAACGCTGGACAAGCAGGCTGCAGATCGGCCAGACCTTCTTCCTGAGACAGGCTTGCCCGATGAAATCATACCTTTCGTGCAGGCTATTAATCGTTTGCTAGTTCGAGTCACTCAATTGATGGCAAAGCAACGGCGCTTCATTGCTGATGCAGCACATGAATTACGCAGCCCGCTCGCAGCCTTGTCGATTCAGGCTCAAAACCTGTACCAGGCAGACACCCTGAAGGCAGTGCAGGAGCGTATTGCTCCGTTACAATCTGGCATAGAGCGCGCAAGGCAGCTCACCGAGCAACTTCTTGACCTTGCGAAAATTCAAATGGGGGATAGCGCCAGTGAAATGGTGGATGTTTCAGCTATGGCACGTGAACTTCTCGCCGAAAACTTATCCAGAGCCGAAGCGAAAGGAATAGATCTTGGGCTGTCGGAAAGTGCGAGATTATCTTTTAGAACAGCTCGGAATTCGCTACGCCTAATATTGAATAACGCGCTGGATAATTCGCTGAAATATACCCCGGCAGGAGGATCAGTAACGATACGATTGGCGAACGAGAATAACATGGCAGTCATTGAGGTAATTGATACCGGAACAGGCATCCCGGAATCAGAAAGGGAAAGCGTTTTCAACGCATTTTACCGAATTCCGGGCAGTGCTGGAATTGGTAGCGGGCTCGGGTTGTCTATTGCTCAGGAAGCAGCAAGCAGAACCGGAGGAGTAGTCAGCTTGCATGATCGTCCTGATGGCTCGGGATTGGTTTTTAGATATGTTCAACCCAGTACAATGGGAAACTAATACGACATTTTCTAGTATCCATATTTACTCTTGATTTTGTTTGTATCGAGTTGAAAAGCTCTGTTTAACTTTCCCTATTAGATATCCAATATGTCCGCTTTTACGAGATCCAAATGTCAGCAAAGTGCACTAAGCAGAATTTTTTGACCTATTTCAGAGATTTCCGCTATGGCCGAAACTCGGTCATTCCATGCATCAGATTGAGGATTCCTCCTGCCCCTAGTCTTCATCAGTTGGTTCAGTCAGCCTCTTAATCGTCAAAGCACAACGCTGGTCAATCAGGTCAGTGATTCTCTTAACAATCATATTTGAAGCTAAGTTGTGGCCAGGGTTTGTCTGGAGATTGCGTGCAGCCGTTGGCAAAAACCTTGCCAATTCCAGAACGCGTCTCCTAGTCTGTGCCTTTGCGAGCCCGACACTGTCTGCAAACTGATCCCAATGCCTTGCTTGTACTTCGCTGAATTTGTATTTGCTACCGATCTTCATCGCCATTTTTTCCGTCAGTTTTGGATACACTGCTGTCGACAGCACATCATAGAACGGAGCCAGAACAGTTGCTTTGTCCGAGTACAACAATGAGAAATTCTTGGCATGCGCGTCGTGATTACCGATTAAGGCATTGAAAATCACATAGTCGAGCAAGCGTAGGATATGCGGTGCGTTCGGACGCGTGGCACTACGAACAAGATCGAAACATTGCGCCAGATCAGGCCCACCTTCATTTTGGTATTTCATTTCAGGTACCACGCCCAAAGCCTGGCAGAAATCCTCCTGATGAAGACGCTGCAGGCGACCTTGTGCATCCACTATCCGGTCATAGCGCTCGACCAGAAGGAATGAACGATTCAATACAACATGAATTTTAGTCCTTGCTGGCTTGAGCTGCATGGCCTCTGCCAGTGCCATGCAAAATCCTTCGTTCGTCACGCTTTCTTCAATGGCCTGGATTGCTGGCTTCAATATGTGTGTGCTAGGCGTACCATTGAAGGGCAGTCCAATGCGAGTGCCATCGAAAACCACAGGCAGCTTGTCTTGGGCGCCTGCCAGGGAAAGCCGCAGGCCATCTTTGCCAGCCAGCATGGGACGATGTGGCAGTTCATCCAGAATGAGAATGACTTCTTCGTCACTCAGCCACTGAACATCATCACTCAGGGAGGGGGTGAGCAACGTCTTTCCTGGCTCTACAAACGTCACTGCTCCGGCGCACTCGCCACCAATATGGTCCAACAGCGCAAAGTCATTTTGACCTGAGACATGGAACTGCTTCGCGATCAGTCGGCGCATCTGTCCCTCTGGCAGCAGGCCGGCAAAGAAGGGACGTGATTTTCGATCGTCGAATGGCTCTTCTTGCAGAGGCAGTGAGTTAGACAATGCAATGGCGTCTTTTCGCGACAGCCAGTCAGGGGAATATATATAATTCAGCCTTCCATCAACCAGCGCCAGAGTGCCGACACGATTGGCGAAAAGCCAGACTTCCAACTCATACGCCATAATGGTCGTCCTTACGTTCATCCTCGGCTGCAAGTGATGGCAAACCGGTCAACTGGATCTCCCCACCCAAGGCATCAACGACCCGCAGTACGTTTTCTAGCCGCAAGGTGGGCTTTCCAGATTCAAGATCCACTATGAAGCGCACACCCACTCCTGCAGCGAGCGCCAACTGAGGCTGCGTCAGACCAAGCTGCTTGCGAGCAGCACGTAGTGTATTTCCAAGTTGTTGAGGTGTGCGTATGGAATTCATGATAAATATTTCCCGTTCGGGAAATTATTAACCATGTCTAGCATCAGCGCAAGTGAAATTTACCGATCGGGAATTTTCAGCCAATTAAAGCTACAACCACAAAATATTTACCGAACGGGAAATATTTTAGTTGCCTGGGAAATCCCAACCCAAGAAGTGATCAAGAGCATCTTTGCTACCAATTAACTCGCGTGCATGCCTTAAACGCTCGAGAATCTTGCCTCTTTCACCTTCTTCCAGATTAGAAGCGTGTCTTTCAACTTCAAGAAAAAATTGTTCAACTCTATTGGTTTCCGCCCAGCGCTCGATAATATTCTTCAAATCTACTTTGCTCTTTTTGATGGCCTCGGCAACCCGACGCTCCTCCTGTTCACGTCTCCATATCTCCTGCTGAGCCTCCCATCGTTTATGCTCTATTTCTTGCCGTCGCATCCCTTCCTCGACCAGATGGGATATTTCTACAGCAGCTCCTTCTAGTTCAGCCACAATATTCTTGATCTGCGAGCTTAGTCCTTTGGCTATCGTCGCTTCCTTCCATACCTTTTTCCAGCTAGCCACTGGGTATGGAGAATAAGCTTGCAAGCACAATCTACCCGTTGGAAAGAACTTTGTTGTCGTCCAAGAAAAATGCTTGCTACGCTTGGGGGCAACATAATCTTTTTCACGAACATATTCGCCATTTACGTAACGCACTTCTACTTCTTCCGATAATTCGAATATCGTCAAACCAATTGCCACTGTTCCGATATAAGCTACAGTCTCGCGCATTGGAGACCACAGTGAATTGAAATGATAGCCTTTGCCTGGGCTTTCACGCTCATCCACTTTCTCCCTAGTGAATCTTTCGTTTGGAGGCGCTATCACGACTCGATGACCGCTTTCTTCAAGCGTCACAAATAAATTGTTAGCGAATGACAATGATTTATCGAGCGTGTGCTTTGTTACGGCCAGATCTATTAACAATTTTTTTGCCGGCTTTAAATAGCCTCCCTCTTCCGAAAGCCGACCAGACTCAAAATGCTCTTTTGCGCCAATAGTGAGTGAGTGCTGATTACTGCGAGAGCGGGAAATTTTCTGGGCTCTCATCCTTACCACCGGCGGTCTGGGTAATGGCTTGGGATCTTCAACACTGATGCCATCTCTAGACCAAATCAATTCGTCACCCGGTCGAGCCTCAGGAAGAGGAACTTTCTGTTGCGGTCTTCCCGCTGATATCTTTGCCCAATATCCTCGCGCCGGCCGGGGAACATTCAAGCGGGTACAAACTCTCGCCATGAAGCTGGATGAAACCTTGAATTTCTTTGCTACATCCAACATTGGCATTGACCATACGAGAGCATATAAATCTTCTCTGGAAATTGAATGGTCATGCAGTTCTTTAAAATCCATATGCTCAATAAATTGACTATCGGATTACATCAGTATGTAAGACTGGTTTGCTAGCTTTGAATGCTTTGTACATTCAGAATAGCCGCCAGAATTAATATCAATCTGTGTGTATCACGGTAATCTCCAATTTGAGTATTTACCTTTTGTTTTACTCTAATACCCAACTCCGACACTCGCGCATTTCTTGGGCCCGAGCTGAGGCGGGCTTTTACTGGTAGAATTTTTTCAATTTCTTCCCTGGTCAACACTCTGTGCAACTGTGAATTATCAAAGTCATATCCTGCAAATTCAAACTGATCACGCGTCGCTCCCATAGCAATTAGAACTTCAACATGAAGCTCAACTTCATGAATATTCCGCGCAACAAACCATGGCGACTTAGAGTTTACTCGGTTAATCCAATGAAATATTAATTCTTGCAATTTCTTAGCAAATATTTCTGATTTTAAAAATTGTGCTCTAGCTGTCGCGAGGCTTCTTTCACGCTCTTTGGATCCTTTCAAGGTGCCCCTGCTGTTTTTTATGTTTGCTTTTACAAGCTCTGAGTTATCTGGTTCAAAATAGTCAAATCCCAGTTGGGTAATTAAATTCTGATATGACTGCAGAAAAGCATCAATTTTTGTACTCGATACACCTAACTTTTTCGAGATCGTTCGTATTTCATCAAAGGAGTGCCCATCTATCAGCCTTTTACGTAAAAGTCGATCATATGTAACCCACTGATCAGATATTTCAGCATTTTCCAATTCCTCAATAGGACTGAGTATATCGAGTGAGTCTGGCTCTACATTTTCTGATTTTTCATCTAAAGTTGGAATACTTGAAGCTTTAACGTGATGGGAAATCAACTTCTCATTTAGTTGAATATCATCATACCCATTCATTTTCTTGAATTTTAAAAGCTGCTTGTTTAACGTGGTTCGTTCCTTGCCAAGCATATTGGCCAATTGCTGGATAGTCACCTCAATATTCTCTGAAGCTTTCCATGTTCTTTCAGCTAAGCGTATATGTGAAGAGTGCCAATATGTATTCAGCAGCATGTCTACACTTGAGTGTCCCAGAAGCATGGCAATGCGATCCAACCAAAATGGCCAAGCATAAAAACCCTGATCAAAACAGGAAAAAATTGAATTTGATTCAACTTCTTCTAGCAACGTCTTATTAACAGGCTTTGAAAGTGGAATTTCACGGGGCTGATGTAATGCCATGTGAGCCATTCTTGTTGCAGCGCTGTGACGCATGGAATGTGGCACCACTGACAAGTTTCCAGTGGCGGCTCTCAATGCCGAGGTGGCTGCCTGGGTAATTTTTGATTTTGAATATAGCTCATCCTTTTTCGTCAGATCTGAAAAGAGTGATTTTCTTCCAGACGGTGAAAGTGCGTGAGACTCATTGAGCTTTATCAAATAGGACTGATATTCATTTCTAGCTAATATTGGCTGAACATCGCGCAAAGAATGCTTCTTTGTTTTCAGATCACGTATTTTATTTCTCTCTACATGAATCTTGAATTCTTTGGGTTGAATTTGAATAAGATCATCGAAATCCAGTCCAAGAGATTCTTTAGATCTAAGGCCGTATTGATACCCTATCGACATATATGTCTTGGCATGAAGGACGTTCTGTCCATCATCGTTCAAAATCTTAATATTCTTCCAGGCTCGCCAAAACTGCTCGGATGTTATTAATGCAGATCGACAGTTAATTGTCGTACGCTTATAATCGCTTGCCAAAATTGAATTTGGCGCACCATAAGTTTCTCGAAGATATTTATGGAAGCTCCAGATTGGGAAAGCCGCCTGGCTTGAGTTGTTCAATAATTTTGCATAAGCTGAATCATAGTCTTCTTGCTCAAAGCTATCCATAGATTCGTTCCACCAAATATCTACAAGTTTCTTGATATGAGAATAGAACGTATTGATACTATTAAAGGCATAGTCATCTACCCGTACTCCTCCCTCATCGAGCAAGTACTGTAGATATCCCACCATCACGGAAACTACGGGTTTCTGATTTGCAAGAATTTTTAATTCTTTATGCGATTTTGAATCTTCAAGATATCGCATCAAACGATTTCGCTGCATACGACTTGTCTGTTGCTTTAATTCAAAATTAGCTGCTGCATCTCTAAGTAATTCATTGATTTTGCTTCTAGCATACGAAGGTGAACCAATTTTTCTATCCGAATGTTCTAGATGCATTTCAATTGCAGGAATCGTGTCCTCGATAGGTGACTTTAGATCATATATCGCTTTTTCACTATCCAAATCAGGAGCTGGGCCGGAGAAATCACCAATTGCAATTGCATATTCACATCCAGCCATCCGTAGTATCCACCACGCTTTGAATATCGAAATGAGCTTCAAGAATGTCAGACTTTCTATTCTATGTGGTGCGCCCTTTAGCCATTTTTCAATTCTTTTGAAAACTGAATTCTCAGCCTTTTGATCATACAAGTCATTTGAATACAAATTCTGAAAACCAGTAACTTGCGCAGCACTATATGGTGAAAGCACAATTGTCTTGTCATACGCGCGTGAAGATTTTTCAATTTTGCCACTTACTAATAGACAGCCATGTGCTGATTGAATTTCATGTCGGGCAATTGAATTTATTACTAACCTCCAGTTTCCCTTATCAAATATAGCATCGAAAATAACCAGGCTTATTCCAATTTCGGCGAGGCGATCAATATAACTTTCCTTTGTATCTGATGAGTAATTCCCCAGCCTCGTAATCCACCATTCCCTCGTTGCAGCGGCAATAGCGTATTGGCGACTATTGGTAATTTCAATCGGACCAGCTTCCGTACGTTTAATGTTTGCTATTGTGGATGAAATTGCCTTCCCTCTACGGCTTCTTAGCTGATCTACAGCTTTAGAAATCGCATATCCAATTTTTCTGGTTGATTCCTGGTCACCAGTCAAGCACTCTGCGGCACGATTCTTTAGTAATGTAATATCTGAATCCGTAATTTTAGAGTTGTCATTATCAAACCATTCAGCCGGCAAAAGATCCTGAATGATTTTCTGTGCCTTCGCACGAGCAACGGCATTCTCTATAGAGCGCTTTTCATATCCAAATCTGGATTTTTCAAACTCTGGTAAAATTGCGATATTGTTTTTCAGATATTTTGCTGATATTTTGATTGCAATGCTTTGCCAACCATCTTCTGCAAGATATTTTTCCTGAGCAGGCCGAATTGTTTCCGCCCATTCTAATATTGTCCAAGCTGACGATTCTCCAAAGCAATGATGTTCTGCGTTATGCCCCAAAAATGCTTCTATCTGAAAGCCACTAAGTCCATTCGCCCAAAGTGCATTAGAGATTCTTTTTCTAAAATATCCGACCCCTTCGCACTCGGCATGCTTACAAATTTCATCCAAATCACTAGTTCTGATGGATCTAGCTGAGTAGTCTCCTCGAATCAAAAAGAATTGCCCGAATACTGGCAAATTCCTTTCGGACTGATTATCCCTTTTTGATTCTTTTTTCTCTCGTGTCATCATGTTGCCACTCAAGAGATTCCTTATCTCTACAGCCAAGTGAACATTCTTTACAGAAAGGTGATGAGCTAATTCTTGTAAGTGTTTGTGATATTCTCCTACCATATTACTGAGCCAGTCCGGGATCGGGACAAATCTGGCTTCGCTTCCATCGATTGATTTGTCACATATAAAAGCCAACTTTTCTTTAGTTAATATGTCCCAAGGAAAGAAGAATGGGCTTTTTGATCGTCTATGACCTGTAGCGACAATCAGAAGCATTAAAAGATACCTTGCTAATGCATTGTGGTAAGCAATCAAGTCGTTTGAATTTTCAGAATTTTTTACATCTCCTAGAAAGATTTGAGGTACTGTTGGTTTTGGACCAGAATTATTCACCTTACTATTGAGTATTGACTTCAGCTCTTCATTTGCAAAGCTTTTGAAATTTTTCACAAATAAATATCTTATTGTTTCCTTTACGCCATATGACCCAAATAGTTTCACGCACGCATCCGAATATGCATCTACCGTCCGAGTAGATATTGGGTTCAGGTAATCTGCAAGAGACTCTACCTGATACTTCAATTTATCTTCTGGAGTGGTAATCCATTTGAGCAATGCGCTGTTTGCTGTTCCCTGATATAAGGCATGTGTAAGAGCATCTCGAATTTTTCGATCAAGACTATACCTACTCCCCTTGAGATGTTGTCCCAACCATTGGAAGCACCTATCCTCCCAATCTGAATAGGAATTTGGAAGACACTCACCCAAGGTAGTCGCCTCATGATAACGAATTGGACTTTCACTTAAGCATTGAAGTATCTCAGGCAAGGCTAATTTTAATGTGGTATGTTCAGTAAGATTTTTGCACCAGAATGGGGAGATGTGCTTACCATACCTACTTGGATTTTTGATTATCGCAATACTTTCCCATGATTCTTCATGTAGTGGAAATTCAATTGCTCCCCGAATGGATCGTCCTGTTGCTAGCGCAACAGCAACTATCAGAGCCTCAAAAAAGTATTGCGGCGTCGCCTCGGGGCATGAGGCCGAAATTGAGATGGCCGAGAGATTGAGACTTGCGCGCAATACCTTCGCAAGTTGCTTCAATTCATCCTCCCGGAAGGCACTATGATGAATTACTAGCCTTTGCCTCTCCTTAAGTGACGCGCCTAGTTGCGTTGTAATATTAGGAGCTACGTCTAGTTTGCCACTTCTAGGCGCGAGCAAAACCTCCTTATTAATTAAATCACAGGCTTCAACTAGGGATTCATACAAATATTCACTATCTAACAAATTTTGCTGCAATAAAAATAGTTCTGCTGATTGCTTTATCCATTTTGCTGGGTTCGCTGTAAATGACAGTGAGCTTACTCTAGCCTGCTCCGGACTATCCTCAACCAAATATTTAAGATTTTCTATAAAACGTATTGAGTGACCTAATAGTTTGTGCAAGTTATATGAAGGCCTAATGTCTTGCCAAGCATGGATTTGCGAATTTACGCACCATAAAAATGTTACTAATTCTGCTAATGCAGGGTATTGATCAAAGTCTATGTCACTTAAACTTTGTCTAGCTATGACGCTACAAAATGAAGTGCTATGGAATCTCGGCTGTTTGGAATCACTTTCAGGAATATCTTTGGTAGATTTCAGTAACTCCAATATTTCTTTAGCTCGCTTGAAATCTTCAAGGAACCTCTTGGCATTTGGGAAATTGGTTTCTAATTTATGAAAATATTTTTCAAGGGAACTCGCTACAGCAAGTACTTCCTTGATACCTTGAGTTGATGCGCGAAATCCCAAGATTCGAAGGCTATCCAAGATTTCTTGGCTAGACAATGCTGGAGATACTAGCTGGTTAGCAAACTGTTTAAGGGGTGACAAATGCGACTTGAGGTCATTTTATGTATAATTGATAATATATCAATTTCAAATCATTATGTGGCACAGTGAGTACAAATTTGGCTTCAATTGATTTTACAACTCAGCCTTTTTCACATCACTAATACATATAAAACAGCATATTACAACATTCAATGCCAAGTTAAATTGTAAAATACCATTGAGAGATTTTGGATTCCGAAGCCAAGGGTCGTGGGTTCGACTCCCGCCGAGCGCGCCAGTTATTGCAGTACACCTCCTCTCGCCTGACATTTCCCCTCGAATCAATCTACAGTCCAACCTTGTCATCCGGAAATATCCGATATACTTTTGATTACAAGGGTATTTCTTCCAAGGCAAAGGCTACCCCACTGCTTTGCAAAGGAATAATCAGTAATCATTCTATTTGTCATATCTTTCCGCAAATTACTTCAATCGTGTATTAGGACCAGAACCAGCTGCTAACCAATATTTCAGCAATGCAAAGCGGGAATATGGGCAGGATTTAATCCTAAGTTACCCTAAAATACCCCGACCTTAGCAAATAACCATATACTAATCAATAATGTATCATTTTGTTAACGTTTTGTTTTAGTTGATGCTTTTCCTTTCACACATGAGGTGATAGCATTCACGCCGCTGATGATTATTGGCATATCTGATATACGATGTCTTTTATAAACTACCTTAGGGATGAAAAGTGAAAAAAATCATATCCATACTGATTGCAGCCGCTCTTGGCCTGTCTGCATTCACCGCAATTGCTGGTTCTATTGACCCAGCTTCCGTACCAAAGAAGAAGCAGACTACACTGGGCCTGTACCTGACACCCCAAGAAGCGCATGAAATGAAAGAGCACATGGGCGCAAAGGCACTGATGGTTGACGTACGCACTCCAGCAGAAATCTTCTACCTGGGCATGGCAAACGATGCAGACATGAACATTCCTTACATGCTGATCGATTTCTCCAGCTACGACGACAAGAACAAGCGTTACTCCATGTCTCCCAACTCTGCATTTACCCTGAAAATGGAAGATGCCGTGAAAAAAGCCGGTATGGACAAAGAATCCACCATCATCCTGTCTTGCCGTTCTGGCGACCGCAGCGCCAACGCTGCTGACCTGCTGGCCAAAGCTGGCTACAAGCATGTCTACTCTGTCGTAGAAGGCTTCGAAGGCGACATGTCCAAAGACGGCCGCCGCTCTGTTAATGGCTGGAAAAATGACAACCTGCCCTGGACTTATGACGTTCCAAAGAGCAAGCTGTACATCGAGTAATCCTTTAAGCTTAATTTAAAGGAAAAGAAAAAGGCCTCGTCAAACGAGGCCTTTTTCATTGCTGCAACTATTCAGCTTTTCTTGCGGTAGTGTTCAGCCTCCTTCAGGTCTGAAACATCATCTCCAGGATAAGGAAACTTCACATGCCCATAGCGGATCAGGAATACGGCTATGGTCAGCATCAGGATCGAGCCAGTTGCCGCCAGCATCCGCCAGTTATCCATCGCTTTCATATCCAGAATCAGGTACCGCGCCAGTGCCACCATCGCGATGTACAAAGGAAAACGCACCGGTAATTTACCGGAGTGGTAATACAAGCCAACCATGGCCAGCACTTCCAGATACAGGAACAGTAGCAACAGGTCACTCAAAGTAACCTGCAGCGCCTTGACCATGTTGATGACCTCGCTGCTCATCGCCACAACCGTTGCAATGCCGATAACCAGCAGACCTATGTTTTCGACAATGTTCAATATGCCGTGATTAAAATCCTTGATGCTTGCTTTCATGTATCTCCTTCTTGCCAGATAAATATTCCTATTGTCCGCCCCCTTGCCAAATAGCGCTCTGCTGTCATGACGCGGGGTGGCCATTGCCGGACCAAATCATATCATGCGAGAAAGTTTTATCTGCGTTTGCAAACAGTGAACACGCTGCATTTAAATGCATGCTTCCCAACCGGATGCAAGGCGAAGTAAGGGGAAACACGCTCTGCGATAGAGCCAAGTCGAAATACCGGATGAAGACGGATAAAGCCAGAAAGGAGTGCGGATGGGATGGCATACCACGACGCAAATGACCGAATGGCTTGCCTGCATCCGCAATAAAGTTAAATTCAGTCTGGCCAGACCGAGCAGCCCTGGGAATAGGCGCCCTTATTCTCCAAACCTGTCGCAGCCTTCGCTGGTTTGGCTGGCGCCGTTTTTTTCTCATGCACCCTGGGCTCGACAGCAGTCGGCGCTGCCTTGGCCGCTGCAGCCTGCATGTTGCCAGCCGTTGCAGAACTCTTTTGTGCTTCGGGTTTTGATTGTCCCGGCACGTTTGCTTCTGCTTTGGGCGCGTCAGCCTTGGCGATTAACGGATTGATGCTTGCTTTAAGTTTGTCTTTGATTTTGCTCATGCTTGTAATACCTCATTCAAAATGGCTTCAATTTCTGCAACCGCCGGCAGGCCCCTGCCCCCGAGCTGGTATACGCTTTTGCCTTCCAGCATCGCCAGCCGATAGATTGCACGCCGCCTTACCCGGGTTTGCAGCACAGGCAGATTGAATTGCCCCAGGACATCCTGCATCGCACGGGAAAATGCACTGCGCTCTTCCAGCTGATTCAGCACCACCCAGGGACGCAAACCCGGATTTTCCTTGCGAACCTTTTCGATCGCTTCAGCCGCCATGTTGCTTGCCCATAAATCCAGTGGAGATGGCAATACCGGTACCACCACGTGATCGACATTGCGCAAAAACTTCAACGTAATATCAATATCCAGCGACGGAGGGCAATCCACGATGACAAAATCACATTCATTGCTGGCGCTGGCCAGTTGCCCGGGATTGTCTGCTGCCTGTACTGTCACAGGCATTTGTTCATTGACATCCGCCCAGCTCGACCAGTGCCGCAAAGCCCCCTGCGGATCAGCATCCAGCAAGCGGACGGAGCCTCGCCTGGCGAGGCCAGCGGCCAGATTCAATGCCAAGGTAGACTTTCCACATCCCCCTTTCAGGTTGGCCAGCGCAATGCGTATCCCCTTAGACATGGCGTCCCCCGGCGTAGTTATTTGGCCATCAGATCATTGATTGCCTGGGCAAACTCGTAAGATTCGGCCCCCAGCACACGTGACTCCGGCGAGATACTGACGTTGACATGCGTTTTGCCAAAATTCAGATCCGGGTACAACCCTTTATCCTTTGATAAATCGGCAAGTTTATCCAGAAAATTTCTCGTCTCATCATAATTGGCAAACTCGTAGCGGCGCGTCATCAATGCCTGACGTTGCTGAATTTGCCAGCCTTCAACCTCTATCGCTGCATCACTCATGATTGACTCCTTCGCTGAATAATTATTGACCGGTCACCTCGTCAAGCCACACTCGAAGGGAATAACCGTTTGATCAGACTGTAGCGTTTGCGTTTGCTTAAGCCGGATCAGCAGTGTGTACTTTATGCCAAGAATTAGGATAATAAAAATAAATGTTCCTGATGGTTTCCATATATTTTTATTGATATATTCCCTACAGACTGTAGCCTACCTTTCAATCACCACAATCCCCTGCCCTGGCGCTTGATCGCCCACAGTCACTCAAATAATCATTTGATTAAATTATGATATTTGGAATTTGCGGCAATGGCACGACATTATGCGTTTCATTCAGCACAAAATCATGAAACGCCTGGGCAATCGGCGACATGCGTTTCCCTGAGCGCGTGACCAGATACCACTCTTTCATGATCGGGAATCCTTCCACGCTCAATATCGCCAGCTTTTTCAATTTCAATTCAAATTCAAGCGTATGCAGCGAAACAATACCCAGCCCCAGCCCTGCCATGACTGCATGCTTGATCGCCTCGTTACGGCTCATTTCCATCGTGGCCGTCACACTGAGATTACGGCCTTGCAGAAAGCGCTCAACCGCATTGCGAGTCCCCGAACCCTTCTCGCGCAAGATGAAATTTTCCTTTAATAACTCTTCCAGCGGGATGCGCTGTTCGTGCACCAATGGATGCTCCGGGTGCGCAATCACCACCAAAGGATTCTCCATAAAAGCCCGATAATTCAAAGGAATTTCATCAGGCGGCGTGCCCATGATCGCCATGTCAGGCACATTTTCCTGGAGGGCTGTCACCACATTCTCGCGATTGGTAATCTCCAGATGGACCTGCACATTGTCATGCAGCTTGGAAAAACCCGCGAGCAAATAAGGCGCAAAATATTTACAGGTGGCGGTTGCGACCAGCTTCAGCGAACCGCGCTTGACCCCACGCATATCATCCAGCACGGACTCGATGTCGACAAATTGCCTGGCAATATTCCGGCTGAACTCATACATCTCACGTCCAGCTTCAGTCAGAAAGATTTTCTTGCCCAACTGCTCAAACAAGGGCATACCCACCTCATCCTCCAACTGCTTGATTTGAGTAGAAACCGCAGGCTGAGTCAGGTGTAATTCCTCGGATGCCCGGGTAAAACTCGATAACCTGGCCACCGCCTCCAGCAATTTCAACTGCCTGAATGTCACATTCATACCAACCCCCACTCCCAATGATTCAAACCTGACTTAATTATATCGGAAGCCACAACTCCATTAGTAAAAATATATGGTAATTATAAAAATTATTCATTTTTAATTATATTCGACCAAACTTAATATGCGCTCCAAGGGCAAGCCACATCCGCCTGACACCCTGATCGAAACAAGCTGACGCAAAAGGAATGATCCATGAGCCAAGCGACTGAACAAGCAGCGACTCCACGATTAAGTGGCCGAGAGGCCGCTATCGCCCGGAGGCAGGCGCTGTCTTTGAACGGGAAAGCCGCCCTGAAAGGCGGCACACCGGCCAAATCGACATCGCCAGGTACGTCATCGTCTGCCTCTTCGGCAACTGCAAGCACGCAGAGCACGGTAACCGAGCCTGTTAACAGCAGTCAAGAACAGCAACACAGCTGTTCCTGCCAGCACAAGAGCAGCGAGTCATATTCTGCCTCTACAACCATAACCCCCGCCCCCATTTCGGCCGCTCGCAAGCGCCGTATCGAGCAATCGTTAAAGGGTCGCGGAAATGCTCCGACTGCACGCCCGTCCGGCCGCGTACGTCCTGCACCACCCAAGGTCGAAGAAGGTACCACCCTCTCCGGCACCAGCGTGACTGGCAACCAGGTTGAACGTACCAGCCGCGTAACCGGTAACGAGCAGGGCACCTGCCGCACCGTGACGGGTACCGAATACATCGGCTCCGAGCAATTCCGCAATTTCTGCAGCGCGGTTCCAGCTCCGGCTGCTGCCAAGGTAGGTGTCACCAGCACCAGCCGCGGCCGCACCGTTACCGGCACCAATGTTGATCATGGCCAGAGCGTGACCGGCGATGACAACGGCACCTGCAAGCGCGTGACTGGCACCGAGTACCTGTCGACAGAACAATCCGTGGCCTTCTGCGGCACCCGTCCTGAACCTGCTCCGGAAAAAGTTGCTTTCGGCATGACCGCCCGCGGTAATGCCTTTTCAGGCGGTGACACGCCCCGCAACACAACGGTAACAGGCAATGACAGCGGTGCAGGCAGCCGTGTAACCGGTGGCTCTTACGCCAATCCCGGCATTCCTCGCACACAGGGGGAAAGCTCAAAAAAGCCATTAACCAGTCACTCGAGCGCTGGCAGCGCGGTGAGAGGCACCCAACAGGTGCCATCGCCGAGCCGTTCCCGCGCTGAAGACTCATCCTCTTCCAGAGTGACTGGTTCCCGCTACATGATCGATGGCCCGTACACTTCGGCAAGGCGCGCACAGCCTTTCTTGCCGCCCGCCATGCTCGGAGTGTCGCGCACCCTGATGGGTGATCAAATAACAGGAATGGTGACAGCTATGCCGAGCAAATTGACGGGTGATGAATATCACGCAAACAAAGGGGTGACCGGCACCAATTCGATCGCAGTGGAACATCTTGTTCCACGTGAGTCTGGCAGTAAGGCCGGACTTGCACAGATCAGTGGCGCCTTCCTCCACCCCCGCAATGCAGACGCTGACGACCAGAGCCGCCGCAGTATCAGATTGATGGATGAGCTGGCTATCCCGCAGCCAGCTTCATCCGGCGGTTTCTCCATCAATGCTCCAGCCAGGGTTGCCCGCGAAAGCATGCAAAGCCGGATTTCAGGCAATGCATACGGCAGCAGCAACAGCCGCATCAGCGGTTCCATGGCGAGGGCAGTTGGCTTGATTTCGGGCACCCCGGAATTCCGCCATCGCGACATACCTGCAAGGGAAGTTCCCCAGGTGGATGCTTCCGCGGAACAGGCAGCACCACAGCGCATTACCGGTGAAGGACGCGAGCGTTCGATTACCGGCGATGCCTGGGATCGCGGTGACAGGGTAACAGGTACCGAAGGCCAGTCAGCAAGTAACAGGAACCCGACCCAGCGTGGCATGCCACCCATGATCAGGGCCAAGCGCCAGATTGAAAAACCGGAAACACCCGAAATTCGTGTAACCGGCAGTCATGGCGTAGCAGCAAAAGGAGCCATCATCACCCTCTCGGGCGGTGCACGCGGCTGATAGGCAACCAAGGTAAATATTGAAATGAATACTCGTAACCGTCCGGAACGTATGAAATCGAATGGCCAGACCGCCCCTGTGGCAATGGCCATGAAAAGCATGCCGGTTACCCATGCGTTGGCATTCAGCTGGCCACAACGGCCCAGCTTCTGCCCTCCGGGTATGCAACTGGATGCGCGTGGAGAGTGTGTGGTCAATGCCGGTCCGGCAGACGGCCACCCGCTGATCCAGGCCGAACAGAATGCACGGCTTGCTGATTACGAGCGGACGGTAAGGGCTCGTTTCAATGGAATCGTACCTGCCTTGAAACGCGTATCTTCCTTGCAGCACGAAGAGGATTTTGTAAAGAAGGGCCAGGAAATTGCGCGGGAAACATTGGGTTTCGAGTTGCCCGTGCAGGTTCTTGATGATGCCTGGGTTTCCAGCCTGGACATGAAGCAACTTTATGGATACAGCGTTCTGCATACCTTCCGCGATCTTGCGGCCGAGCTGACACTACCGCTTGACCGCGATCCGCGAGATGCAGACGCCATGCTGCGCTTCTTCATCGAGTGCGGCTTTCACGAGGTGGACGTCAGCCCCTGTGCTGACGGCCGCCTGAAGGGCCTGCTGCAATATGTGCTGCGCCTGCCTTCACATGCCGTTGGTCGGGTGCAGTCACACGCCGGCGCCATGTTCGATGTGGAAGGCAATGTCAAGAAGTGGACCGAGACCGAGCTGCGCCGTTTCCGCGAAGGCGTTCCTACGCTGGCGGATGCCGGCACGCGCTACCTGAAGATCGCTGTGTACCACTTCAGCAGCTCTGCCCCTTCGCACGAGGGATGTGCGGCGCATGGCAGCAACGAGCTGGCTGCCGCCGAAGCGGCACTGGGCAGGCTGAATGCGTTCCGCACTGCGATTGAAAACGGCTTCTGCTGCGGCGCCTCTGTTGCCACCCTGCTGATCGGCGTGGATACGGATAACGACAGCATCAAGATCCACATCCCGGACAGCAAGGGCGAGATGAGCCTGTACCGACTGGTAAACAACGCCGAGCAGTTCGAGCAGACAGCCGGTATGAATCCCGCCCAGGCTCGCGAACACCTGCTCGCTGCAATCGACAAGGCCGCGAAAACCGTAGGCTGGGGCCAGGGAGAAGGCTCGCCTGACGCTGGCATGCGCCGGCTGATCGCGCAGCTACTGGAAAACAATTGCTCGCAGATTGCCTATGTGAAAAGCGAGCATAACGGCCGCTATGCGGATATTGGCCACCAGGAAAAATTCATCTGCGTCGGCGAAGGCTTCGATGAATTGCGCATCCGCAACCTGACCTACCTGGCACAGATGTATACAGTGGAAGAAGGCGCGCGGGACCTGGATGTAGGCATCAAAATTTTCACCGGACTGAATATCCGCCACGGCCTGCCCGCACCGATCGCGATCCACTACCGCTATGACGCCAGCATACCTGGTGCACGCGACCGTGCGGTTGAACGCTGCCATCGCATCCATGCGGCGATCAACAATCGCTACAAATCCCTGGTCGAGCAGGGGTTGATCGTGTGCAGCCTGATCGTGCAGGCCAAGGCGCCGGACAGCAAGCTGGAAGTCGTCGACATTGCTGAAGAAAAATTCGGACATTGAGGTGAAACCATGAAGATTATGCGAGTAGAAAAGACACTGGTCTCAACCAACCGGGTTCAGGAAATGGGAACCCGCCCCCTGCTGGTCGTGCAGGAAAAAGTAGGCGGCGCACGCAGTGTGGCTGTTGATGCGATCGGCTGCATACCCGGTGACTGGGTGATCTGCGTGGGCAGTTCCGCTGCCCGTGAAGCGGCAGGCGCAAAGGACTTTCCGAGCGACCTGACCATTATCGGCATTATCGACCACTGGCAGGAGAGCTGACATGGAGATCATGCGTGTGGTGTCCGACCTGGTCGTCACGCAGCGTATCCCCGGATTGCTGACCAGCTCGCTGCTGATCCTTGAAGACAACAAGGGCAAGCTGTCCGTAGCGGTGGATCCGGTAGGCGTACCGCCAGGGAAATGGGTGATTACTGTTGCCGGCTCGGCAGCGCGTTATGCGGCCGGCAACTACAAGATTCTGACTGATCTGACTGTAGGTGGAATTATCGATCAGTGGGAAGAGGACAAACCGGAAAGCAGATAAGCAGTCCCGATTTTGATACAGGCATTTAATTTTTAATTTGGAAAGGAGCAACAAAATGGCAAATGGTACAACTGGTATTGCACTGGGCATGATCGAAACACGTGGTCTGGTGCCTGCGATTGAGGCGGCTGACGCCATGACCAAGGCAGCCGAAGTGCGCCTGATCGGTCGTCAGTTCGTCGGTGGTGGTTATGTGACTGTGCTGGTGCGCGGCGAAACAGGTGCGGTGAATGCTGCAGTACGCGCAGGTGCGGATGCGTGCGAGCGCGTGGGTGACGGCCTGGTGGCTGCACACATCATCGCCCGTGTACACAATGAAGTGGAAG
>JAJXUI010000002.1:0-83073 GCA_021782995.1 Pseudomonadota bacterium | reverse complement strand
GTGCTGGTGCGCGGCGAAACAGGTGCGGTGAATGCTGCAGTACGCGCAGGTGCGGATGCGTGCGAGCGCGTGGGTGACGGCCTGGTGGCTGCACACATCATCGCCCGTGTACACAATGAAGTGGAAGGCATCCTGCCGACCCCTGAAGGCAAGTAATCCCGCGCTGACACGGATTTATTTATATTAATATATACAAGGAGTTAAAAGATGGCTAACGGAATTACTGGTATTGCTCTGGGCATGATCGAAACACGCGGCCTGGTGCCTGCGATTGAGGCGGCTGACGCCATGACCAAGGCGGCTGAAGTGCGCCTGATCGGCCGTCAGTTCGTGGGTGGTGGTTATGTGACTGTGCTGGTGCGCGGCGAAACAGGTGCAGTGAACGCTGCGGTGCGCGCAGGTGCGGACGCGTGCGAGCGCGTGGGTGACGGCCTGGTGGCTGCGCACATCATCGCCCGCGTACACAATGAAGTGGAAGGCATCCTGCCGACCCCTAACGCTTGATTCATTCCCGTCAATGAATCGCCAACAATGTCCCGGCCTCCATCGGGACATGAGGCGCTAGAACACAGGAGCCAGCATGTTAATGGATTCACGACTTATCGGCTTCCTCAACCGTGCAGCTGGACATGAACTGGGTGCCGTCCAGCAATACCTCGCACAATCGAGGATATGCAAAATGTGGGGACTTACCGAATTCAGCCGGCAGTTCGCCGAAGATGCCAATGAAGAAATGGGGCATCTGGGCGATCTGATGGACGCCCTGCTCAGGCTGGGCGTCACACCGCAGGCATCCGACGTCCCTTCCGTAAGGCTTGGGCGTAGCCTGGAACAGATGATAGAGATCGATCGCGAGCTGGAATATGAAGCGATCAGACTGTATGAAGAAGCAACCGAATATTGCAGCCGTCGCCGCGACACGATGCATCAAGCCCTGTTTGAACGCATCCTGAAAGATGAGCTGGAGCATTTGAATACGCTGGACACGTTAAGCAGCAAAGCCAAAGCCGCCTGAGTGAGAATCGTTAGCACTTGCAGCCGTGAGCTTGTCCTGAAGCAATATCTGAACGCGATTTACGGATTCCGTCGCAGCCTGATGACGATCCCGAGCCAGCAGCAGCGGAGCATTACTTTGCCGCAGCAGACTCCATCAGCTTGGCGGCCTCATTGAGCATGAACTGCTTGAACGCCAGCGCCGCGCTGGACAGGCGCTTGCCATGGCGATGCACAATGTACCAGTGACGAATAATGGGCAGGTCCTGCACATCCAGCACGGCCAATCGTTTTGCTTCAAGCTCTAGCTCAACCGTATGCAATGACACGACGCTCAAGCCCAGCCCAGCCTGCACCCCCTGCTTGATGGCTTCACTACTGTTCATCTCCATGCCGGTCTGCAGCTTGAGCTGGTGCTTGTTGAAATACCGCTCCATCGCAATGCGGGTGCCCGAACCCGCCTCCCTCATCAGGAAAATTTCCTTTTCGAGGCGGTTTAACGGAATATCGTGTTCGGCGACCAGTGGATGGTTCAGCGGCGCAATGACCACCAGCGGGTTTTCGACGAAGGACTCAGCTACCAGGTCCAGACCTTCCGGCGGCTGACCCATGATGGCCAGTTCGATTTCATTGTGCTCCAGCTGTTGCAGCAATGCCTGGCGGTTGGTCACATCCAGGCTTACTGTCAATGTAGGGTATCGCTGGCTGAACGCCGCCAGCAGCTGGGGGGCAACATAGTTGGCGGTACTGGCCACGGCGATTTTCAGTTTGCCGCGCTGCAGGCCTTTCAACTCGGACAAGACGGACTCGGCCTCGGTCAGCAACTCGGAAATGGAGCGGCTATAGTGATAAAGCTCCTGCCCCGCCTCGGTCAGGAAGATTTTTTTGCCCATTTGCTCGAACAGCAGCATGCCGACATTTTCCTCCAGCTGGCGTATTTGCATGGAGACTGCGGGCTGCGACAAATGCAGTTCTTCCGCTGCCCGGGTATAGCTGAGGTTTTTGGCTACCGATGCAAAAACGCTTAATTGTCTAAAGGTTAAGTGAAGCATGAATACCGACTGGAAATTTCAGGTTACTTCAATATAATGAAAAATGCACTTCACGGCTGGCATCTCAAAAATCATAAGGAATATCTTATCATAACAATCAATATTATTTAATGTTGCTTATAGGCTTGTGTGTGTATAGTGCCGCGTCATGTCGTTTTGCTGACATTGCTTGATCGATTATTTTTGTTAATTAAATGGAGGTTGTTATGGCAGTCAAAAAATATAGCGCCGGTGTAAAAGAGTACCGGCAAACTTACTGGATGCCGGAATATACACCGCTCGACACCGACATTCTTGCTTGCTTCAAGATCACTCCTCAGCCTGGCGTGGATCGTGAAGAAGTTGCAGCTGCTGTTGCTGCTGAATCTTCGACAGGTACATGGACCACAGTGTGGACAGACCTGCTGACCGACCTGGACTATTACAAAGGTCGCGCCTATGCAATCGAAGACGTGCCTGGCGACGACACCTGCTTCTACGCTTTCGTAGCCTACCCTATCGACCTGTTCGAAGAAGGCTCCATGGTTAACGTACTGACCTCTCTGGTTGGTAACGTGTTCGGCTTCAAGGCCCTGCGCGCACTGCGTCTGGAAGACGTACGCTTCCCGATCGCCTATGTCAAGACCTGCGGCGGTCCTCCTCACGGTATCCAGGTTGAGCGCGACATGATGAACAAGTATGGTCGTCCGCTGCTGGGTTGCACCATCAAGCCAAAACTGGGTCTGTCCGGCAAAAACTACGGTCGCGCTGTTTATGAGTGCCTGCGCGGCGGTCTGGACTTCACCAAGGACGACGAGAACATCAACAGCCAGCCATTCATGCGCTGGAAACAGCGTTTTGACTTCTGCCAGGAAGCGATTGAAAAAGCTGAGCGTGAGACAGGCGAGCGCAAGGGTCACTACCTGAACGTGACTGCTCCGACACCTGAAGAAATGTACAAGCGCGCTGAATACGCGAAGGAACTCGGTTCTCCGATCATCATGCATGACTACCTGACTGGCGGTTTGACAGCCAACACAGGTCTGGCCAACTGGTGCCGTAACAACGGCGTTCTGCTGCACATCCACCGCGCGATGCACGCCGTGCTGGACCGTAACCCGCACCACGGTATCCACTTCCGCGTGCTGACCAAAGTTCTGCGTCTGTCCGGCGGTGACCACCTGCACTCCGGTACCGTTGTGGGCAAGCTGGAAGGCGACCGCGAAGCAACCCTGGGCTGGATCGACCTGATGCGTGACAGCTTCATCAAGGAAGACCGCAGCCGCGGTATCTTCTTTGACCAGGACTTCGGCTCCATGCCTGGCGTACTGCCAGTTGCATCCGGTGGTATTCACGTATGGCACATGCCAGCACTGGTAACCATCTTCGGCGACGACTCCGTTCTGCAATTCGGTGGTGGTACATTGGGTCACCCATGGGGTAACGCCGCGGGTGCCGCCGCGAACCGCGTCGCGCTGGAAGCTTGCGTAGCCGCACGTAACCAGGGTGTTGCCATCGAGAAGGAAGGCAAGGAAGTGCTGACCAACGCAGCCAAGAGCAGCCCGGAACTGAAGATCGCCATGGAAACATGGAAAGAAATCAAGTTCGAGTTCGACACTGTGGACAAGCTGGACGTATCACACAAGTAAGAACCGTATATGGGCAGGCGAGCAATCGCCGCCCTGCGATCTGAACGCTAACGCATAAATTAAAGGAAGAATCATGAGCGAAGTAATGGACTACAAATCACGCCTGTCTGATCCAGCCAGCCGTAAATTCGAAACCTTCTCCTACTTGCCAGCAATGTCTGCTGACGAAATCAAGAAGCAGGTTCAGTATCTGGTAAGCAAGGGCTGGAACCCGGCGATTGAGCACACAGAGCCTGAGCACCTGATGGACTCCTACTGGTACATGTGGAAACTGCCGATGTTCGGCGAAACTGATGTAGAAAAAGTACTGGCCGAAGCAGAAGCTTGCAAGAAAGCCAACCCGAACAACCACGTACGTCTGATTGGCTATGACAACTTTGCTCAAAGCCAGGGCGCATCGATGGTTATCTACCGCGGCAAGACTGTTTAATTCCATCGCACCGGAATTTGACTGACCAAGATCCCCGTTGCCGCGAGGTGACGGGGATTTTTGTTTAAAATTTAGCTTTCAACTATCTGTTTTTATTGTATTTTTCAAGAGCAAATAGCTGAATGCTGAACCAAAAGGAACTGACATGAATGACATTATCAAGCAGTACGTGGTTACCAAGGAACCTTACTATCGCGCCGTCTCTGACGAGGTGGAAATGTATGAAGCGGCCTATTCCGTGCGCATGCCGATGATGCTGAAAGGCCCGACTGGCTGCGGTAAAACCCGCTTTGTCGAATACATGGCGTGGAAACTGCAGAAGCCATTGATTACTGTCGCCTGTAACGAAGACATGACCGCCTCCGACCTCGTGGGCCGATTCCTGCTCGATGCACAGGGCACGCGCTGGCAGGATGGCCCCTTGGCCATCGCCGCACGTTACGGCGCGATCTGCTACCTGGATGAGGTTGTAGAAGCCCGTCAGGACACCACCGTGGTGATCCACCCGCTGACTGATGCACGCCGCCAGTTGCCGCTGGAAAAGAAAGGTGAACTGATTGATGCGCATCCTGACTTCCAGCTGGTGATTTCCTACAACCCCGGCTACCAGTCGCTGATGAAAGACCTGAAACAGTCCACCAAGCAGCGTTTCGGCGCGCTGGACTTCAACTATCCGGATCATGCGGTAGAAACCGAAATCGTTTCCCACGAAGGCAAGGTGGATTCGGAAGTGGCCGACAAACTGGTATCGATTGCAGAGCGTGCACGTAACCTGAAAGGCCACGGCCTCGATGAAGGCATCTCCACCCGTATGCTGGTGTACGCAGGCAGCCTGATTTCCAAGGGCGTAGAGCCGAAGAATGCATGCCGTGTTGCGCTGGTCCGCCCGATCACGGACGATCCAGACATGCGCGATGCACTGGATGCCGCAGTCGGAACATTCTTCTGATTATTGGGTACGGGCACTGCAATGATGCAGTGTCATTTACAAGGTTTGGAAAAACAGGAGGGTGAATCCCGTCACGGCCAGCTTGCATGCTGGCGGTACCGGGGTTCCAGCTGAGCCATGTCTATCAATCTCGAAGATTATCAGGAAATACTCGGTGATCTATCCGATCACTCACGCGAGATCTTGCAGTCTACCTGGCAGGATGCCGCACGCATTTTCAGCCCGCGCGGACTGCAGTTCTACCTCGACGGCGCAATTTCCCTGAAAAACCTGGGACGCGGCAATGAACTGGTTACCACCTATATTGAAAACGCCCCCCCCATCGCCCGCACCGTAGGTGAGGATGTCGTGCCCGACCTGGTTTATGGGGCCATGATGATGGCGTCCAAAACCAGCGGCACCGTGATCGACCTGATGCTTTCCACCGCTCCGTTTGCCGCCGAACGTCTGGGTGATGCCGACCTGTTCAAGAAATACCTGCAGCTGATCAACAACCTGCTGGCCAGTGCGCCGCGCGGTGTAAAGCCGATGCTGGACAACCTGGAAACCCTGTTCTCGCAGCTCACACTGGGCGGCCTGCGCCGCTGGGCCACCTGGGGCGCGCAGGCACACCGCACCAATTATGAAGAACAGGTCAAGTATTTCGGCCTGCAGACTCCGGAATCACTGGCCGTGCTGCAGCAGGAACGCAAGGGCACACTGTTTGTCGACGTACAGCGCCGCATCAACATGTACCTGCGCGCATTATGGGCGCGCGATTTCTTCATGCGCCCGACTTCAGGCGATTTTGAAAAGCGTGAAGGCTACAAGCCGTATATCGAGAACTATCTGCTGCATATCCCGGATGCCTACGATGATTTCGTGGTGAAGGATGCAGAAGGGAATGAAACCCTGCGCGTGGATGGCCTGGAGATGTACCGCGCTGCAACAGCACACTGTGCCGCACACATTGCCTATACCAACTCGCCGATTTCCGGTGAAAACCTCAACACGTTCCAGATGACCATCATCGGCGCCATCGAAGATGCGCGCGTCGAACGGATCGCAATCAACAAATTCCCCGGCCTCGCCCAGCTGTGGTCCAGGCTGCATATCGCGACACCGGATCAGAACAAGAGCATAGGCGATTACCTCAACCGTATCGCCCGCGCGCTGCTGGATCCTGCTTACCAGGATGATCACCCGATCATCGTCAAGGCACGCGAACTGTTTGCGGCAGAACAGCATCGCCTGAGTGACAACCAGCTATCGTGGGACATTGGCGTACAGCTCGCACACGAGCTCTACCAGCTGAAGCTGGGTTTTGCGCCGCGCACTGATACCCTGCGCGCGCCTTATCTCGACGACAACCGTTACTTCTGGGAATTCGAAGAGTTCGATTTCGAAAAAGCAGCCACCGCAGGTTATGAATCCATCCAGCAGGTACGCAAGTATGTCAGCGTAATGGAGATGGTCAATGAAATCGACACCGAGCTGGCTGGCGATGATGCCCAGGAAATCTGGGTGCTGCCGACCGAACTCTATCCTTACGAAAACATTGGTGATGAAAGCAACGGCAAGTCTTTCAATGAAATGGAAGGCAAGGAACCGCTGTCCGCACCCTATCACTATTCCGAGTGGGACTATCAAATACAACTGGAACGCCCCACCTGGACCACCGTGATGGAGAAGCGCCCCAAGACCGGCGAACTGGAAATCATCGAGAACATCGCCGGACAGTACAAACGCGAAATCCAGCGCATGAAATTCCTGCTCGATGCGATGCAGCCGCAGGGCGTGCAGCGCATCCGCAAGCTGGAAGATGGCGATGAAGTGGATATCAATGCGGCGATCCGCGCGATGATAGACATACGCATGGGTCAGCAACCCGACCCGCGCATCATGATGCGTTCGGTACGCAAGACGCGCGACATTTCCGTGATGGTACTGATTGATCTTTCAGAATCAACGAACGATAAAGTCGCAGGACAGGACCATACCGTGCTCGACCTGACTCGCCAGGCTTGCGTACTGCTGGCTGATGCGATCAGCAAGATCGGCGACCCGTTTGCGATCCACGGCTTCTGCTCCGATGGGCGCCACGATGTGGAATATTACCGCTACAAGGATTTCGACCAGCCATACGACGATGTGCCCAAGTCACGCCTCGCCGGCATGAGCGGACAGCTGTCCACCCGTATGGGCGCGGCGATACGCCATGCCTCGCATTACCTGAAGAACCAGCGCTCGGCCAAAAAGCTGATGCTGGTCATTACTGACGGCGAGCCGGCCGATATCGACGTACGTGATCCGCAATACCTGCGCCAGGACACGAAAAAAGCCGTGGAAGAAGCCGGCCGCTCGGGTATTATCACTTACTGCATGAGCCTGGATCCGCGTGCCGATCAGTATGTTTCACGCATTTTCGGTGCAAAGAACTACATGGTGGTGGATCAGGTAGAACGGTTGCCGGAAAAGCTCCCACTTCTATATGCAGGATTAACAAGATAGTGGAAGCTTTCGGTGAAGGCTAACTTGCGAAGCAAGTTAAGCCACAGAGTGGCGGCCGAAACCAAAAGCTACCCCTATTATATGCAGGTTTAACGCGTTAAACCTGCATGGGCAGCTTTCGGTGAAGGCTCACTTCGCATAGCGAAGTTAAGCGCTGCGGCCGCAACCAAAAGCTCCCGCTACTTTACCCGGGTTTAACCAGATAACATAAAGCGCGGGAACTTTCGGTGGAGGTTCACTTGCAACGCAAGTTAAGTGGCGCAAGCCACGGCCAAAACCAAAAATTGCCTTTACCATACGCAGGATTAACGCGATAAACCGCAGGCAACATGAACATTCGCAGTCTAATGTCCGCCCTGGAAAATGCAGGCTATTTCCGGGGTTCATCACCCCCTGCACCCGAATCTCAGGAATACAACATGAATGCACAAACTTACTGCGGCTACCACAATGACAAACACGGCATGACCCAACTCGGGCGCATCGTACTCGATGCATGGCTATTCGGATTCCTGCCCGAATCCGACGATTGCACCGACTGGGATAGCGGACGCATGCAGTCCCTGATGGACCAGGTGGAAAAGGAGTGGGACAAGTACGGCAACCTGCCCAGCCGCCTGCCCGCAGAACTGCGCCAGCGCCATGTAGAGATATACAGCAAGGCCATGGCAGATGCCCGTAACCGCGGCTGGAACCCCGAACTGGGTGAGGATGAATAAGCCCCTTCATGGTTCAAGGCATGCAACGCATGTGCATGAGCCCGTCATGAAATTAGAAATTGCATGAAAGACATCTCCAAATTCATCGAAGGATTCGAACGCTTCCAGCAAAAATACTTTGGCGGCGATGAAGCGCTTTTCAATGAACTGAAGACCGGCCAGCGCCCGAATGCGCTGGTGATTGCCTGTTCGGATTCGCGCGTGGATCCGGCCTTGCTGACGGAAGCTTCACCCGGCGACCTGTTCGTGGTGCGCAACATCGCCAACCTGGTTCAGCCGTATGACACCGAAGGCAATTACCCCGGCTTCCGCGCCGGACTGGAATTTGCAGTGACCCAGCTCAATGTAGCCCACATCATCGTGCTGGGCCATGCCAATTGCGGCGGCATCAAGGCGCTGATGTCCGGTGCCGAAGCACAGGGAGAGTTCATCGGCAAATGGGTCAGCATTGCCAACAAGGCCAAGGAGCGCGTACTGCATGAGCTACCTGAAGCAGACCCGATCGAACAGCAGAAAGCCTGCGAACAGGCGAGCATTCTGATCTCGCTGGAAAACCTGATGACTTACCCCTGGATACGCAACCGTGCCGTTCGTGGACAGATCATGCTGCATGGTTGGTATTTTGATCTGGAAGCAGGAAAACTGATGATATATGAAGCAGGTAGCGGCCACTTTGAACCTCTGGGAAATTCCTCAGATCAGCAGGAGTAACGCAAAACTTGCTGTTGTCGACTGAATGCGGCGCATTCAAAGTCATCTTCAACAATGCTTATTCATTCAAAATCCTCATTACGCGCAACCTTTTCAGCCTCGCGCAGCACAAACTCGGCAAACGCCTGTGCCGCAGGACTCAGCCGCTTGCCCTGGCGCTGGACCAGATGCCATTGCCGCCACAACGGGAAGCCCTGAACATCCAGCACACACAGGTTACGTTTCGCCATTTCTCCATGCTTCGAAACCACACCGACTCCCAGCCCGGCCTCCACCGCCTGCTTGATCGCCTCATTCTTGTTCATCTCCATCGCGACCTTCAGTGTCAGCCCGTTTGCCTCGAAGAATTTTTCCACGGCAATGCGCGTACCCGAGCCGGGCTCCCGGCCGAGAAATGTTTCCTCGGCCAGACGCTGCAGTGAAATGTTTTTCATGCCTGCGAGCGGATGATCGGTTGAGGCGATCACCACCAGCGGGTTATCGAGGAATGGCTGGGACTGCAGGTCATGCCCTTCCGGCGGCCGTCCCATCAATACCAGGTCTACGCTGTTTTCCGCCAGATGCAGCAGCAGGGTTTCACGATTGACCGCGTTGAGGCTGACATGCACCTCCGGATGTGACTGACGAAACGCCGCAATCAGCCGCGCGGCAAGGTAGCTTGCCGAACTGGCCACCGATACCGCCAGGCTGCCACCTTTTAAACCTTGCAGCTCGGCCAGCGCATGCTCCAGGTTTGCCAACTCCCGGCTGACTGCGCGGCTCGCTGCCAGCGTTTCCTGCCCCGCCTCGGTCAGGTAGATGCGCTTACCGATATGCTCGAACAGCGGTATTCCCAGCGCATCCTCCAACTGCTTGATTTGCATGGAAACCGCCGGCTGGGTGAGATGCATTTCCGCACTGGCGCGCGAAAAACTGCCGCACCGGGCAACGGCTTCCAGAATATCGAGTTGGCGTAACGTTA
Organism: Pseudomonadota bacterium; assembly: GCA_021782995.1. Taxonomy (GTDB): domain Bacteria; phylum Pseudomonadota; class Gammaproteobacteria; order Burkholderiales; family Gallionellaceae; genus 39-52-133. Next base: position 73,140 of record JAJXUI010000002.1, on the reverse strand, counting down.
TTCTATTCATAAATATTTCTTTGAGATTCTATCATTATTTTTGAATATTTTTTATAGACCTTATCAAATATAGTGCCATCCGCGTTCAACACCACCTGCTTTACAACACAATTTAATAACCTAGTTCTGGAGTAACAACATGGATCAGTCAGCACGATATTCGAACCTCGACCTGAAGGAAGCCGACCTTATCAAGGACGGCAAACACATCCTGGTTGCCTACAAGATGAAGCCCAAGGCTGGCCACGGCTACCTCGAAGCCGCCGCCCACTTTGCGGCAGAATCTTCCACCGGCACCAACGTGGAAGTTTCCACCACCGACGAATTCACCAAGGGGGTGGACGCACTGGTGTATTACATCGACGAAGCCAGCGAAGACATGCGCATTGCCTATCCGCTGGACCTGTTCGACCGCAACATCACCGACGGCCGCATGATGATCGTTTCCTTCCTGACCCTGGCCATCGGTAACAACCAGGGCATGGGCGACATCGAGCATGCGAAGATGATCGACATCTTCTTCCCCGAGCGCGCGATCCAGCTGTTCGATGGTCCAAGCAAGGACATCAGCGACCTGTGGCGCATTCTCGGCCGCCCGGTCAAGGACGGCGGCTATATCTCCGGCACCATCATCAAGCCCAAGCTCGGTCTGCGTCCGGAGCCGTTTGCCCACGCTGCTTACCAGTTCTGGCTGGGGGGTGACTTCATCAAGAACGATGAACCCCAGGGCAACCAGGTTTTCTCTCCACTGAAGAAAACCATTCCGCTGGTGGCCGATGCACTCAAGCGCGCGCAGGACGAAACCGGCCAGGCCAAACTGTTCTCCGCCAACATCACTGCCGATGACCACTTTGAAATGTGCGCACGCGCCGACTTCATTCTCGAAACTTTCGGCCCGGACGCAGACAAGGTTGCCTTCCTGGTTGACGGTTTCGTCGGCGGTCCCGGCATGATCACCACTGCACGCCGCCAGTATCCCAACCAGTACCTGCACTACCATCGCGCCGGCCACGGCATGATCACCTCCCCCAGCGCCAAGCGCGGTTACACCGCTTTCGTGCTGGCGAAGATCTCCCGCCTGCAGGGTGCTTCCGGCATCCACGTCGGCACCATGGGCTACGGCAAGATGGAAGGCGAAGCGGATGACAAGAACATCGCCTACATGATCGAGCGCGACGAGTGCCAGGGTCCGGTTTACTTCCAGAAATGGTACTGCATGAAACCGACCACGCCGATCATCTCCGGCGGCATGAACGCGCTGCGCCTGCCAGGCTTCTTCGAGAATCTGGGCCACGGCAACGTGATCAATACCGCAGGTGGTGGTTCTTACGGCCATATCGACAGCCCGGCTGCCGGCGCGATCTCCCTGCGTCAGTCTTACGAGTGCTGGAAATCCGGTGCAGACCCGATCGAGTTTGCGAAATCCCACAAGGAATTCGCCCGTGCCTTCGAGTCCTTCCCGAAAGATGCGGACAAGATCTATCCGGGCTGGAGACAGAAACTGGGCGTACACAAGTAATCTGATCGCCTGAAGCACAACCCTGGCCCCTGCCGAATTTTCTGCAGGGGCTTTTTTCCTTTTTCACACGCAAGGAAATATGATGAGCAATCACTTTGACATCAAACAATATGAAGTGGCAAAAGAGCCCTTCTACCAGGCGCAAGGCAAGGAAATCGCGCTCTACGAAGCTGCCTATAATGCCCGACTTCCCGTGCTGCTGAAGGGCCCCACCGGTTGCGGCAAATCGCGCTTCGTCGAATACATGGCCTGGCGCCTGCAAAAGCCGCTAATCACGGTGGCCTGCAACGAAGACATGACCGCCTCCGATCTGGTGGGCCGCTACCTGCTGGATGCAAACGGCACCACCTGGATCGACGGCCCGCTGACACTGGCTGCACGCCATGGGGCAATCTGCTATCTGGATGAAGTGGTGGAAGCACGCCAGGATACGACCGTCGTCATCCATCCGCTGACCGACCATAGACGCACCCTGCCGCTCGACAAAAAGGGCGAGCTGGTACAGGCACACAAGGATTTCCAGCTGGTGATTTCCTACAACCCCGGCTACCAGAACCTGATGAAAGACCTGAAGCAATCCACCAAACAACGCTTTGCCGGTCTGGAGTTCGACTATGCGAAAGCTGAAGTGGAAACCGGCATCGTCAGCAAGGAAACCGGCATCAGCACGGAGGTGGCGGCCAAGCTGGTGCAGATCGGCGAAGCCGCGCGCAAGCTGAAGGGCCACGGCCTGGACGAAGGCATCTCCACGCGTTTGCTGGTGTATGCAGCGACATTGATCCAGCAGGGCATCGAGACGACGGATGCCTGCCGCATGGCGCTGGTGTGCCCGATCACCGATGATGCGGATATTCGCGATACATTGGAACACGCGATCGACGCGGTGTTTGCGGACTGAATCATGACAATTTCTCCGACTACAATCAGTGCGCCAGATATGCTTCGAACCCCCTCCCTACCCCTCCCCAGGAGGGAGAGGGAACAAGCGTTTCGCTTCGCGAATTCCAAGTTATAAGGGCTGCCCATGACAGCCCCCAGCGAAGAACGCCAGCTCCTGCAATGCAAATTCAGTCGCGTGCAATCCGTATTCGATGATTGCATCGCGAATGCGCGACGCTATATGAGCGATGCGGGCATACGTTCCTACATTGAAGGCGCCAATGCCATCAACCGCACCGGGCGCGGTGAAGAACCCGTGCTGGTGTATCTCGAGGAGATGCCGCAGGTGGCCGGACTGCTTGGTGAGAGTGTCATTGAGGAAGTGGTGACCTTCACGCGTACACTGGCCAAATCGCCGAACAGCAAGGCAGTGCCCAACTTCCTGCAAACACTGGCCTCGGCGGCACGCGCGCTGGAAAGCATCGAGCTGTTCCGCGAATACCTGCAGCTGGTGGTGGATACTGCCGTGCGTACCAGCCCGAAAGTGCACGGCATCGATGCGATGTACACCAGCCCGTGCCTGCCGGATTTTCTCGACAGCACGGCACATCTGTTTGGCCAGCTATCGCTCGCAGGCATACGCAACTGGGTGGACTACGGAGTTGCTGCTTACCCCAATGATCCCGAGCGGCAACAGGAATATTTCCGCCTGAAGACTCCGGACAGTCATGCCGTGCTGCAGCGCGAACGCCACGGCACGCTGTTTGTCGAACACGAACGCAAACTGGGCATGTATCTGCGTGCGCTGTGGCAGGACGATGTAAACCTGTACCCCTACTCGCTCGCCTTCGATGAATTGCGCAAGCCCGTGCCCTATCTCAACCAGCAGGGCATCCACCTGCCGGATGTCTATGATGACCTGCCCAAGCAGGAGAATGGTACTGGCGGCGTGCGCGGTATCGACCGCTACCGCGCACTGCTTGCACACATCAGCGCTCATCGTCTGTGGACGACCAAGCTGGTTGCGGACAACCTGAGTCCGTTCCAGCGCATGTCGGTGGAAGTATTCGAAGATTCGCGCGTGGAATGGCTGGCCATGCAAAGGCTGCCCGGCCTGCGCGCGCTGTGGTGCAAGCTGCATCCAGAACCAATTGATTATATTGAATATATTGATGGAGTTTCGTATATCCGCCAGCGCCTGGCGATGCTGTCGCGCGCGCTGCTCGATCCGCAGCATAAATATACGCACCCCGTCATCCTCAACTATGTCGCCCGCTTCCACGCGCTGATGGCCGGAGGCAACACCACCACAAAAGACATGCAGACGCTGGGTGTGCAATTCATCGCCGAAACGCGGCAGGCCAGCGACTCCTCCAGCAAGGTGCATTTTGAAGATACCGTGGTCGATTACCGCGATGACAATCGCCTGCTGTGGCAGTTCATCGAAGCAGGTGATGAGGAAGTTTTCGAAGAACGGCAGCGCCCGCCAGAAGAACAGGAAGATGAATTCACGGTGCCGCCGCGCCTGTATCCGGAATGGGATTACGGCGCCGAGCACTACCGGCCGGACTGGGTCAGCGTGTATGAGCACTTGCACCCGCAAGGCAATGGCAGCGAGATCGATCGCCTGCTGGACAAGCACAAGGCGCTGGCCAAGCGCCTGCAGAAAATCATCGACCTGCTGAAGCCGCAGAACAAGGTGCGCATCCGCTACCAGGAAGAAGGTGCCGAACTGGATCTGGATGTTGCGCTGCGCTCATTGATTGATCTCAAGAGCGGCGCGCAGCCCGATCCGCGCATCAACATGAGCCACCGCCACGACGGCCGCAGCGTGGCAGTGTCATTGCTGCTCGATCTCTCTGCTTCGCTGGGCGATGTGCCGGAAGGCTGCAGCCAGAGCAAACTGGAGCTCAGCCAGGAAGCCGTATCGCTGCTGGCCTGGGCGGTAGAGCAAATGGGCGACCCGCTGGCCATCGGCGGTTTCCATTCGGACACCCGGCACAACGTGCGCTACTGGCACTTCAAGGGCTACAGGGAACACTGGGGCAATGAGGTGAAAGCGCGGCTGGCCAATATGCGCGCCGAATATTCCACGCGCATGGGCGCTGCGATACGGCATGCCGGGCACTATCTGGCGCACCAGCAGGCGGACAAGAAATTGCTGCTGATCCTGACCGACGGCGAACCGGCCGATATCGATGTCAGCGATGCGCGCCTGCTGATTGAAGATGCGCACAAGGCCGTGCAGGAAATGGACCAGCAGGGCATTTACACTTACTGCATCAATCTCGATCCCGGGGCGGATGACTATGTCGCCGACATCTTCGGCAAGCATTACGCGGTGATCGACAACATTGCGCGGCTGCCGGAACGCCTGCCGCAACTGTTCATGTCGCTGGTGAAATAAAACTCAGAGAGGCACCCAAGCCTCAAGGCGGATCGTGTTTTGACTGCCGGCTAGCGCTTGATCTCGAATTTCAGCACCTTGGCCGGCGCTTCAATCTTGTCTTTTTCAGACACAGCCAGCAGCGCTTTGTGGAACTCGCCCTGCAATCGGTTCATCAGGTCCTTGCTGTGTTCGAAGTAATAGGCAGCTTCATACTCTACCGGCTCCTCCAGTGTTTCCCGTTTCTGCGGATGAAAATGCTGCCAGGCTATATCGATCAGGCTCTTGCTATGGCCATCGATAAAGATGAACTCCCTGTCGTCAAGGATCGCCAGATATTGCATTGCGCGTATGGGCAGGAAAACATTACCGGTTTTGCTGCGCGCCAGTAACTGAATTGCAAGATTGTATGTTGCAGCAGGCAAGTGTCTTATTTCCCTTGCGATTTCCCGATCACGGTAACAGCTTATTTCCATAGCAGCCCCTAAAACAGCTCCACTTCTTTGCCTTTTTCACTCTCGGTCAGTACCTTGATGATATTTTCCAGCAGTATATTTGTCTGACTGCCGGTCGCCAGCACATCAATGATTTTCTGTACTGAGCCATTCATCGATTCGCTGATTGCATCTTCCTGAACTTTGGAGGTTCCCAACCAGGAATAGGAGTCTTCGATCTTTCCGGTGAGTTCGTTCAATAACACCCGCACATCCATCAACAACTGCTGCTGGCGGCCTTTCACCACGGCAATGGTTTTACTGGCCTCATACAGCGCGACCTGCATGTTTTCCGCGCGCGCAACGGATGCCTTGCGCATTTCCACGTTTTCGCAAAAGGCCTCGGCCGTCTCTGCCAGTATCGCGAGGTTATCCCTCACACGCCCGACCCTGTCTTCCTCTGCCAGAGGTAAACCCGTGACCACGATGGATATCTGCTCGTAATTCACCACCATGTTTTGCCTGAACTGGAAGATACGGCCCATATCTCTGCTTTTGTCCAGAATGGAACGCTCCAGACCTGTCGCTTCACCATGCGTGGTGCGGAACAAGTCCAGATTGTCAAAACGGATGATGAAGCTGCCCTGCAGGCCAAACTCCTGCAACGCAATCACAAGCTTGTCAGCAAGCTCATCAAAGCTTCTGCAGCTCAGGCTGGAGCGCACAAAATTCAGCAGGATGCCGCCTTCCCCCATCGTCGACAGGAAGTTCATCGCCATCTTCTGCATGGAATCCTTTTCCTGCTGCAGACTGTTCCTTTCATGCCTTTTTGAAATGGCCAAAGCCACCTTGCACAGCACAATATCGGGTGCGAGCGGTTTGGTCATCAGGTCGTCACCGCCCGCCTCATATGCCCTGAGATGCTCTTCCATTGTCGTTAGCGCAGTGGCGAAAATAATGGGGACATCCGTGAATTCACGTAACTTCTCGCAGGTGGTATAACCATCCATGCCCCCCATTTCAATATCCAGCAGAATGATTTCCGGCTGAATCATCGAAAACGTATCGATCGCCTCTTCGCCCGACGCAGCAGTAAACACTTCATAACCGAAAGAGAGCACAGCGCTGTAAAACGCCCTGAGCATTTCATCATCATCTACAACCAGCAGTTTCAGTTTGGAGTCACTCATGAATTTTCTAAGGAAGCCTGGTTAATATGGAACGTTTGCAATGCAGCCATGGCAAAACTATATCGTTCCCTTATGCTGTTGGCAAACCGGCATTTCGCTTGCGCTTCAGTTATGCACTGTGCCACCCTGCGGGCCACCCGGCTCGCGCAATGGAATTATATTAATATAATATATTCATAGTGTTATATAATTTTATGCAATCAGGCACTCTGAACGACCCGGCATTCATTTCATGGAGCGTAGCGGCAAAAAAGAGTAAAATAGGCCGCTTTCCAACAAGCACGTTGAACCGGCACACCTTTACGCTCAGCACCTGATTTTTCATCCCCGCCTCCATGACAACGCCCAACCAGCATTCTGCCATTGCCGAAGCCGCCAGCCTTTTACTCAAGGGTGGCGTCGTCGCCCTGCCTACGGAAACGGTTTATGGCTTGGCCGCAGATGCTTCAAATACAGAGGCGGTGAAAAGGATTTTTGCCATCAAGGGACGGCCGGCAGACCATCCACTGATCCTGCATATTGCAGATGAATCACAGCTGGACTATTGGGCAAAATCGGTTCCAGAAGCTGCCAGGCTGCTGGCACGGCAGTTCTGGCCAGGACCGCTGACCTTGATCCTGCCGCGCAGTGAAAAGGTATCAGACCTCATAACCGGCGGGCAGGATACTGTAGGCTTGCGAATTCCCGATCACCCGCTGACACTTTCCGTGCTGCACGAAATGGGCCCGCATGCAGCCGTGGCTGCGCCATCGGCGAACCGTTACGGCCGCATCAGCCCGACCACCGCCGAACATGTGCGTGAAGAGCTGGGAAACAATGTCGACCTGATTCTCGATGGCGGTGCCTGCAATGTCGGACTCGAAAGCACCATCGTCAGCTTTGCAGGTGACGACGTCTGTATCCTGCGGCCGGGTGGCATCCCGGTTTCGGCTATCGAAAACGCATTGCAGCGCAAAGTCAGCATGGTGGATGGCAGCTCCGCAAAAGTGCGCGTGTCCGGCAGCACGCTCTCCCACTATTCTCCTTCCACGCCGCTTGAGCTGCTGCCACAAGAACAGCTGTGGCAACGGGCAGGCGAACTGAAAACTGCAGGCAAGCGCTTCGCCACGATGGAGTGGTCAAAACCTGATGAGGCACACTCCGGCATGCCGGAGAAAGATCGCATCAGCATGCCCGCCAATGCAGCCGTATATGGCCACCTGCTATATGCGACGCTGCGCACGCTGGATCAGGGTGGCTATGATTATCTGCTGGCAGAAGCGCCACCGCAGACACAGGAATGGCTGGCCGTGGCAGACCGCCTCAAGCGGGCCAGCCACAAGGATTAATTTTTCGGGAATCTGATGATGAGCAAACCACTTGTAGGGATCGTGATGGGCAGTTCCAGCGACTGGGACGTGATGAAAAATGCGGCAGAGATGCTGAAATCTTTCGACATTCCCTTTGAGCACCAGGTGGTGTCTGCGCACCGCACCCCTGAACTGCTGTTTGAATATGCTGCAGGCGCCGGTGAACGCGGCATCCAGTGCATCATTGCCGGTGCCGGTGGCGCAGCCCATCTACCTGGCATGCTTGCAGCCAAAACTACCGTGCCGGTGCTTGGCGTGCCAGTTCCCTCAAAATACCTGAAGGGCATGGACTCCTTATTGTCGATCGTGCAGATGCCCAAGGGCATCCCGGTGGCCACTTTTGCCATAGGCGAAGCCGGTGCTGCCAATGCCGCGCTGTTTGCCGCGGCGATGCTGGCCAATGCCAACCCTGCGCTGTTCCACAAGCTGCAGGACTTCCGGGACAGACAGAAACAGACCGTGCTGGAGATGAAACTGCCGGAGGTGGAATGAGCACATCCCCCATCCTGCCTCCCGCCACACCGCTTTTGCCACCCGCAACCTTGGGCATGCTCGGTGGCGGCCAGCTCGGCCGCATGTTCACTACTGCCGCACGCACCATGGGTTATAACGTGATTGTGCTTGATCCCGATCCGCATAGCCCTGCTGCCGATTTTGCCAACGAACATATCTGCGCATCGTTTACCGACCGTACAGCGCTGGAGACGCTGGGCAAAAAATGTGCGGCCATCACCACCGAATTTGAAAACGTCGATGCCGGCAGTATGGAATTTCTCGCGCAACTTTGCCCGGTGCGCCCATCCGGTAAGTCTGTTGCCATCGCACAGAACCGCATCCGCGAAAAATCCTTCCTGCGCGACAATGGTCTTGGTACCGCACCCTTTGCTGCAATCCACAGCAAGGAAGACCTGGGACAGGCAATCAGGATGATAGGCACCCCGGCATTGTTGAAAACCAGCCAGTTCGGCTATGACGGGAAAGGCCAGGCCACGATCAACTCACTGCAGGATGCCATGACTGCCTTCGAACAGATGGGCGGCAAGCCCTGCGTGCTGGAACAGCGATTGCAACTGAAAACAGAAATTTCTGTCGTGGTGGCTCGCGACATCCACGGCAATACCGTTGCGTATCCCGCCGCCGAAAATTCGCATGTCAATGGCATACTCGATATCAGCATCGTACCGGCACGGATCAGTTCGGCGCTGTCGCAGCAGGCAAATCTTGTCGCCCAGGAAGTGGCAAAGAAACTGGATTACTGCGGCGTGATGGCGGTGGAGTTTTTTGTTGTCGAAGGCGACCAGTTGCTGGTCAATGAAATCGCACCCCGGCCACATAACAGCGGCCATTACACTATGGACGCCTGCCTGACTTCGCAGTTCGACCAGCAAGTGCGAGCGATGTGCGGCCTGCCGCTCGGCGATCCCCGCCTGCTTTCCCCTGTAGCAATGGTAAATATCCTTGGCAATGCATGGCCCGTCACCGGCAATCCGCCATGGGAAGCCATCCTGAATGAATCACGGGCCAAGCTGCACCTGTATGGCAAAAAGGAAGCCCGAACGGGACGAAAGATGGGCCACTTTACATGCCTCGGCAGTTCCGCCAGCGTTGCAGCGGAACTTGCGCTGTCACTGCAACGCAAGTTGCAACCACACGTGACCAGATAACATCCCCTCGCCCTGCAACGATTCTCTGATTTACAAACACGGCCAAGCACGCAGCCCGATTCACCGTCACCGTCATCCCTGCCATACCAGCCGACCCCGGGCGAAAAAAAACCGCCAGCTTTACCTGACGGTTTTTCCAGTCAAACACAAACGTTAAAGAGGTATATCCCGGCCACTTGAGTCACCCGGGACAAATCATGCCCCTGGCGTCAGCGCAATTTCCTGACTTGGTCCAGGGGAAGATTGCAAGCGGAATCCGATCGCGCATTATTGACGCACATATCCTGCATCATGTCGTTTTCCTTGTTGCACTCCCTGACCGCCCTTGCCAGTTCGACGCATTCGGCCCTGACTGCTGCTTCTTCCTGCTTTGCCTTTTCAGCCATTTTGGCTTCAAGTTCCTTTTTGGCCTCGGCAGCTGCCACCTCAGCCGCAGATAACTGAGGCGGAGCGGGTACCGGCGGTGGTGCCAGCACTGGAGCAGGCGCTACAGCCACAGGAACAGGCGCTGCTTTGACTGGTGCAGGGTGGTGGATAGGCGCGGGCTTGGGCGCAGGCACATTTTTTACAATCTTCTTCGAAGGCACAGCATGCTTCGACTCTGCAGAAGATTCAGCTTCAGCCTGCTTGGCATTGGCTGACGGATTGGCAGCTTTTTCGGCGTGACCTTCAGGTACTGCAACCACAGCGGCGGGCTTTGCCTCCACGCTTGCCCCTTCAGCAGCTGCCGGGCTCGCCTTCGCAGGCACGGCTTCCGGTTTCTTGCCGTCGATATAGGCAACAGTCGTAACGTTCTTTATGCTGCCATCATCCAGCTGGGCGCTAATGATCAGGGTAATTTTGTTGCTGAAGCTTTTGAAATGATTGCCCGACAGTACCAGGTGCGCGCCATGTTCATTCAGCTCAATCTGTTTCTGTGCAGGCAACTCGATATATTCCAGCTCTTGCGCTTTCTTGCCATCGCCTCTTCCGGGCCCCCACATGACGACCGATGAATAGGCGGGGCTGATGATTGAGGTAATGCGTGCATGCTGTTCGCTTTCGACAACCATGCCCACCATCATGCTGTCTTTGCCACTCTGGGCAGGTCGTACCCAGACGTCCTTGATGGTGATTTCGTTTGCGCCAGCCTGTATGGCCAGCAGCATCAGGCATAGCCCGATCCAGTATTTGATATATTTCATAATTTGTAGATTCCGTTATTATCCGTCCAGCAATTAATTGACTTTGCAATACGGAGCGCACCCTCCAATGCAAAGCCAATTGCAAAAATTCAAGTCATCACAGTCAATATTATCTCCATCTAAACCTAACCTTGCATAATTGAAATGTTTGTTGCGCGCTCAGAACAGCTGCACATCCACCTTGGCCCCGGGCTCCACGTTGCCCTGCCCGGTCGGCAAGATGATGTAACTGTTCGCGCGGCTCATCGAACTTAAAATACCCGACCCCTGGTCTCCTGTCGTTTTCACTTCCCAGCTGCCCTCGGCATCCTGGCTCAGGATGCCACGCTGGAATTCGGTCCGGCCGGGTGCCTTCTTGATCTGGTTGGCGAGTCTGGCCTTGAAGGTGAACACCTGCTTAGCCTCCTGTCCCATCACCACCCATAACGCATTGCGTACAAACTGCTGGAAGGTGACCATCGCCGACACCGGATTGCCTGGCAGCCCAAAGAAATGCGCCTTTCCTATCTTTCCATAAGCAAGCGGTTTACCGGGTTTCATCGCAATTTTCCAGAATACGACCTCACCAATTTCATCCAGCAGCTGCTTCACATAATCCGCATCGCCCACGGAGGCTCCGCCACTGGTGATAATGACATCCGCCTTCTCCGCTGCCGCATGAAATGCGGCGCGCAAGGTTTCCTTTTCATCACGGATCGCCCCCATATCAAGGACATCTGCACCAAGCTCGGTCAGCAGGCCGGTCAGGCTGTAACGATTGCTGTCGTATATCTGCCCACTGCCCAGTGCATGACCAGGCTGTACCAGTTCATCCCCGGTGGAAAAAATGGCCACTCTCAGTTTGCGCATCACCCGGACTTTTGCGAAACCGAGCGAAGCCAGCAAGCCCATTTCTGCCGGGCCAATGCGTTTGCCCTTTACCAGCACCACCGCATCCTGACGGATGTCCTCCCCCATGAGGCGGATGTTCTGCATTTTTTTGGCTGGATTGGCAAAAACGATGCTATCGCCGTCCACCCTGACATGTTCCTGCATCACTACTGCATCCGCACCCTGCGGGATCATCGCGCCCGTCATGATGCGCACGCATTCACGCTTCCCCATGCTGCCGGTGTATGCATTGCCCGCAAAAGCCGTTCCGACTTTCTTCAACGCGATGCCGCCAGTGGCAAGATCCTCATGCCTCACAGCATATCCATCCATGGATGAATAATCATGGGGCGGCACATTCAATGGTGAACGCACGTCTTCTGCCAAAGTGCGTTGAAATGCATGAAGGATGTCGATCTCTTCAGTTTCGGTGACAGGATGCAAAAACTGCCTGATCAGCTGTTGGGCCTGTTCCACCGGCATGGAATTGGGATCGTAATCTTCCATTTGCGACAATGTGGAAAGTGAAAGGGCTTCATAGGCCATTCATTATGTCCTTAAAATTCATAAAATCAATATATTACCAATTTCAGCGACTTTCGCCGCTTTTCTGCTCTACCGCGTACAGAACAGCTGCTTCCACGCGGGAAGTGAGGTGCAGCTTGGTGAGGATGTGACGCACATGCTGCTTGACGGTGTCATTGCTGATTCCAAGCGCCTGCGCGATCGCCTTGTTGCTTTCTGCGCGTGACAACAATTGCAGGATTTCTCGTTCGCGCTCAGTAAGCAGGGAAAGGGATGACTTGTTTTCCTTGGTGCGCTGACCATGCTGCAGGATGCCGATCATCTTCACTGTCATTGCCGGCGCCACTACCATTTCTCCACCGACCACACGACGTATCGCATCAGCCACATCATCCGGCGCCATATCCTTCAACAGGTATCCACGCACACCTGCTCGCAGGGCGGTGGCCAGATCCGCCTCGGAATCGCTCATCGTCAGGATAACGACCGGCGTCTCGAAACCTTCCTTGCGAATCTGCCCCAGGATGGCAAATCCGTCCATTGGCTCCATTCGCAGGTCCATCACCAGCAGGTCGGGTTCATGCGCCATCAGCAACTGGCTCAACTCCTGAACCTGGGAGGTCGCTCCCACCACGTTCATGTCGTAACGCAGGGTCAGCAGTTCAGTCAGTCCACGCCTGCACAGACTGTGATCATCAACCAGAACCACCTTGATCTGTTCACTCATCCAGTTTCTCCATTCAGCCCGGGCACAATGCTGTCATTCTCCAGGCTCCGCCACTGGGGCTGCAAACTCCAGATTTACCCTGGCGCCTTCCCCCTGCAGGCTTTCCACAAACACTTCACCCCCAATGCGCAACGCACGTTCACGCATGATGGTCAATCCATAATGGCCTTGCGGCGGCGCTTCACCGGATACGCCACTGCCATTGTCGCGCACTTCAAAATGATAGCGACCATCCTCCCGCCAGACGGTCAACTTTGCAATATTAGCACCAGAATGCGTGGCGATATTCACAAAGGCTTCACGCACGATCAGGAACACCTGCAACTCATGCTCTTTCGGCAAATCAAAATTGCCTATCCGGTTTTCGTATTCAAGCTGAATGCCGGAGCGCGCTATGAACTCGCCCACCAGTTTATCCAGCGCAAATTTCAACCCGCGCGGATCCATCTGGCAGCGGAAATGTGTCACCAGTTCACGCACGGTTTTCTGGCTGCTGCTCAAGGCATCTTCAACATCCTGAGCACATTTATAGGCAAGCAAGTCATTTTTCTTTTTCAGCGCCTCCTGCAACAGGCTCGAACGCATTTTGGCGAAATACAGCGTCTGGGCAAGCGAGTCATGGATCTCGTTGGCGATGGATTGCCGCTCGGCAAGCAGGTCCTGCTGGTGATGGTCTTCCCGTTGCCAGACATTTTGCAATGCTATACGCACCAGCCCGGCATAGACATGCAGTTGCTGCTTCATCGCATCCCCCACCTGCAATGGCTTGGCAAAAAACAGGGTCAACACTCCGCGCAATGCAGACTGACCGGCATTTTCATCAAGCGGTGTGGAGACTACATAATTGCAGGCGTCCCCAAAAAATCCCGCGCCATAGCGATTCATGCAAAACTCGGAATCAGCCGCTTCAACCGATTTGTTGCTGGCGCTTTTGCCACAGACCCCGCATGCCGTATCCACCGCCGCTTCACAGCAAGAAGCTGTGTCAGCCGGCATTCCGGTACGGCCAGCCGTACGCAGCAGCTGGCCATCAGGGGACAGCACCCTGACCAGGCCTGCACTTGCACCTGTTGCGTGGATGATGATCTCGAGAAAGGGCGCCATCAATGCACCAGCAACAGCGCTTGACGGGTGCACAGATTCATCATTGCCGGATTCATTTGTCTGGCCAGCATGCACGGCATTCAGCACAGCAGCAGTGCAACCACCGACTAACTTGATTTTGGGTTTCATCACCTACCTCTAACTGATGCATTGATGACGGCCGCTGACAAGCGAGGCCGCCATGTACATCGACGTCCCGGGACGTATACGTATCATTCCTGCCAGGAGGATACCCCCCCCAACCGGGTTATATTCCCACCCCCTGAGATAGTTATGCCGACAAAGGTAACAAATTGCAACTGTTTGGGCAAGCATCTAATTACCCATAACAAAATTAATGTTTTATCCGGCAAATATCGACTTTTTTTCTTGTAAATTCAATCAGTAGCGGATACATACAGCACTCCAATTTGCACATATTTCCCCGCCCTGGATTACCTATCGCCACCAGACAGTCCCATTCTGGCTAGTTTCACCATGCTTTGCATCAAAATACGGACTGCACTGATTTGCGATACAGTGCAGGAAATTGATAACTCAAGTACGGAAAACCAATTGAAAGTCTGCATCGTTTCAGACAGCCACGACCGCTCCGAACCACTGGCCGCAGCCATCACCGCCGCCCAGTCTGCCGGTGCCGAAACTGTCATTCATTGCGGCGACCTGATAGGTGCCAATACCCTGCGCGCCTCGCTAAAGCTGGGCATCCCCATCCATGCCGTACATGGCAACAACCTGGGCGACATGATGGCAATCAGCAATCTGGTGAAGAAATCGAACGGCCTGCTGACGTATCACGGCATGGATGCCGCACTGGAGCTGGGTGGCCGGAAGGTTTTTGTCACGCACTATCCGCATTATGGCCGAGGCATGGCATGTACTGGTGATTATGACCTGGTGTGCTGCGGACATAGCCACGTCGCTGAAATCCTGACGCTCTCCAATGTAAAAGGAGGGCTCACCACACTGGTCAATCCCGGCACGGTCGCCGGCATCCATGCACCGGGCATCATCACACCCTGGACATGGATACTGGGTGATCTGGAAAAAATGACATTCCAACTGCACGAACTGCCGCAAACCTGACACACAACCACGCATGCAGCATGTCCAGGTTCAACCTTAACCGGCAGATTAAGGCATTCCCGCCAACTTTTTTGTTCGGCAAGGGTATGATGGATTTCCTTGCATGAATCAGGAGAGCAATCATGCAGCACCTGACACCACAGCAGGCATACGAATTCCTGCAGACCAATACCGAGGCAGTGTTCATTGATGTGCGCAGCGAGATGGAGCACCTGTTTGTCGGCCACCCGCAAGGTTCCATCCACATCCCGTGGATTGATGGCCCGGACTGGGATATCAATCCCGATTTCGTCAGCCACGTCAAAAAAGCCGCCAGCATGAACCGCCCGGTTGTACTGATCTGCCGTTCAGGCCGGCGTTCGGCAGACGCCGGCATTGCCCTGGAAAAGGCGGGGCTCACCGACGTCTACAATGTGCTGAATGGTTTCGAAGGCGACCTGGATGACCACCACCACCGGAATGCCTGCAACGGCTGGCGTCATGACGGCTTGCCCTGGGCACAGACCTGATGCCAACAGCATCTGCTGCCCCCAGGCTTCAGCATGGTATACGCAAGACACACACTGACATAGAATACTGCCTTTGATTGAGCGAGCCTGTGATGCCTGTCACCATCAAGTGTTTTACCCAGCGCCAAATGGAATATGCAGCGACTACGTCAATACAGCGTCATGACACGCCGCTCAATAGCGAGTCTGATGTACCGAACAGCCTGGATGTAATTTTCCAGGACATGCACAGCACATATTTCACTTCTCACGGGACTCGCGACAAAAATTGAGCGCAGCAGGCTATTTCGTGACCGGAACGGATACCGGCGTCGGCAAGACGCTGGTCAGTTGCGCCCTGCTATACGCCTTTGCCGCGCGCGACAAGCGTGTAGTCGGCATGAAACCCGTCGCAGCCGGTTGCGATGATGACAAACCCAATGAAGATGTCCAGGCGTTACGGGCCGCCAGCAATGTACTGGCCACACTGGGCCAGATCAACCCATACAGCTTTCTGCAGCCTGTTGCGCCACACATTGCCGCCAGCCATGCTGGCGTCCCCATCAACTTTGAACGCATCGTCGAATCCTACAAGGAATTATCCACCCTGGCAGACATTGTCATCGTGGAAGGGGCAGGTGGCCTGCTGGTACCGCTCGGTGAAAATACCGACATGGCCGATCTCGCCGCCAGACTGGAACTGCCTGTCATCCTGGTGGTTGGCATGCGGCTGGGCTGCCTCAATCATGCGCTGCTTACCCTCAGCGCAATCCGCTCTCGCGGCCTGCATTGCGCCGGCTGGGTAGCCAACATCATGGACCCGCAACAGCCATTCCTGCAGGAAAACATCGAATCACTCAAGTTACGCCTGCACTCGCCTTTGCTTGGTATCGTTCCACACCAGGACAATCCGGATGCGAAGCTAGCCGCTCCCCATCTCGACATCAGCCTGCTGCGCTGAGTTAATTGAATATGCTTACCAAGATATCCAGAGCCCTGAAGCGCGAATTGATCTTCAATATCGATGAAGGCAACCTGCAGGTTCGTGCCGAACAATTACGTGCCCGGCTGCGGCTATACCCAGTCATGATACTGCTGCAAATGGCAGTCGAGCCCTTGTTCGTATACATGTTCTGGGACCGCACCGAACATATCCCGCTGCTTGTGTGGCTGTTATGCATTTACTCTGTCCATGCCGGCGATGGCCTGTTGTGGCTGCGCCAGCGCGACAAACTCAATACCGTGGAAGAATGCCGGCGCTGGAGCACAAACTTCAACATCTTCACCCTGCTGACCGCGCTGCTATGGGGCAGCGTGGCGCTATGGTTCTATCCGACTGACCTGGTATACGAAGCGATCATGATCTGCATCGCACTCGGCCTGGTTGCGGGCGCTGTGACGCTGGATTCCGCCTATCCGCCTGCATTGTATCTTTATGTCCTGGGCGTAACTGTGCCGCTGCTCGGCCGGCTGATGCTGGCCAATGACTCCACCCACTGGATACTCGTGGCGATGATCTTGCTGTTCCTGATTGGCTCTTTCAGCGCCGGTCGCGAACTCAGCAGGACATTTATCAAATCCCTGCTGCAGCGGCACGAAAATGACTACCTGATCGAAGAACTGACCCGGCAGAAAGTCATCGCCGAGCTCGCCAACCGTGACAAGTCGCGCTTCCTGGCCTCGGCCAGCCATGACCTGCGCCAACCGCTGCAGGCACTGGTTTTGTTCAGCGAATCTCTGCAGGAAATCTCGCATCAGGAAGAAGCAAGGCACCTCGCCGGACAGATCAGTAAATCTGTGGGAGCCCTGGTGGACATGTTTGACGAGCTGCTGGACATCTCCAAACTGGATGCCGGCGTGATCAAACCCAAAATGCAGAACTTCCCGGTGCAGCCCCTGCTGGACCGGCTGCAATCGGAGTTCCTGCCGCTGTCACTGAGCAAGGGCATTACCCTTGAAATGCCAGGCTCCGAACTGATCTGCTTCAGCGATCCGATGCTGGTTGAGCGCATCTTGCGCAACCTGCTGTCCAATGCGATCCGCTACACGGATTTTGGCAAAGTCAGGGTCTGCTGCACACTTGCTGAAGGCGAATTGCAATTCACAGTCAATGACACCGGCATCGGCATCCGCGCCAAAAGCCTGCCACATATCTTTGACGAATATTACCAGGTGGACAACCAGCACCGTGACCGCCAGAAGGGCCTGGGGCTGGGGCTGGCCATCGTACGACGCATCGAATCCCTGATCAGTACTCGAATCCATGTCGAATCCCGTCCCGCACTGGGCTCAAGCTTTACCTTCTGCCTCCCGCAGGGAGAGGTCATCCAGCCCAGCCATGCAGATACGAAATTGCCATCGCGCCATGATGTCAGCGGCATCATCGTCGCGCTGGTCGATGACAATCTCGACATCCGCACCATGGCCAGCAAACTCATGCGCCAGTGGGGATGCACAGTTTATGAAGGCGAGCTGCCGCAGGACGTTATGGAGGCCATGGCGACTGCCGGCGTGCGCCCGGACCTGCTGATCTGCGATTACCGCCTGCCTAATGAGACCACGGCACTGGACGGAATCCGCCAGCTACGCGAACACTGGGCAGGCAACATCCCGACCATCGTACTGACCGGCGACACAGCCCCGCAGACCTTGCAGGAAATCCAGGCCAGCGGCGCCCTGCTGTTGCACAAGCCGATCGCACCAGCGCGCCTGCGTTCCATCATCTATTTCGCGCTGCACAATGAAACCTTCCCGGAAATCCCACAATGACACCAGGCCACACTGAAATGGTATTATTCAAGCCATATCATCCGGATACCGCTTTGCAGGGGGAGAAATGAAATTGCAGGTTCTGCTGGCCGACGACCATGCCTTGTTCCGTGACGGCATGCGCTATGTATTGCAGCAACTCAGTGAACAGGTAGACATCATCTGTGCCGGCAGTTTCGATGAAGCCATGCAAATGGCCGAGAACAATCCGGCACTTGATCTTGCCCTCTTGGACCTGCACATGCCCGGCAGCGAGGGTGTAACGGCAATCCGGATTTTCCACAACCGCTTCCCCGCCATCCCCCTGGTAGTGGTTTCCGGCACCGACCAGCGATCTGAAATCGAGTGGGCAATGGAATATGGTGCGATGGGCTTCATCTCCAAAATGTCTTCCGGCAAGGCCATGGTCAATGCCCTGCGTGAAGTGCTGGATGGCGGTATTTTCTTCCCGCCGGAATTGATGAGCCGGTCGCCTGTGCTCAAGTCAGAGCCGCGGACAGAAGAACGCAATGCCCAGAATAACGGCAACAAGTTCGGACTGACCAAGCGCCAGCTGGAAGCCTTGCAATTCCTCGCGGAAGGCCTGTCCAACAAGGAAATCGCACTGAAGATGAATCTGGCTGAAGGCACCATCAAGGTGCATGTTGCCGCCACCTACCAGGCACTGCAGGTCAACAGCCGCATGGATGCGGTGCGCAAGGCACAACAGCTCGGCCTGATCGCCCCTGTGCGCGAGGGACGCAATGTCTTTTGAGCGCCCTTACCTTCAGGCACCATCCATCCGTTTCCGATGAATCCGTTGCGCCCTCCCCGCTCCTCCACGCCCTTACCCGCCAAACTGGCTGCCTTGCTGAATGAGTCACGCTGGTTCCTGCTGGTAGCGCTGGCGCTATACCTCATCCTGGTACTGTATGGATATGACCGCAACGATCCCGCATGGTCTCACAGTGCCAGCGGCATTCCCACACACAACCCGGGCGGTGTAATCGGTGCATGGCTGGCAGATATTTTCCTGTATGTATTCGGATTTTCCGCATGGTGGTGGGTGCCCTTCATCCTGTACCGGGTGCGTGCCAGCTACAAGCACCTTCATCCTGACAGCGAATCCGGCGGCGGCCTGTTTGACAATCGCGCGCTGTGGTTGCGCCTGACAGGTTTTGCGGTGCTGCTGCTTGCCAGCAGCGCGCTGGAAACCACCCGCATGTACAGCCTGCACGTGCAACTGCCACTGGCGCCGGGCGGAATGCTCGGCACCATACTCGGCAACCTGTTCGTTCATATGCTGGGCTACACCGGCTCCACATTGATTCTGCTGGTATTGATCGCTACCGGCTTCAGCCTGTTTTCCGGCCTGTCCTGGCTGCGCCTGATCGACCTGATCGGCCTTGCACTGGAAACTGTCTGGCAACGTGCACGTGACGCCTGGGCCACCCGGCAGGACAAACGAATCGGCGAAATCGCCAAACTCCAGCGCGACACGACCGTTCGCGAGGAAAAAAGACGCGTGGAAGAACACCAGCCCATCATCATCCAGCAGGCAGTGGCAGAAATCGCGCCCTCAAGACGTGTAGAAAAAGAAAAACAGAGCGTCCTTTTCACGGATCTTGCCGATACCGACCTGCCGCCACTGCACCTGCTGGACGAAGCCAGCGGGGATGTGGAGCCGGTTTCCAGCGATACGCTGGAATTCACTTCGCGCTTGATTGAGCGCAAACTGAAAGACTTCGGCGTCGAAGTACAAGTGATGGCCGCACTGCCGGGTCCGGTGATCACGCGCTATGAAATCGAACCTGCCACCGGCGTGAAAGGCAACCAGATCACCAATCTGGTGAAGGATCTGGCCAGGGCACTTTCAGTGGTCAGCCTTAGAGTAGTTGAAACCATTCCTGGCAAGCATTACATGGCGCTGGAACTGCCCAACCCGAAGCGGCAGACCGTGCGCCTGTCGGAGATTCTCTGCTCGCAGGATTACGCCGACATGAAATCGCCACTCACCCTGGTATTGGGCAAGGATATTTCCGGCCTGCCTGTAGTGGCAGACCTGGCCAAAATGCCCCATCTGCTGGTGGCAGGCACCACCGGTTCCGGCAAGTCGGTAGGCATCAACGCGATGATCCTGAGTCTGGTCTACAAAGCCACGCCGGACGAAGTGCGGCTGATGCTGATCGACCCCAAGATGCTGGAGCTTTCCGTATACGAAGGCATCCCGCACCTGATCGCACCGGTCGTGACCGACATGCGCCAGGCTGCGGCCGGCCTCAACTGGTGCGTGCAGGAAATGGACAAGCGCTACCGCCTGATGTCGGCACTCGGTGTGCGCAATATGGCCGGTTACAACCAGAAAATCCGCGATGCCATCAAGGATGAAAAGCCGCTGACGAACCCTTTCTCACTGACACCTGACAATCCCGAAGCGCTGGAAGAGATGTACCACCTCGTGGTGTTCATCGATGAGCTGGCCGACCTGATGATGGTGGTCGGCAAGAAGGTGGAAGAACTGATCGCACGCCTCGCGCAAAAGGCGCGCGCCGCCGGCATCCACCTGGTACTGGCGACCCAACGCCCGTCAGTGGATGTGATCACCGGCCTGATCAAGGCCAACGTGCCGACACGCATCTCTTTCCAGGTATCGAGCAAAATCGACTCGCGTACCATCCTGGACCAGATGGGTGCCGAAGCACTATTGGGACAGGGCGACATGCTGTACCTGCCGCCGGGCAGCGGTTATCCGCAGCGCGTGCATGGCGCGTTTGTCTCCGATCAGGAAGTGCATCGCGTGATCGAATATCTCAAGTCCCGGGGTGAACCACGCTATATTGAAGGCGTGCTGGACTCACCCGAAGACGCCGAAGCCAATGGCGAGATTTTGGGCGGTGGCGATGCCGAAGCTGATCCGCTGTATGACCAGGCAGTGGAAATTGTCGTCAAGTCACGCCGCCCTTCGATTTCGCTGGTGCAGCGTCACCTGCGCATCGGCTACAACCGCGCTGCGCGCCTGATCGAACAAATGGAAAAGGCCGGCATCGTTTCGCCGCAATCCCATAACGGCAATCGCGAAGTACTGACTCCGGCGCGTCAGGAATAAGCACATACACCTGGCATGGGCTGCGAGCAAGGTAAAATAACCGCTGACAGCCCATTATCATCACCCCGCATTATTTTAAATATATTAATTAAATCAATATGTTAAGAAAATCATTTGCCTTGCTCGCCAGCCTGATGCTGGTACTCGCCAACCAGGTCGCCCATGCCGGGGCCAGCGATAAACTGCGCGCTTTCATCAACGGCAGCCATTCCGGCAAAGCCAGCTTCACGCAGGTGGTCACCGACAAGAAAGGCAAGAAAATCCAGTCTGCCAGCGGCGTCATGCAATTCATGCGCCCCGGAAAATTCCGCTGGGAATACCAGAAACCCTATCAGCAACTGATCGTCGGTGACGGCGCCAAATTCTGGCTGTATGACGCAGACCTGGAACAAGTCACCGTACGCAAGCTCGATGCCGCGCTTGGCAGCAGTCCTGCCGCGCTGCTTTCCGGCAATAACGAAATTGAAAATGCCTTTACCCTGCAGGACACCGGTACTCATGACGGGCTGGAATGGCTGGATGCGACCGCCAAAAAATCCGATACCGGCTTCACCCGGATTACCATGGGTTTCAACGACAAGGGCGATCTCGCCACGATGGAACTGCATGACAGCTTCGGGATGAAAACCGAACTGCAATTCAGCGGTATGCAACGCAATCCGCAATTGCCCACCAGCCTGTTCAAGTTTGTTCCGCCCAAAGGCGCGGATGTTTTGTCTGAGTAATCCACTACACCATGTCCACCGGCAGCCTGTTTGAAAGTCCGCCAGCAGCAGCCCCGCTCGCCGAACGCCTGCGCCCGAAATATATCGACGAGGTGATCGGGCAATCCCATCTGCTGGGCCGTGGCCGGCCACTGAGACTTGCGTTTGAGTCCGGCAAGCCGCATTCAATGATCCTGTGGGGCCCACCCGGCGTGGGCAAGACAACTTTGGCTCGATTGATGGCCTCCGCGTTCGAGGCGGAGTTCATTCCCCTGTCGGCGGTTCTCTCGGGAGTGAAGGACATCCGCGATGCGATCGCCCAGGCACAGCTGACGCTGCAGCAAAATGGCCGTCATACCATCCTGTTTGTCGACGAAGTTCACCGCTTCAACAAGTCACAGCAGGACGCCTTCCTGCCGTTTGTCGAGCAGGGGCTGGTCACTTTCATCGGCGCCACCACTGAAAACCCCTCATTCGAAGTAAACAGCGCGCTGCTGTCGCGTGCGCAGGTCTATGTGCTGCATCCATTAAGTACTGAAGAACTGGGGCAACTGTTCGAGCGCGCCCAGCATGAAGCCCTGCACAACCTGCAATTCGAGCCAGATGCGCGCGAGCGCCTGGTTGCATATGCCGATGGCGATGCACGCCGCCTGCTGAATGTGCTGGAACAGGTGAACACTGCCGCCACCACTGCCAAAGTGAACACCGTCGACACTGCCTTTCTTGATGCCACGCTGGCGCAAAACCTGCGCCGTTTCGACAAGGGTGGCGAAGCGTTTTACGACCAGATTTCCGCATTGCACAAATCGGTACGCGGCTCCAATCCGGATGCCGCGCTGTACTGGCTGGTGCGCATGCTGGATGGCGGTGCCGACCCGCGCTACCTGGCACGGCGCATTGTGCGCATGGCCTGGGAAGACATCGGCCTCGCCGACCCGCGCGCAATGACCCTCACCAATGAAGCCGCCCAGACCTATGAACGGCTGGGGTCACCGGAAGGCGAACTGGCACTGGCGCAGGCAGTGCTTTACCTTGCGGCGACCGCCAAATCCAACGCCGGATATGTCGCGTATAATGCGGCCCGCGCTTTCGTCAAACAGGATGGCTCGCGCCCGGTGCCGATGCACCTGCGCAACGCGCCCACCAAACTGATGAAGGAACTGGACTACGGCAAGGGCTATCGTTACGCGCATGATGAGGCGGGGGGATATGCTGCCGGCGAAACCTATTTCCCGGATGAGATGCCTGAAATCAGCTTCTACGAGCCCACCAACCGTGGCCTGGAAGCCAAAATTTCAGAGAAGCTTGCACGACTTCGTCAGTTGGATGAACAAGCGGGCGAGCTGGACAAAAAAACAAGAAATTAACCGATTTACTGGAGTTTGCATGTTAGACATTCAACTGTTACGCACGGATCTTGCCAATGTAGCGGCACGCTTGGCCACACGCGGATTCACGCTGGATACCGCCGCTTTTGAAAAGCTCGAAGCCGAGCGCAAGGCAACGCAGACACGCACTCAGGAACTGCAGGCCAAGCGCAATGCCACTTCGAGGCAGATCGGCCAGGCCAAGGCCAAGGGCGAAGATGTTTCCGCAATCCTGGCGGAAGTTGCCAATCTCGGCGACGAACTGAAACAGGCTGAGGCACAACTGGAGCGCATCCAGCACGACATGCAGGCATTGCTGCCGATGATCCCCAACCTGCCGCACGAAAGCGTGCCGGTCGGGAAATCGGAAGCGGATAACGTCGAGATGCGCAAGGTCGGCACGCCGGCCAAATTCGATTTCGAAGTGAAAGATCATGTCAGCATCGGCGAAGGTCTGGGCGGGCTGGATTTTGAAACCGCCAGTAAAATCAGTGGCTCGCGCTTTTCCTTATTGAAAGGCCCGCTCGCGCGTATGCATCGTGCGCTGGCCCAGTTCATGCTCGACACGCATACCGAGCAGCATGGGTATACCGAGACCTATGTGCCCTACATGGTGAATGCAGATTCGATGCACGGCACCGGCCAGTTGCCAAAATTCGAGGAAGACCTGTTCAAGGTGCCGCGCCATCTGGGCGACGAAGGTATACAGAACTTCTACCTGATACCCACCGCAGAAGTCCCGGTGACCAATATGGTGCGCGATGAAATCGTGCCGCTGGAAAAGCTGCCGATGAAATTCGTCGCGCATACCCCCTGCTTCCGTTCCGAAGCCGGTTCCTATGGCCGTGACACGCGCGGCCTGATCCGCCAGCACCAGTTTGAGAAAGTGGAGCTGGTGCAGATCGTGCATCCGGAAAAATCCTATGAAGGCCTGGAAGCGCTGCTGGGACATGCTGAAACCATCCTGCAGAAACTGGGATTGCCGTATCGCGTGGTCAAGCTCTGTTCCGGAGATATGGGCTTCTCCGCTGCGATGACCTATGACATCGAAGTGTGGCTGCCGGCGCAGAATACCTACCGCGAAATTTCCTCCTGCTCGAATTTCGAAGCCTTCCAGGCGCGCCGCATGCAGGCACGTTTCCGCAATGCACAGGGCAAGCCGGAACTGGTGCATACACTAAATGGTTCCGGGCTGGCAGTGGGTCGCACACTGGTTGCGATACTGGAGAATTTCCAGCAGGCTGATGGCAGCGTGAAGATTCCGGAAGTGCTGCAACCTTATATGGGCGGGCTGAAAACGCTTACCTGCTAGCGCAATGCCGGTTACCAGGCATTCAGCTTGATCTGATAATCGGGCGGCAATAGCTGCTTGTATTCGTCGCGCGTAATGCGCCTGAGCATGTCGTAGTACAAACGCACCGTTTCCACATACACCACCGCCTCGCCGCCCCGCGCATAGCCATGCTTCAGTGTTTTCGCGATGTTCGGGTTGCGCAGCTTCACCATGGCCTTCTGCACATCCACCCACAGGTCCGGATTCCAGCCATAGCGTTGCGCCAGGATGCGCGCATCCTCCAGATGGCCCATGCCCTGGTTGTAGGCGGCCAGCGCAAGCCAGGTGCGCTCAGGCTCATCGATACGCAATGGCAGTTGCTCCTTCAGCAATTGCAGGTAACGTGCACCCGCCATGATGCTTTCCCGCGCGTCCAGCCGGTTCGTGACTTTCATGCGGTCCGCCGTATCTTCTGTCAGCATCATCATGCCGCGCACTTTGGTATAGGAAGTGGCGAGCGGATTCCAGTGCGATTCCCGATAGGCAATGGCAGCAACCAGTTGCCACTCGATACCGGACAGGCTGCCCGCTTCTTCAAAAATCTGGCGGTAACGCGGCAATATGGTGTTGGCCTTGGAGAGGAAATCTGCCGCATCAAATGGCTCAAGCCGGTCTGCATGCCCGTAATAGCGGTCCAGCAGCAGATCCAGCGTACCGTCCTTTTCAATGCGCGCGAAGAACGCCTGCATCTTTGTGTAGAGCTCCGCATCAACATCTTTCGCAAATGTCCATGACAGCTGCGATGGCGTGCCTATATCGAGTGCAGACTCCATGTCGGGATAGAAGTTGCGCATGAAGGCAACCTGCTCTTCATTGGCAATGGTACAGTCAATTTCGCCACTGCTCACATCTTCCAGCAGGTCACCGGGAATGGATTTATCTACCGCACTCCATTTCAGCCAGGGATAATCAGGTTTCAGGGTCCGCAATACCTGCTCTTCGGAGGAATCACGGATTACCGTAATCTCCCGTTCCTCCAGCTCTTCGAATGTGCGCGGCTGCTCACCACTGCAGACCACCGATTCATTGACCACCTGGTAAGGCACACCAAAGCGGAACTGCGAACCAGATTCGTTCGAACGGAAGCCAATCGCAGAAAAATGTGCCAGTTTTTCCGCCAGCGCATTCTCGAGCTTTTGAGGTTAAAACTCTGAAGTCCGCAGCCGAACACCAAGCTCATTGGCAAACAGTTCCGCAAGCTGGCGGTCAAACTGGTAATCCATGCTGTCCGACTGCGGCAGGATGACAACCAGCTCACCCTTGCGCCAGTCTTCTGCCGGTTCGCGCACACTGAAGCTCAGCACCAGCACGATGCAGAGCAGGACCAGCGTAGCGATTTTGATGGGTAACAGGTGACGCATGTAAAGATTTTGTCTGATATTCAGTCTTTAATGTAGAATGTCCGGCCTTGCGTGACATTCTCTTGTACCTTGGTACATGTAATGTAATGGCAAATTTTCCTGAAGCCGTTTTGCTTTTCATGAAACTCATGTTTTACCTGGAGGCAAGCATCATCCAGATCAATACATGATCAATGAACTGGCTACTGGAAAATTCCGGTCTTTCATCCAGCATGATAGAGACAGCAGATTCTGGAGAAGTGGCAGAGTGGTTGAATGTACCTGACTCGAAATCAGGCATAGGTGAATAGCCTATCGAGGGTTCGAATCCCTCCTTCTCCGCCAGAACTAGCGATGCATTTGCCAAATGCACTCCCGCAATTCAATACGGGTTACATTGCCGGCAGTGTCGTTGATAGCCTGAAGCAGCTGACTCCAACCGATGCCCCGCATTTCATTTAACAAGTCCAGATACGCCTTTCAAAAATAAATATAATAAAATCAAGCAATTATATTTAATATCGAAATTCGTACCCGCTCGGTCAGGCTGAAGGCATCCGCACTTAGCATCACTGATCACTTCAAATTGCTCAAATAAATGACCCCGCCCTGAAGAGTTAGGCCATTTTTTATCAAAGGCTTAGATAAAACTTTCTTATTTTAATATATTCAATAGCTTAAGTCAAATTCAACTTTTTAAAATCCAGTTACCCAGACACTTTGGCCATCCAAATATAATGGGCTATAGGTTGTAATCAAAAAATTATGTCTTTATGATCAACTAAAAACCTAGTTTTTCAGTCGGCTACTCTTGAGAATTCGCGACATCAATAGCCGGACGGCTAGCCCATGACTCAACCTATGGAGATGGGAAATATGAATGAACTGTTTGCCCGTATTCAGCGCAATCGTCATTACTTATCCCGCTTTCTTTGGGTCTGGTTGCCGCTGACCCTGCTGCTTGCCCTGTCCTTACTGCTTGTTTACCTGTTTAACGCCAATCACCGCTTCTACCAACTGAAAACGGAGGCATCTCAAGCCGTCAAGCTCGGACAGAAACTCTCTTCCTCCGGCTTGAGTAATGTGCGTACTGACCTGCTGTTTCTCGCCGATCAGGCTGAAACCCTGCTGCAGCGACCGGCAACAGCGCGAAATGCTGCGCTGCAGGACATGTTCCTGAATTTTGCCGTGCGCAAGGGGAGCTATGACCAGATCCGCCTGCTTGGCGTGAATGGCAAGGAAGAGATTCGCATCAACTGGAGCAGCGGCAAGGCGTTCGCCGTCAAGCGCGAATTGCTGCAGGACAAGTCGCTCAGTTATTACAGGAAGAACTGCATGCAGCTGAAACAGGGCGAGGTCTACATCTCCCGCCTTGACCTCAATATGGAACACGACAGCATCGAACTGCCTTACAAGCCAGCACTGCGTTACTGCACTCCGGTATTCAGCCAGCATGGACATATGCAGGGCTTGCTTGTGTTCAACTACCTCGGGCAAAAACTGCTCGATCGCATCCTTATCTCTGCCAGCACCACATCCAGGCTTGCCCAGACCTGGCTGCTGAACGGGCAAGGCTACTGGCTGATGGGGGGCAATCCCGGCGATGCCTGGGCTTTCATGTTTCCGGACAAGCTGCAAAATCGACTCGAATCCAGAGATGCAGAAGCATGGCGCCTGATCAGTAACGGGGCAAGGGAAGGCCAGTTCCGGAGCAGCGGAGGACTTTACACATTTGCCAGGCTGAGTCCGTTTGAAAATACATTTGCCAACAGCACCGAAGTCATCCTGGACGATGAATGGTTCCTGGTTTCCCATATACCTGAAGCAAGCCTCGCTGCAACCAACAACAGACTGGCCCGAGAATTCTGGTGGGTGTTCATCTGCCTCGAAATTGTCCTGTCAGCTTTTGCCTACCTGATTGCACACCTGAGCTTACGCAAGAAGTTTGCCGAAGCAGCCGTCAAGGCCAGCGAGTACCGCTACCGCAGCCTGCTGGATTCCGCACCCGATGCAATCATCATTGTCAATCAGGAAGGGAAAATCGAGCTGGTGAACAATCAGGCCGAAAATATGTTTGGCTACCGGAGAAATGAATTGCTGGCGCGCCCGGTAGAAATGCTGATACCGGAAGAGCTTCGTTCTGCACACCACTCTCACAGTCAGGGCTATTTCAGGGATCCACGCGTGCGTGCCATGGGAGAAGGCCTTGAACTGCATGCCAGGCGCAAGGATGGTTCGCGCTTTCCCATCGAGATCAGCCTGAGCCCGCTTGATTCAACGAATGGCCGGGTAGCAACCGCCATCATCCGCGACATTTCCACCAGAATAAGGGCTGAACAGCTGCATCACGAATCACAGGAGCGCTTTCGTGACCTTGTCCACAACCTGCCCATTGGCATTTATCGCAAGACGCCCGGACCACGCGGCAAGTATCTGGAAGCCAACCCTGCACTCATAGACATTCTTGAAGCAGATTCATTCGAGCAGCTCCAGGTGCATTCAGTAAGCGATTTCTACGCCAAACCCGAAATGCGCCAAATCATTTCCAACAAGATAATGCAGAATGGCGCTGTCAATAATGAAGAGGTCGAATTCATAACCCTGAAGGGGAAGAAATTTCTCGCCAACATTACAGCTGTCAAAAAATTCGACGGGCAGGGGAATATCTATTTCGATGGCATCATTGAAGACATCAGTGACCGCAAACGTACACAGCAACAGTTGCAGCAGCTAAACAACAGCCTCAGAGAGCGCACAAAAGAACTTGAAGTTTCAAATCGCGAACTTGAAGCCTTCAGTTACTCGGTCTCCCACGATTTGCGTGCCCCGCTCAGGGCGATCGACGGTTTCAGCAATATCCTGCTCAGGGAGTATTCAGACGCTCTCGACAGCAAGGGCCTGAACTTCCTCGAAAGGATACGCAAGGCAGCACAGCACATGGGGCAACTGATCGACGACCTGCTTAAACTTTCCCGCGTAAGCCGTGCGGAGCTGAGCAGGGAATGTGTCAATCTCAGCGAGATGGCGCTATCTATCATGAGCGAACTTGACAAACAAGAAGCTGACCATCAGATCGTGACCGTCATCGCACCCGATATCAATGCCTCGTGTGACAGACGCTTGCTGCATATCGTGCTGACCAACCTCCTGAACAATGCGGTTAAATTCAGCGGCAAGCTGTGCAACGCCGAGATTGAAGTCGGAGCAACCAGCAAGGATGGGCTTACCGTCTATTTTGTCAGGGACAACGGTGCAGGCTTCGACAGTGCATATGCAGACAAGCTGTTTGGTGTCTTCCAGCGGCTGCATGAAACCAGCGAGTTCCCCGGCACCGGTATAGGACTCGCGACCGTGCAACGCATCATCCATAAACACGGTGGCACGATATGGGCCGATAGCAAAGTTAATCACGGGGCCACTTTCTATTTCACTCTGGGCGAGGACGGGCAAGCATGAACATGAAATCAATACTGCTGGTAGAAGACAATCCGGATGACGAAGCACTTACCCTGCATGCCATGGAAAAGCATAATTTTGCCAACCAGGTCGTTGTTGCCCGCAATGGACTGGAGGCACTGGATTACCTGTTCTGCAGGGGCGCACATGCCGGCCGCGACATTTCCGACCTGCCGGCAGTCGTACTGCTGGACCTCAAGCTGCCGAAAATAGATGGCTTCGAAGTGCTGAGACAGATACGCAGCAACGAATCTACCCGCCTGCTGCCCATTGTTATCCTGACTTCATCCAATGAAGATATTGACCGCATAAAGGGATATTCCCTGGGTGTGAACAGTTACGTCAGAAAGCCGGTCGATTTCGACGAATTTGTTGCCGCAGCCGGTCAACTGGGCCTGTACTGGCTCCTGATTAACCGGCCGCCGTTTTCAGATTGACACTGACTGCATTGATCAAGGAGTGACTACATGAAACCGGATGAGAACGCCCCCCGCGAGCAGGCAAGCATAACTTCCCGCAACCTTCGCGCACTGCTGATCGAAGATACTGAAAATGATGCGCTGCTGCTGATTGATCACTTGCAGTCAGCCGGCTTCAATGTGTCCTGGCGCAGGGTGGAAAATGAAGCTGCCCTGCTGGCCGAACTTGCGCAGCACTGGGACATCATTTTTTCGGATTACTCCATGCCACGCTTTAACGGCAAGCGGGCACTCGAAATTGTGCGCAAGTCCGACCCGGACATTCCATTCATTTTCGTCTCTGGCACAATCGGGGAGGATGTCGCAGTGGAAGGCATGAAAGCCGGTGCACAGGATTATGTGATGAAGGGTCATTTTACCCGACTGGTACCTGCCATCCTGCGCGAACTGGCAGAAGCACAACTGCGAAGGGAGCGGCGCGATTCCGCACAGGCCCTGCGCAAGCTGTCGCTGGCGGTGGAACAGGCTGCCGAAAGTATCTGCATTACCGATGTCAGCGGAAAAATCGAATACGTCAACCCGTCCTTTGAGCGTCTTACAGGTTATGCAGCAGCCGAGTTGCTCGGCAAGAGCGCCGATCAGCTCAGGTCGGATCTCTATGATGACAACTACTACCGGCACTTGCAGGAATCCCTGAAAGCAGGGCATCCTTACCAGGATGTGATGCTGAATCGCAGGAAAAGCGGCGAAATATATTTTGAAGAGAAAGTGATTTCTCCGCTCAAGGACGATCTGCAGCGGATCACCCATTTTGTATATACCGGCCGCGATATAACCGGCCGCATCAAATCAGACCGGGCCAGAGCCCAGCTGATAACCATACTGGATGCCGCATCCGACATCATCGCCATCATGGACAGCGCAGGTAACCTGCAATATCTCAATAATGCAGGTTTCCGCCAGCTTGACATGCAACCCCCGGCCAGCATTGCAGAACTGGACATCAGTGACCTGATGCCGGAGTGGGCTGCCACCAAGCTGCTGAATGAAGCCATTCCTGAAGCTGCCAGCCAGGGCAACTGGAAAGGCGAAGTTGCGCTGAAAAGGGGTTACAACGACGAGATCCCGGTTTCTTGCGTTCTTGTCGCGCATAAGAATGAAAGCGGGAATATCCAGCATTACTCGACCATCATGCGAGACATTACCGAACTCAGATTGTTCGAACAGGAACTGCAGAAGCAGGCTACCCACGACGCACTGACGGGATTACCCAACCGCGTTATGCTGCAGAACCACCTCGATATGGAAATTTCACGATCCATTCGGGATGCGACCAGCATTGCAGTCTGTTTCCTGGATCTCGACAACTTCAAGCGCATCAATGACAGTCTGGGGCATGCGGCTGGTGACGACCTGCTGTGCCAGGTCGCCGAGCGACTGCAGAACTGTCTCAGGCCATCCGACCTGATTGCACGTTATGGCGGTGACGAATTCACTATCGTGTCCGGAGGGCTGTCATCCACCGACGACATTTTCATCATTGCCAACAAGCTGTTTGAAGCCATTTCCTTTCCATTCTCACTACCGGGCCAGGAAGTGTTTGTTGCTTTAAGCATGGGAATTTCCGTCTACCCCGGCAATGGCAGCAATACGGAAGTGCTGCTGAAAAACGCCGATACGGCAATGTATCGCGCCAAGAAAAATGGGCGCAATCATTTCCAGTTTTATAACCCTGAAATGAATGCGCGCGGGCAGGAACTGCTGGCAATGGAAACCGATCTGCGACGGGCTCTGGCGCGCAGGGAATTTTGCCTGTTCCTGCAACCGCAGATGTCTCTGCATGACAACCGGATTGCCGGATTTGAAACCCTGATCCGCTGGAACCATCCGGAGCGCGGCATGATAGCCCCGGCAGACTTCATACCTATGCTTGAAGATACCGGCCTCATCCTGCCCGTAGGCAACTGGGTTTTGCAGGATGCATGCCGCCAGTTTCACAAATTGCGCGAGTCAACCCACCCGCCAGACCGGCTATCCGTCAACGTCTCGGCCCGCCAGTTCAATGATCTTGAATTCGTCAATATGGTGCGCGATATCCTGCGCGAATACGATATCCCACCCAGCCATCTGGAACTGGAAATCACCGAAAGCACGCTGATGCAGGATGTCAAAATTGTCGAAACCATACTGAAGTCGCTGCACAAGCTGGGCGTGCGCCTGGCGATAGACGATTTCGGTACAGGCTATTCATCGCTGGCGTACTTGAAGCGTTTTCCGCTGGATGTCCTGAAGATAGACCAGATGTTTATCCGGGATGTGGAAAGCGATGCCGATGTCAGGGCCATCGTTGAAGCCAGCATATCGCTGGGTCACAAACTGGGACTGGAAGTGGTTGCGGAGGGGGTGGAAACCGCTGAGCAGCTTGCCTTCCTGCGCGCACACGAATGCGACCTGATACAGGGATACTTCCTGAGCAAGCCAATGCCAGAAGACAGCATTCGGCAGTTTTGTGAAACTTTCAAGCTCACCCGGGAACAGCGATCTGCATAAGTGATATATATTAACTATATGATTTAATTAATATTTATCCGCTATTGCGCAAACCTGCCGCAATCCCATTGATGGTGATTTGCAAGGCACGACGCAACTTTTCGTCGGCTTCCCCGGCGCGGGTGCGTCTCAGCAACATGACCTGCAAGTGGTTCAGCGGATCTATGTAAGGCAATCGTGTATTCAGGCTGCGCGCCATGGTCGGATTGTCAGCGAGCAAAGTGTCACTACTGTTGATTTTCAGCAGCAGGCGGGTGGTGCGTTCCCACTCGGTTTCAATCATGCCAAAGACCTGCTCACGCAATTTCACATCTGCCACCAGTTCTGCATAACGTGAAGCAATGCCCATGTCTGTCTTCGACAGCACCATATCCATATTGGAGAGCAAGCCACGGAAGAATGCCCAGCTCTTGTACATCAGCTGCAGTTGCAGGAGCCCCGCATGACCATGCCGCTCGAGGAATTTTTCCACTGCGCTGCCGAACCCGTACCAGCCTGGAAGGATCACGCGGCTGTTGCTCCAGCTGAACACCCATGGGATCGCACGCAAGTCTTCAATACGGCTACTTGGCTTGCGTGAAGAAGGCCGGCTGCCAATGTTGAGTTCGGCAATTTCCCGGATCGGTGTCGCCGCAAAGAAATAGTCGCTGAAACCCGGAGTCTCGAACACCAGCTGGCGATAGGCGTCAATCGCATCCAGGCTCAACTCTTCCATGATGCGGTGGAATTCCGGCATCGTGCTGTCATCACCATGTTGATGCAGCAGGGTGGCTTCCATCGTCGCAGCAAGCAAGGTTTCCAGGTTGCGACGTCCGATTTCAGCGTTTGAATATTTGCTGGTGATCACCTCGCCCTGCTCGGTGATGCGGATCTGTCCGTTCACACTGCCGGGCGGCTGTGCACGGATAGCCTGATAGCTTGGACCACCACCACGACCAACACTTCCGCCACGGCCATGGAACAGTCGCATGTTAATTCCGTGCTTCGCAAATATGCTGACCAGATCGATTTCCGCCTTGTACAACTCCCAGTTCGCGGTGAGGTAGCCGCCATCCTTGTTGCTGTCAGAATAACCCAACATCACTTCCTGCGTATCGCCACGGCTTTTCAGTAACGCACGATAGAACGGAATGGAGAACAGCGCATCCATGATCTGGCTGCTGCCACGCAGATCGTCGATGGTTTCAAACAGCGGGATGATGTTGATATGCAAATCTGGCAACTTGCCAGTGATGTCCAGCAAGCCTGCCTGCTGCAGCATCAGCCCCACTTCCAGCAAGTCGCTGACCCCCTTGGTCATCGAGATAATGTAATTGGGCAGGGCATTGCGGCCAAAGGAGCGATGAATTTCCGCTGCAGCCTGCATGATGCGCAGCTCCCCTTGCACCATCTCCGAAAATCCGCCCAGATCATCACCCGCCAGCTGCCCGCCTTGCTGCAATACCTTGAGCAGCGCCTGAATGCGCGCAGATTCATCCAGCGCCTTGTAGTCCGCAACACCGGCAACTGCCATCAGCTCGCTCACCACCTGCTCGTGTACCCCGCTATGCTGACGCATGTCCAGGGGCGCCAGGTGGAAGCCGAATACTTCCACCGCGCGCCGCAATTTTCCCAGCCGCCCTCGCGCCAGCATGCTGCCGTGATTCTGCTCAAGCGAGTTGATCAGGATATCCAGATCGGCGATATATGCCTGCGGATTGGAGTAGGCAACCGCATTTTCATCCACCTGACGCAGGTGCTCGACGCGCTGCCCCAGCTTTTCTGCCGTGGCCACCAGGCGCGAATAAATTGCGATCAGCGCACGCCGATAAGGTTCGTCATCACGTGCAGGCGATTTGTCCGGCGAATTCGCGACGAATTTTTTCAACTCGTCGCTGATTCCCACCACCCGTGATGACAGGCTTAGCCGCACGCCCAGCAAATTCGTCTCGGCAAGATAGAATTCCAGCGCCACTGCAGAATGCCGGCCTGCTGCATCCAGCATCACATCCGCGGTCACAAATGGATTGCCGTCGCGGTCTCCTCCGATCCAGCTGCCGACGCGCAGCAGCGGGGAAATTTCAAACGATTTGCCATAAGTCCGTTCAAGCTGACTCTCAAGGTTGGCATACAGCTGTGGAATTTCGGTGAGGAAAGTATGGCCGTAGAAGGTCAGCCCATTCTTGATTTCATCCTGCACGGTCAGCTTGGTATAGCGCAGCATGCGCGTTTCCCACAGGATCAGGATGAAGCGGCGTAATGCCTCCTCGTTCTCCGCCAGTTCTTCCGGCGTCATGTCGATGCGGTCGCGATCTGACAGCAGGCTGGAAATGATCAGCTGGCAATCCAGCATACTTTTGCGTTGCACCTCGGTGGGGTGGGCTGTCAGTACCGGAGATATCAGTGCATTGCTCAGGAATGCCTGCAATGCCTCGGCACTGACGCCCTTGTCGATCAATCGCTCAAGGGCGAGCTGGATGCTACCCTCCTGCGGCTTGGAACCTGTCTTCAGGTGCGCGCGGCGACGGCGGTTGTGATGCAGGTCTTCGGCGATATTGGACAGCTGTGAAAAATAACTGAAACCGCGTACCACAGCCAGTGTATTGGGCGGAGCCAGGTTGTCCAGCAGGTTTTCCAGCACCATGCGGTCGGCATCTTCCTGCGTCTTGCGGAACATGACCGCAGCACGGCGCACATTTTCCACCAGCTCGAAGGTCGCCTCCCCCTCCTGCTCGCGCAGGGTATCGCCAAGGATGCGGCCAAGCAGCCGGATGTCTTCGCGCAAGGGCACGTCCTTGCTGGAAATATTGGTAGATGTGGGTAACAAGTTCATTTCATTCTTCTTCTGCAGTAAGCCGAACTTTCCTGCAGGCCTGCAGCATTGCCGCCATGCATGCAGGTCCGGATTAACCGGAACCTGGCCTCATGCTAGAATGGCCGCTGTTTCAACCCGCAAGCTGCCTGCCTCCGGTTACAGAAATCAGGCTCAGGAAATATCTGCAGGAGTCCTGTCCCGGCTACGTGGCAAAAGCCAAGTACCGCTCGACATTCATCTCGCGCAATTTTCCGCCTGGTATCTGGATTTCTGGAGGTGCTCTTTCAAGACACAGGAAAACCAATGAATCACGCTTCTCAATCGCAAGCCGCCGCCCCCGAAAAACTGGTAATCGCATCGCGCGAAAGCGCGCTGGCGATGTGGCAGGCTGAGCATATCCGTGATCACCTTGCCCGATTATACCCGAAAACCACCATCAGCATTCTGGGCATGACCACACAGGGTGACCAGATCCTCGATGTCACCCTGTCCAAAATTGGCGGCAAGGGTTTGTTTGTAAAAGAACTTGAGACAGCCCTGGCGGATGGCCGCGCCGATATTGCGGTGCATTCCCTGAAGGATGTGCCGATGCATATGCCCGACGGCTTCATGCTGTGCTGCATCGGCAAGCGCGAGGATCCTCGCGATGCCTTTGTTTCCAATCAATATTCCAGCCTGGACGAATTGCCGCAGGGCAGCGTGGTTGGCACCTCCAGCCTGCGCCGCGAAAGCCAGCTGCGCGCCCGCTTCCCGCACCTCAAGATCGAGCCCTTGCGCGGCAATGTGCAAACCCGCTTGCGCAAGCTGGATGAAGGACAATATTCCGCCATCATTCTTGCCGCCGCCGGCCTGATCCGGCTTGGACTGGGTGAACGCATCCGCAACTTCATCCCGACTGGTGACAGCCTGCCCGCCGTAGGACAGGGCGCACTCGGCATCGAATGCCGCACCGACCGGCAAGATCTGGTTGCCCTGCTGCAACCGCTGCATGACAGCGATACGGCTGCCTGCGTCACCGCCGAACGTGCCATGAGCCGCGCACTTGCCGGCAGCTGCCAGGTTCCCTTGGGCGGATTTGCCGAAATCCGCGACGGCAAGCTCTTCATGCGCGGATTTGTCTCGACTCCGGATGGCAAACGCATGGTGCGCGCCGAACAGAGTGGTGCCCTCGAAGCCGCAGAAGAACTGGGGAATGCCATTGCGGCTGCTTTGCGATCACAGGGCGCCGATGACATCCTGGCATCACTTGAATGAGTGAAAACCTGCCCCTGTCCGGACTGAAAATTGCGGTTACCCGGCCGCATGACCAGGCCGAAACACTGGCGGCAGGCATCGCCAAACTGGGCGGCACAGCTATTCGCTTTCCCTTGCTGGAAATCACCCCCCTCCTGGACAACCCCCAGCTTCTCGCACAATTGAAGCGGCTGCAGGCGTTTGATACCACAATTTTCATCAGTCCCAATGCAGCTAGATACGGCATGCAGGCACTGCGCGCCGCCAACCTGGCGCTTGATCACCGGCAGCAGGTATTTGCCATCGGCCAGGGCACGGCCGCTGTCCTGCGCAAACAGGGGGTTCTGCACGCACGCACACCCGAATCAGGCGCTGACAGCGAAGCCTTGCTGCAGCTGGACGAGCTGCAGCACCTGCCAGGCCGGCACGTGCTGATTTTTCGCGGCGAGCACGGCCGGTCACTGCTGGCCGACACCCTTGTCCGCCGAGGTGCCACCGTGGAATATGCTCCGTGCTACCAGCGCAAGGCCCCGCAAAATGATATTGCGCAGTTACTTGACGCCCACCCCTCACTGCTGACCGTCAGCAGCAGTGAGGCCCTGCAAAATTTGTGGGACATCGTGCCCCGGGAGCAGCGAAACTGGATGCAGCATTTGCCTCTGTTCACCATTCACTCAAGGATTACTGTAGCGGCGAGGACGCTGGGCTGGCAAAATGTCATTACAGCCAGCGGAGGTGATCCGGGCCTGCTGGCCGCCCTTGCCAGATGGGCCATAGAGCATAAGGAAAAACATGAGTGAACCCGATACCATTCCAGCCGAACCCGCTGCGCCTGCTGCAGTCGGCATCGAACACAAAAATCCCGTTTCGGCGGCGATCGCCCACCTCAACCTGACCCAGCTTACGCTGATCGTCGTCATTGTGCTTTTTGCCTGGCAATGGCTGGACAGCAAACAACAGTTCGCGCAGATGCAGCAAACGCTTGCACAGAAACTGGCTGAGTTTGACGGCAATAACAAGGCGACCCAGTTGCTCACCCAGCAGAATCAGGAGCTGGTACGCGAGCTGGGAGGCAAGCTGAGCCTGCTGGAAAGCAAATATGCAGAGACGCAAAGCCAGCGCAGTGCACTTGAATCCCTCTATCATGACCTATCCAGCAGCCATGACCAGATGGTGCTTGCCGAAGTGGAGCAGCTATTGCTGGTTGCCAATCAGCAACTTCAGCTTTCTGCCAACGTAAAGGCCGCCCTGATTGCAATGCAACAAGCCGATGCCAGGCTGCAACGGCTGAATCGACATGCACTTTCCGGCTTGCGCAACACGCTCAACCGCGACATGGACAAATTGCGCAGTGTGCCAAGCACAGATCTTTCTGTCATCAATGGGCGCATTGAATACCTGATCGACAACACAGACAGGTTGATGCTGCTGCAGGAAATCCGCATCGAGCAGAAAGATCTGCCCCCCGCCGCCCAGGTTGCCGACAGCACGTGGGCAAAACTGCTGCAGGATATCTGGCAGGACCTGCGCCAGATGGTGCGCATTGAAAACATCGAGCAGAATGACATTCCCCTGCTTGCCCCCACCCAGGCATTTTTCCTGCGGGAAAACCTTAAACTACGCCTGCTGTCCGCCCGGCTGGAATTATTGTCTCGTGACGAAGCCAGCTTCAAGCGCGATATCCGCATTGCACAGCAATGGCTTAAGGAATATTTTGACACGAAATCTCCAGAGGGAGCCCAAGCCGTGTCAACCTTGCAGAAACTGGTCAATTCGACAATCAGGATAGAGATGCCGGACATCAGCAACAGCCTGGAAGCCGTCAGGCAGTACCGCGCATCGCGTGAAAAGGAAGCAAGATGAAGTGGCTGATATGGTTGCTGGGCCTGTTTAGTGCCGCCGTCATTGTCGCGATGACTGCCAATAATCCGGGATATGTGCTGGTCGTCTACCCGCCCTGGCGCATCGAACTGTCACTGACCCTGTTCATGGCCGCGCTGTTCGTATTGCTGCTGGCAGCCTATGCGACATTGCATCTCGTCTTGGTCATCCTGCGCTTGCCAGAACAGGTCAGGCGACACCGGGAAGTCAAGGCCACGCTCAAGAGCCGTGAAGCCATGACTGAAGCCTTGACCGCATTTTTCGAAGGGCGCTATGCAGCAGCTGAACGGGCCGCAGTGCGCGCAATGGATTCAGGCGACAACTCTGGCATCAACTCCATCATTGCAGCCCGTGCGGCCCATGAGTTGCGGGAATTCGACAAACGCGACCAATACCTTGCAAATGCTTCGGGCAAAGCGGTGGGCGAATCCACCATGCGGCTGATTGCACGCACAGAGTTCATGCTGGACCAGAAACAACCCCAATTGGCCCTGGATACCCTGAAGGAGCTGAGCGTGGCCGGCATGCACAAGCATATCGGTGCACTTCAGCTTGAACTGAAAGCCCAGCAGCAGGCGCACAACTGGGATGGCGTGCTGAGTGTCATCGCGCAGCTGGAAAAGCGCTCTGCCATCGCCGAGGTGGTCGCCACCCAGCTGCGCCTGCAGGCATGGATGGAAAAACTGCGCGAAAACCAGCAGGACTTGCCGACACTGCAGGCGCTGTGGAAAACCATTCCCGGCACATTCAAGTTACGCCCGAAATTGGCGGCGCTGGCCGCCGCCAGCTTCATCAGGCTGCGGGATTGCCGCAACGCGCAGCAATTGCTAACCGCAAGCCTGAACAAGCAATGGGACAGTGAGCTGGTTGCATTGTATGGTGACTGCCAGATTGAAAACAACATAGGACAGATCGAACAGGCAGAAGCATGGCTGAAGGAGCATCCGGAGGATGCCGGCCTGCTGCTCGCACTGGGCAAACTCTGCCTGCACCACGGATTATGGGGCAAATCACAGGGCTACCTGCAAGCCAGCGTAAGCCTGTCGCCAAGCGCTGCTGCATATCACGCGCTTGCCAGGCTCTCCGAAAGGCTGGAAAAACATGAAGAGGCGACGCATTATCATCAACTCGCCCAGGAGATCACCTGAATTGCGAGCATGGAAAATATGCATGTTCATGCTCCTTGTCCTGAGTTCTCAGCCTGCATGTGCAGGAATGATCTACAAATGCAGGAACACTGATGGCAAACTGCTTTACCAGGAGCACCCCTGCCCCGAAGCCAGCCAGGCAGTGAACGCCTGGAATGGCTCCACCACAGCAGAAAATGAAAGTGGTGGTGCTGTCAGCATGGTTCTTACACAGGGCATGAATGGCCACTACTTTGTAGACGGCGCAGTCAACGGTCAGTTCCTCAATTTTGTGATTGATACCGGCGCCAGCATGGTTTCGCTGCCACAAGGGTATGGCGACAGCGCAAAACTGAAATGCCTCAAGACGGGCGTGCTGAACACCGCCAATGGCGACAATATTGTCTGCAAATCAATTGTGCAACAGCTCAAATTCGGTACCTTCACATTATATGATGTGGAGGTACTGCTGGTGCCCAACCTCAGCCAGCCGCTGATGGGCATGAATGTGCTGAAACGATTCCAGATGGAGCAGAATGGCAGCCAGTTGAAACTGACAAAATCCTATTAATCCATTCCTGCAAGCCCCTTACATCAGGTCATTCCTGACCTTCAGGCCGCAGGGGCAAAGGTAAAGGCATCAGAATAGAATTCGTCGGCCGGCAGGTTGCGTTTCGTCGTATAGTCGCGATGTGCCGCTTCCACCACCACTGGTGCGCCACAGGCATACACCTGGTAGGCGGACAGGTCGGCATAGTCTTCCATCACGGCAAGATGCACATAGCCGGTCCGTCCGCTCCACTTGTCTTCAGGCAAGGCATCCGAAAGCACAGGGGTAAATTTGACTCCCCTGGCCTCCCACTCCCTGGCCTTGTCCAGCATGTATAGGTCATGCGGCCTGCGTGCACCCCAGTAGAAATGCATGGGCCGCTGCAGGCCGACATGCAGTGCATGTTCTATCATGGCCTTGATCGGAGCAAATCCGGTACCACTGGCGACGAAAATGATAGGCCTGTCGGTATCTTCGCGCAGGTAAAACGTACCCAGCGGCCCCTTGATGCGCAGGATGTCCTTGACCTTCATTTCATTGAACACATGACTGGTAAAGCCGCCGCCAGCGATATTCCGGATATGCAACTCCAGGAACGCATCATCATGCGGCGCATTGGCAAGTGAGAAGCTGCGCGGCTTGCCGGATTTCTGCAGGATATCAATATACTGGCCTGCCAGGTATTGCATGCGCTCGCTGGCCGGCAATCGAAGCTTGATCACCATCACGTCATGCGCCGGTCTTTCCATCTGATGCACCCGTGTTGGCAAAAGCTTGACCGGAATGTCCTTGATGGTGCTGACCTCTTTGCACTCAATCACCAGATCTGACTGTGGTTTTGCGCAGCAGAACAATGCCATGCCGGTTGATTTCTCTGCGGGAGTCAGCGTGCTTGCCTGGTATTTGCCGTAATCCACCTGGCCTTGCACAATCTTGCCCTTGCACGCCCCGCATACCCCATCGCGGCAGCTGTATGGCAGGATGATGCCCTGCCGCAACGCGGCTTCCAGTACCGTTTCGCCCGCGTCCACTTGAAATGCGTGTTTGCTGGGCATGATGGTTGTTGTAAACGTCATGACAAATATTCGCTTCTATTGAAAAATATCAATATTAATACATAATCCTCGCATGCATAAAACTGTACTTATAGGCTGCGGCGATATCGCCCGTCGCATATCCAAAATTATAGATAATAAATCAATAATATACGGACTATCGCGCAGCCCGGAAAAATTTCCAGCGCTACGTGCTGCCGGCATTACCCCCATTCCCGGCGATCTCGACAAACCAGATACTCTGCACCGTCTAGCCGGGCTCGCCGATACCGTCATCCATCTGGCACCGCCTCCCCCTGTAGATAGAACCGCGCATGAACAACATGACGGACGCACACCGGCCGACACACGCACGCGACACTTGCTCGCAGCCCTGTCCCGCGGCAAACGCCCCAGGACTTTGATATACATCAGCACCAGCGGGGTATATGGCGACTGCAAGGGCGCACGTGTCGATGAAACGCATCCGGCATCGCCATTGAACTCGAGGGCAAAACTCAGGCTGGATGCAGAGCGGCAGATACGTCGCTGGGCGAGACGCAATAAAGTAAGCGCGCGCATTCTGCGCGTCCCCGGCATATATGCAGAAGACCGGCTCCCGCTGGACAGGCTGAAAAAGGGCACACCAGCGATCATTGCCAGCGAGGATGGCTACACCAACCATATCCATGCGGACGACCTGGCCAGATGCGTACTTGCAGCGTTAAGGCATGGCAGGACAGGCCGCATTTATCATACAGTCGACGATAGCAACCTCAGGATGGGGGAGTATTTCGATGCGGTTGCAGACAGCTTCCTGTTACCGCGGCCACCCCGCATCTCACGCGCAGAAGCACAGCAGGTCCTCTCCCCCATGTTGCTGTCGTTCATGAATGAATCACGTCAGCTGGATAACCGCCGCATGAAGCAGGAGCTGAAAGTCAGCTTGCTGCATCCTACGGTGGGCGATTTGCTTGCGACTTTGCGCCCGCCTGTGCCCAGGCGGGAAGTCAGTGCTGCGCAGCCTGCGTCTGCGCAGCTGGAGATGTTTCCACCTGCTCAATAACGGCTGCAGTTGCAGGCTTGTTGATCGGCTGCGGATCCCAGCCATGCACCAGTATCATGACGAGAAATGCTGCCACATAAGCCAGCGCAACATGCCAGCCATGGCGCAACCACATGCCGACCGACCTGGCTTCGGGAAACTGGTTGGACAATGCAACGCCAGCCGACGAACCAAACCATACCATGGAGCCCCCGAATCCGACCGCGAATGCCAGTATGCCCCAGTCATAACCGTCCTGGCGGATGGCCAGCGCAGTCAGTGGAATATTGTCGAACATCGATGACACGAATCCCAGCCCCATCGCGGTATGCCATGACGCATGAGGCAGATTTTCGACCGGCATCATTGACGCGGTAGTGACGAGGAACAGCAGGAACAATGTCCCTTTCAGGTTTTCCGGAATCACCTCCCAGTCGTGACGCCGGACCGGAGACGTCACCAGTATGGCTGTCACCACGGCCACGCCGATGAAAGGGAAGCTGCCGCTGATCGCGGCAAATTTCAGGTTGACCACAATATTGGTGACCATGGCAAACACCAGTATCGTGATCACGATTCCGATCCGGTGCCACTCCACCTGGGTATGCTGATGCGCATTCTTGATGATGGGCGAATAGGCATGCTGTTGCCGTGAAGCAATATAGCCGAATATCGCCAGTGCAACCGCAGATGCGGTAATCGCGTGGAATACATCGACCGGGCTGACGCCGGCGATCCACATCATGGTTGTCGTCGTGTCGCCGACCACCGAAAATGCGCCACCTGCATTTGACGCCGCCACGATCGCGGCGAGATAGCCGATATGCACCCTGGTGCGGAACAGCTGATGGGCCATCGCCCCGCCTATCATCGCTGCGGCAATGTTATCGAGAAAACTGGACATCACCCAGACGATCACCAGCACGCCAAATGCCCCCTTCCAGTCATCTGGCAGGTATTTGGGCAGGATTACCGGCACATGGCTTTTCTCGAAATGCCGCGACAGGATGCCGAACCCCATCAGCAGGCAAAACAGGTTGGCCAGCGTCACCCATTCATGTGCCAGATGGCCCAGCAAGCCATGCAAACCCGGCCCCGCATGAAAACCGGTAAAAACCAGCTTGTACGCAACCACGCTGATCAGGCCAGTGAGTGCAACCTGGAATGTGCGGTGGTGAAACAACGCCACCCCCAGCAGGGTCAACGCAAACAGGATGAATTCAATCTGGATACCGGCGATGGCAGGGGTATCTGCAGCATAGACAGGCACCGAAAACAGCAGCCCGGGGATCAGCAATTTCCGCATAACTCCACCCAAAATATAATAATTAAATCAGATAGTTATATATTACCCGCGATCAGTTGTTACTGATCTGCCGCAGCTGCTCCAGCTTCTGTCTTGCCGCACCGCTTTCCAGCAAATGCGCGGCTTTTTTCACGCCATCCGGCAAGCTGTCGCTGAGCCCCGCCAGATAAATGGCCGCACCGGCATTCATCGTCACGATATCCCGTGCCGGACCAGGCTGGTTGTCCAGTACTCCCAGCACCATATCGCGTGACTCGTGCACATTGGCTACGCTGATTTCCTGCAAGGACGATGTAGCAAGACCAAACTGTGATGGATGCACGGTGTACTCCCGCACTTCCCCCGCTTTCAGTTCAGCGATCAGGGTATTGCCGGATATGGTGATTTCATCCATGCCATCCGATCCGTGCACCACCATCACCCGCCTGCTGCCCAGCCGTTGCAGCACACGTGCCTGTATGCCTACCAGATCCGCATGAAACACCCCCATCAGTTGCTGCTTCGCACCTGCAGGATTGGTGAGCGGCCCCAGGATGTTGAATAGGGTGCGCACTCCCAGTTCTTTTCTTACCGGAGCCGCATGTTTCATGGCGCTGTGGTAATTCGGCGCAAACATGAAACCGAAACCGGCCTCATTGATGCAGCGCGCAGCCTGTTCCGGCGTGAGGTTGATATTGACGCCCAGCGCTTCCAGCACATCCGCACTGCCCGACTGCGAGGATACCGAGCGCCCGCCATGCTTCGCTATCTTTGCGCCTGCGGCGGCTGCCACAAACGCAGAAGCGGTGGAGACATTGAAACTGTGTGCGCCGTCACCGCCTGTGCCGCAGGTGTCCACCAGGCGTTCATCGTCATGCACAACAACCTTGATGGAAAGGTCGCGCATGACTTTTGCGGCACCGGAAATTTCACCGATGGTTTCCTTTTTTACGCGCAATCCGGTGATGATCGCAGCGATCATGACAGGTGTCACTTCGCCACTCATGATCTGCTGCATCAGGGACACCATCTCGTCATGGAATATCTCCCGGTGCTCGATGAT
The DNA here is from genome assembly GCA_021782995.1 of Pseudomonadota bacterium. Taxonomy (GTDB): domain Bacteria; phylum Pseudomonadota; class Gammaproteobacteria; order Burkholderiales; family Gallionellaceae; genus 39-52-133. The sequence goes on along the minus strand of JAJXUI010000002.1, from coordinate 28,700 downwards.
GCGTTTCAGTGCGTCTTGCGGCTTCATGGCTTGCCCTCCAGAAAATTCTTCAGCATGGCGTGCCCGTGCTCGGTGAGGATGGACTCCGGATGGAACTGCACGCCATGCACCGGCATGGTTTTGTGGCGCACGCCCATGATTTCGCCGTCCTCGGTCCACGCAGTCATCTCCAGGCAATCCGGCAGCGTTTCACGCTCGATCACCAGCGAGTGATAACGTGTTGCAGTAAACGGACTGGGCAGGCCGGTAAACACGCTGCTGGAATGATGGAATATCGGTGAAGTTTTGCCATGCATCAGCTGTTTGGCATGAATGATCTTTCCGCCAAACGCCTGGCCGATGCTCTGGTGCCCGAGGCATACACCCAGCAACGGAATCTTGCCTGAAAAATGCCGGATGGCCGGCACGGAAATGCCCGCCTCATTAGGCGTGCATGGCCCGGGAGAAATCACGATCTGCGCCGGGTTCAGTTTTTCGATTTCCTCAAGCGTGATGCCATCATTACGATGCACCACGACATCCGCCCCAAGCTCGGCAAAATACTGCACGAGGTTGTAAGTGAACGAATCATAGTTGTCGATCATTAACAACATTTCACATTACCCAATTGTATTCAGACAACAATCAACTGATTGAATTTATTATACTTAAATAGCTTGCATCGCCACACAAGCGGCGGCTTCGCGCGGCGTTTGTGCGCCCTTGCTTAAACCCGATACATTATAATCGTCCTTCGCATTAATACCTAACCGAGGAAACACTCATGGCATCAAACAAGGTCCGCGTTTACTTCGCGCTCAGTGGCTACCATTTCAATCCCGATGACATCACCCGCCTGATCGGCCTGACACCCACCTCAATTGATGCCTCCGGCGCGCGCAGCCCACTGGACAAGCCCGTGATCAGCTCCTGGGAGCTTTCCACCGACACGCAGACTGACAATGTCGATATCTATAAATTGACAGACGCCCTGATCAAGCAGATTGAACCTGCAAAGGAAAAAATCCTGCAAGTCATCAAGAGCCACAACCTGTCCCCCAGAATCGGTCTGGTCATGTCGATATCCAGCAAACAGAATGAAGCAGTTCCCGATTTCGGTTTTGGCGCAAGAACCGTACGCTTTCTTGCAGAGATTGGCGCATTTATCAATATTGACTACCGCACCGCTGAGCTGGCACCCGCATAAGCTGGCGCAGACATGCGCAGCAAACACTGGTATCCGAGGCCTCACTCAGGACAAGCAGTCGGAAAAATGACGACACGGTCGATGAACAGGCTTGCAACCGGAGCAAAACAAATCTGGCGTCACTGCAAGCGCGCTTGCCTTGACAGCCAATGCGAAAAAAAAGCACGCTGCAGGCGTGCTTTTCATCTTTCACAACACCAGTATCGCAGGCTGCAAAGCCTGTCACTGCGTGTCAGAAAAGATCAGGGGCGCTTTGGCGTCTTGTATGGAACTTCTTTCTGGATGGGCTCCCAGGTAGTTTCATAACCAACAAAAAATTTCCCTGGTGTAATCTCTTTCTGGCGTGTCGTAACACGGAATGCGTGGCCATCAGGAATTTTGGGTCGTGTAAAAGGTTTCGCATCACTCATAACAACTTCTCCTTGCTGGTTGAAATCGGGAGTATTTAACATGTTTGCCAGCTGCTCCCTAAACAATTGGCAACAAACTACAAATTACCGTGTGTAATGTCCCTTTTTAGGTATGACATGCCGCACCCCGCCCTGAGGATTTTCCACATCCCCCTTGTAGCGGGGGATGAGGTGGATATGCACATGGAATATACTCTGTCCGGCGGACTGCCCCACGTTTACACCGATGTTGTATCCATCCGGCTTGAATTCCTTGTCCAGCAGCGCGCGTTCCTCCGCGAGGAGTGACATGCATGCACTGACTTCTTCTGTTGTAAGCTCAAAAAAACTGGCCACGTGACGACGCGGCATTACCAATGTATGTCCCGGACTAGCCGGATAGGTGTCACGTGCACTGAATGCAAGTTCACCCTCCAATGAAACACCTTGCGGATCCGTGCAAAATAGGCATGGGTTGTTCGGGTCACGCTTTTGTGCTGGTTTTTCCAGAACTGACAAAACTATCCCCTCATCTTTCAGCTTTCGCTACTCACGAGCGTCATCGTTTTAGCCTTTTTCATTTGCTCCTGACAATGTCTCAAGCAGAGCGGCTGCAATGCATGCGAGAAGCATTCGATAATCACCTCGAATTCATCAACCATCTCTTCGGCAAGCCCGATGTTTTTTGTCAGTTCTGCTAGTGCCAATTGTGCGGTCGCTTTGTTCACCCGGCACAACACAGCCAGATGAATGGGCAGTTGCTGCTCCATGCTGACCGTTAGCGCCTTTTCATATGACCTGATCGCTTCTTCCAGGCGCTCCGGATTGTCTTCAGACTCAGCTTCGTGATGCAAAACAACGGCTCGATTGTTATGTGTGGCGGTCAGCTCCAATGCATAGTTGTCAGCATCCAGTACGGAGAGGGCATTTTTATAAGCAACCACTGACTTCTGGAATTGGCGATTGCCTTTAAGCAGCTTGCCATGAGCATGTAATGTATTTCCCAGCTGATGCATCGTCAGCATCCAGCTCTCGGTCGCAGCCTCTTTGGTCCAGACCATCAAGGCATTTGTATATGCATCAATGGCGTCTTTAAATGGCCTCGCTGATTCCTGCAACCCCCCCAAGGCCTGGTTTGCTGTGGCCAGGTTAAATTGTGTAATCGCCCATTCCTGCGGCGTACTTTCCTGGCTATATACTTCCAGCGCCTTTTCAAAACAATGAATGGCACGTTCAAATAATGCCTCATCCCAGCGCTGCTGACCCATCGCCGCCAGGATATTGCCCAGTTTGTTCTGTGTGTCAGCCCAGATTGCGGGTTCGCGAGTACGATCTATATCTGCATCTGGAGCACCTGCCAGCGCCGCCTCAAGTGCCTCACTCATGTTTTCAAATATTTTGGAACTAAAACGGTGTGGCTCAAAATTCCCACGCGTAAAGAGAAAATTATCTGCAACGGCAATTCTTGTATCGGGCTCACCTGCCGCGGCCATCTCTTCATCAAACAGGCTGACAGTCCCTGCGATTGAGCGCTCCATTGCTCGGTTCTCAGGGTAAATCAAATATACAGTTGAGAATTTCATTGGGCGCGCTCGAGTATTTCATTTAATTCCGGATCAGCACCAACAGCACCACCCAGATCGATTTCTTCATCGGTTGCTTCGCGTATGGAAAGTACTTCCAGCACGAAGATGACCTCCCTCCCGCATAGCGGGTTGTTGCCATCTACCGTCAAAGTTTTGTCATCCATCCGAGTCACGATGAAAGTCCGAGGTTCACCTTTGGCATTCTCCATGGTGATGGTCATGCCAATTTCACGGTACTCCTCCGGTACATTTTCGATGCGATCAGTAAAGACTAAAGACTCATCCCGCTCACCGTACAGCTTTCGGGTGTCTATCTGGAGCTCAATCACATCACCGACTTTTTTTCCATATAGTGCCTTGGTGACATCCTCTGACATCACATCATTAACACCATGAACATAACCCAGCGGATACTCAACCGTAACCAGGATATCACCCGTCTTTTTGTCGATAACCCTGTAGTTTAATTCGACAAATTTTTCGTCTTCTATCGTATCTGACATATCCAGTTTATTTTTTGCAACGTTTAAAACAATGTGGCACCAAAAATCTTTATGTTATCGCCCTCATACCCCAACACCAGCCTGCCCAGCCACTCCCCTTTGTTTTTCTTGTTGATGACCTTGTACAGCACAGTGACATATTCACCGCGACGTATCATGCCCAGGTACGAGTAATCATCTGAAAGGTTTTTCGCAAGATCGCTCCTGGCAAACTGCTTGCCCATTTCAATTTCATTCGCACCCTGTATGAATGTAGAAGAAAAATTGCGCGTAAACGCGCCGTAATTTCCCTCATTGGAATATTTAATCAGATCTGCCCACATAGGATTGGCCAGCTCCAATATTTCTGCATCAGTTTTTTCAAGAATATTCATCAAACTATCAACTTGCACTTTAAAGCTCCATTCTATCGATTGATGCTCATCACTTCTAGCCACACAGACAAAAAAAGGACCAACAATCGAGATGCCGGTCCTTTTTGATACATCAACAAATTACCGTAGCAAATATTGAATCGGCCTGATTTCACAATACCGGAAAATCAGGCCTGCATTTGCTTAGTGCTGCCCTGACGCTTTCATTGCTGCCAGTGCCTTGTCTTCGATGTCACCAACCAGGTGGTACAACGGTGCTTTTTCCATCGTGTACTCTCCTGTCTTGGGATCGCGACGGGAGACTGTCAGCACGTGCCAGTTTTCATCATCCAGCTTCATCACATCGCCACGGTAGTAGTAACCCGGCCAACGTGTTTCCTTGCGGAACAGCGTGTGATGGAACACACTTTCGGAGGTCAGGAAGCGATGCTTCAGTTCCCACGCACGCAGAAGTTCATGGATATCAGAGGCAGCAACTTTTTCCAGATCCTCACCCAGGATCGACATTTTCTTCAAACCGATGTTCAGGAGTTTGTCGTTGGTCATGTAGTTCACACCAAAGCCACCACAATACTCATCCATCAGCTTCTGCAGACGATCCAGACCCTGCCTTGGATTGATGAAGTTGGGGTTGACGCTGCCGGCAACCACCTCGTTGCTGTACACGCGATAGGTTTCCAGCGGCCTGAAGATCTGCTCGCGACGACGCTCGATCTGCGCATCAGAAACGCGGATGCCTTCTGCCTTGCCATCATCGATGTATTTGCACGCAGCTTTGGCCGCCAGACGACCTTCAGTGAATGATCCTGACGAGAAGGCATGTGGTGTACCACCTACCGCATCACCTGCACCGAACAGACCTTCAATGGTAGTCATCCGGTTATAACCCCAGAAGTACTCTTCTGGAGAGATATCTTCCGGACCGGAACACCATGCGCCGCAACCGGTAGCGTGCGAACCCATCACATAAGGCTCAGATGTAGTCAGTTCTGGGTTTTCGTACTTTGGATCTACGTCAGTCGCAGCCCACAGCACGGCCTGACCTACAGTCATGCCAAGGAAGTTATGCCAGCCGATTTCTTCCAGATGCGGATCCTGGAAGGCCTCCATTGTTACCATGTGAATCGGGCCACGACCGGCATTCACCTCGTTGATGATCGCGTGGTTACGCAGACAGGTCGGAATCGGGCGGTGTGTTCTGTGAGAAACTTCCGGATCCAGATACTCTTTGCCCACCATTTTCTGCAGGTCAGGGAACCACTTGGACTCGTACTCTTCACCATAGGCATTCTGAGTATAGGTTTTCAGGTGCAGGAAGTAAGCACCGACCGGACCGTAGCCATCCTTGAAGCGTGCCAGCACGATACGGTTTTCCATTTGCGTCATCTTGGCACCAGCTTCGATCATCAGACCATATGCAGAACCTGAAGACCAGGGCGCATACCAGACGCGTCCCGCGCCTTCGCCAACAGAGCGTGGCTTGAATATGTTGGAAGCACCACCCGCACCGCAAATGACAGCTTTGGACTTGAATACATGGTAGTTGCCTGTACGCACGTTAAAGCCTACAGCACCGGCAACACGATTTTCCTTGGATTCATCCATCAGCAGATGTGTCACGCAGATACGGTTAAATACCTTGTCAGCCGATTTCTTGGCAGCTTCAGCAACGATAGGTTTGTAGGATTCACCATGAATCATGATCTGCCAGCGGCCTTCACGCAGGAACGAGCCCTTTTTCTCGTTGCGCATGATGGGCAGGCCCCACTCTTCAAAATTATGTACGGTCGAGTCCACGTGACGCGCCATGTCAAACAGCAGGTCTTCACGCACCATGCCCATCAGGTCGATACGCGCATAGCGTACATGATCTTCAGGGTTGTTCTCGCCGAAGCGGGTACCCATGTAGCAGTTGATCGCATACAGACCCTGGGCTACCGCGCCGGAACGCATGATGTTCGCTTTTTCGGCAATGACGATTTTCTTGTCACGCCCCCAATATCTCGCTTCAAATGCTGCACCGGTTCCGCCCAGGCCAGCACCTACCACCAGAATGTCGATATTGTCTTCAATAATTGTTGAGTAACTCATCAGTATTGCACCCCTTTTTTGATTTCCAGGCCATTTGATTGCAGCGTATGCAATCCACCATCGTCCATACGGATGTATTTAGGCTCATTAAACAACAGCTGGCTGTCGCGCATTTCCTTGCTTGGAGCGGGCTGATCTGCCAGCTTGGGAATATGCTTGCCCCAGGGTTTAGTTGTGATGGGTGCCAGCAGTTCCATATCCTTCTTGCCGTTACGGAACTTGATGCGCCATGCGATCGTGCCTTTGTTTTCATCCCGATCCACCCGGACGCTGTGGCCTAGCGGTGCAAAATCGGCATAACCACGCACATCAATCGCATGATGTGGGCATGCTTTTACGCAGGAATAGCACTCCCAGCACATGCTGGGTTCGATGTTGTATGCGCGACGCAGTGTTTTATCAATGTGCATGATGTCAGATGGGCAAATGTCAACGCATTCACCACAACCATCACAACGTGTCATATATACAAATGTTGGCATGAAATACTCCTCTTAATTTCTTGTTAATCTCAATAAATCAAGTCTGAATTCAGTAGTGTTTTGCTCTTTCCGCCTTGATGCAGAGCCCCATGTTTGGCGGATTTTTGCCCATGTACATCGGGATGTCGGGGAATTTGCGCTGCACTTCCGGATCGGTCAGATCATATTCAGGAGGCAGGTTTTCACGTGAACCATCGGCACGGGTAATTTTCTTCTGAAAGGCGGCTGCCGGTTTGAAGAACATGTGTGCAAACTTGGACCAGTAAACACCGCCAAAAAGTACGGTGTTGGACAGGACGAACAGCACAAAGTAGACGTTCTTGGCGCCACCCCCCATGTACGACCAGAGCAAGGCGAATGTTGAAGTTGCCAGCAAGGACAGGATGAACAGGTCTGCACGCTCTACACGGAACCAGGGCAATCCCTCAGCCGAAACATCAACGCGAATCGCAAACCAGAACCAGTATCCGCCGACAGCCAGCATCAACGCCCCGACATGCCATAACTGGGGAATAATCGCCGGCGTAGGCGTTTCAGTAGTAGGGTAGCCAAAAATCATGATGACAGTAGTCACAATGAAGATGACCGTGCCCCACATGGTCAACAAATGGGAAAGACGGCGCCTGGGATTGTCAAATTCGCCAGAGGTCAATACCTCTTTTACCAGGACTGAAGTGGCGATTGCGACTTTTTCACCGCCACCCACCTCGCGCTTGGCGCTTTTCTTGGCTTTTTCAGCATTTGCGAAAAAGTATTTGGCGCTTTTCTTGTGAATCATGTCCAGAATGGTTCCCCCCATGACCAGCACAATCATCAAAATGATGTAGCCCTGCATGATGCTGGGAGAGATATCTGCCGAAAGTCCTGCAAAAAGATTAGTCACAAACATAAAATTTTCCTCAAATTTATTGAATTCAAAATTATTTTTTTACTTAGTTATCCTTCAGGTGCATGCCATGGATCATTAACCCATCGCATTCATCAGTACGGACAAAAGTTGGCATTGCTTTACCCCCGTTAAGATCACATTAAGAACAAACCACCAAATTTTCTGACAGCAAATTTTCCAGACATGCCCCATCACTCATGTCGTGGAAAGTCGAACGATTATTTGTCCAGCGTGGCGTAGTATTCCTTGAGAATCTGCAACACTTCAGGACGGCTGAATTCTGCCGGCACTTCCGCACCCTCGGAAAGCGACTTGCGCAACTGCGTTCCGGACACCTGCAAGCGATCCGCATCATCGTGAGGACAAGTCCTGGCAGAAGCCATGCCGCCGCATTTGTAGCACCAGAACGAGATATCGATCTTCAATGGTTCGGTTTCAAGCGCCCCCTTCGGCACCTTGTCGAAAATATGATGCGCATCGAACGGGCCATAGTAACTGCCCACGCCCGCGTGATCACGACCGACAATCTGATGTGAACAACCGTAGTTCTGACGGAACACGGCATGCAGCAAAGCTTCGCGCGGACCGGCATAACGCATGTCCAGCGGATATCCTGCCTGTACCACGGTTTTCTTCACGAAATATTTTTCAGTCAGTGTGCCGATAGCCTTTGCACGCACCTCGGCAGGTACATCGCCCGGCTTCAGATTACCGAGCAAGGAATGGATCAGCACACCATCGCAGACCTCAATTGCAATTTTTGCCAGGTATTCATGCGAGCGATGCATCGGATTGCGCGTCTGGAAACAGGCGATCTTGGACCAGCCCATCTTGCTGAAAATTTCGCGGGTTTGCGCCGGCGTCTTGAACAACTCGGGATATTTTTCCGGGAAGCCGCCCTGGGAAAGGACCTTGACCGGACCGGCCAGGTTGACATCCCCCTGCTCCATCACCATTTTTACGCCCGGATGCTTGGGATCAGTTGTCGTAAATACAGTCGCACATTCATGCGCCTTATCGATAGTGTATTTTTCATTGATCATCATGGTGGCCAATGTTTCACCATTTTCAGGATCAATCAGAGCTATCTCTTCACCGGTTTTCAGAGAATCTGCCGTCGCCTTGTCTACAGACATCGTAATTGGAATGGGCCAGAACAGGCCATTTGCCAGTTTCATGCCATCACATACACCTGACCAATCGGCATGCGTCATGAAACCATCCAGAGGGGTAAATCCGCCTATACCCAGCATGATGATGTCGCCTTTTTCACGCGAACTCACCTTGATTTGCTTAAGCTTTTTGGAACGTTCAATTTCGGACTTTAATGCACTACCTTCAAGCAACAACGGTTTGAGACCACCACCACCATGCGGATTTACCAATGCCATATAATACTCCTCTAATATTAACGCCTTATAATATATAGACTTTTTTACCTCTCCTTTTAAGCGGAACGATAGTAGTGCATTCATTCTGGATGAACGATAACCCTTAAGGGTCTACGGTCATGACCCATATGGGCTATAACTCGAATAGCTATATCAGGCTTTGCTAATCAATGGTTTAGCTTATATTCGGAAGTTATGCTAGACTCATTGTCTTTCGATTTTCCGCCTCAAAATCCCCGGCAGTCCATCGAGTTTCAAACAACTTTTACATTCAAATTTCAGTTGCGCTATGGCTTCGACCCCCGTTCATGACCCCATTGGCTCCCCATCTGCGGATGCAAACCTGGAAGTGCGTACGACCACCTGTTATATGTGTGCATGTCGTTGCGGCATTCGCGTTCACCTCAATGGCGGAGAAATCCGTTATATCGACGGCAACCCAAATCACCCGCTGAATAAAGGCGTAATCTGCGCCAAGGGCAGCTCGGGCATCATGAAGCAACACTCACCTGCGCGCCTGACCCAACCGCTGCGCCGCAAGCCGGGAGCAAAACGGGGTGATGGCGAATTTGAGCCTATCAGCTGGGAAGAAACATTCCGCCTGCTGAGTGACCGCCTGGAGCATATCCGTAAAACAGATCCGAAAAAATTTGCACTGTTTACCGGCCGCGACCAGATGCAGGCACTGACCGGCCTGTTTGCACGTCAGTTTGGCACACCCAATTACGCAGCACATGGTGGCTTCTGTTCCGTCAATATGGCAGCCGGCCTGATCTATACCATCGGCGGGTCATTCTGGGAGTTTGGCGGCCCCGACCTGGATCGCGCAAAGCTGTTTGTGATGATAGGCACAGCAGAAGACCATCACTCCAATCCGCTGAAGATTGCGATCTCCAAATTCAAGCGCGATGGCGGTCGCTTCATCTCGATCAACCCGGTGCGCACCGGATATTCTGCAATTGCCGATGAGTGGGTACCGATCAAACCGGGTACCGATGGCGCCTTGATGCTGGCCATCATCCATGAACTGATCGCAATGGGACTATATGACCGGGAATTCCTCGCACGCTACACCAATGCCGGCGAGCTGGTGAACCTCGATGAGGCCCACGATGAATTCGGCATGTTCGTACGCTCGGAAGTCCCCAAGGAAGAAGGCTGTTTCGATCCGCAAAACAAATTATGGTGGGATCGAATTACCAACAGGCCAGTGATCACCCACGCCGAAGGTGCCGACCCCTTCCTGTTTGGTGAATTCACGATGCCCGATGGCACAAAAGTGAAACCTTCATTCCAGCTGCTGCAGGAACGCGTAAAGGATTACACCCCGGACTGGGCATCGAAAATCACCGGCATACCTGCCGCCACCATCCATCGACTCGCCTATGAGATGGGCGTAACTGCACGCGACCAGAAAGTGGAACTGCCAATCGCCTGGACGGATGCCTGGGGCAAGGAACATGAAACCGTTACCGGCAACCCGGTTGCGTTTCATGCGATGCGCGGACTCGCCGCACACTCCAATGGCTTCCATACGATACGCGCGCTGGGCATCCTGATGTCGATGCTGGGCACCATTGATCGTCCCGGCGGTTTCCGTCACAAGGCGCCCTTCCCGCGCCCAATACCACCCTGTGCAAAAACACCCAACACAGACAGGGCAGTCAAACCAGACTCCCCGCTGGATGGCATGCCACTGGGCTGGCCGGCTGATCCGGACGACCTGTTTGTCGATGATGAGGGCAATCCGGTCAGGATCGACAAGGCCTTCTCGTGGGAATATCCGCTTTCCGTACACGGCCTGATGCATAACGTGATCACCAATGCATGGCGCGGCGACCCTTATCCGATCGACACCCTCCTCATCTTCATGGCGAACATGGGCTGGAATTCGACGATGAATACTGCCGAAGTACGCAACATGCTGAACGACAAGAACGAGAGCGGCGAATACAAGATTCCGTTCCTTGTTGTGTGCGATGCATTCCAATCGGAAATGACTGCGTTTGCCGATCTGATCCTGCCGGATACAACCTATCTTGAGCGTTACGATGTGATGTCGATGCTGGACCGTCCGATTTCGGAATTTGACGGCCCGGTCGATTCCATTCGCGTGCCGATCTTCCCGCCCAAAGGGGATTGCAAACCGTTCCAGGAAGTATTGATAGAGCTGGCCTCTCGCCTGAAGCTTCCCGCATTCTCCAATCAGGATGGCACGCGCAAATTCCGAGATTATCCGGACTTCATCGTGAACTATGAAACAGCCCCCGGCTCCGGCATCGGCTTCCTTTCCGGTTTCCGCGGCAAGGGCGGCGAAAAATCGATGGTTGGCGAACCCAACCCCAGGCAGCTGGAAATGTACGAGGCTAATGACTGCGTGCATCACTATGAGCTGCCATTGTCCTACCAGTACATGCGCAACTGGAACAAGGGTTATCTTGAGTGGTCGCAACGCAATCGCATTACCCGCTATGCAGATCCGATCCAGTTGCACATCTATTCCGAGGTGCTGCAATCATTCCGCCTGGCTGCACAAGGCAAGGGCATTACACGCAAGCCGCCCAAGCACCTGAAACAGCGAGTGGAGTCCTTCTTCGACCCGCTGCCGTTCTACTATGAACCACTGGAAACGCAGGTGACGGATTTGCATAAATACCCCCTGTCTGCGGTCACACAGCGTCCAATGGCGATGTACCACTCATGGGACTCGCAGAATGCCTGGCTGCGCCAGATACATGCGCACAATTACCTGATGGTCAACGCTTCAACAGCAAAAGCGGCTGGCATTGAAGATGGCAGCTGGATGTGGATCGAGTCGCAATGGGGCAAAGTGCGCTGCATGTGCCGTTATTCTGAATCGGTTGAACCCGGCACTGTATGGACCTGGAACGCCATCGGCAAGTCTGCCGGCGCATGGAATCTGTCACCGGATGCAAACGAATCGCGGCTCGGTTTCCTGCTGAACCATGTAATTTCGGAAGAGTTGCCATCAAAATCCGGCGGGGTCGTTTCCAACTCTGACCCCGTCACCGGCCAGGCGGCATGGTTTGATGTTCGTGTACGCATCTATCCCGCGCAACCCGAAGAACCACAACAGAGCTGGCCACAATTTGAACCCGTGAAACCCATGCCAGGCACTCAGCCTCGCCTTGGAAAATGGCTGCAATATTTTGCAGGCAAGAAGAAATAACAAGCCGGAAGTTCACATATGACTCAATTAGCCCTCATCATTGACCTGAATGTATGCGTTGGTTGCCACGCCTGTGTCACCAGCTGCAAGGAATGGAATACCTCTGGCCCGGCAGGCCCCATGAGCGATGAAAATCCTTATGGCGCGGACCCGACCGGCGTATTTTTCAATCGCGTGCAAACCTATGAAGTCGGAACTTTCCCTGACACCTGCACCTTGCACTTCCCCAAATCCTGCCTGCACTGCGAAGACCCGCCCTGCGTGCCGGTTTGCCCGACCGGCGCCTCATACAAGCGCAAGGAAGACGGCATCGTGCTGGTGGATTACGACAAATGTATCGGCTGCCAGTATTGCTCCTGGGCCTGCCCTTATGGTGCGCGCGAGTTCGATGAAAAACAGAAGGTGATGAAAAAATGCACCCTGTGTGTAGACCGCATTTACAGTGAAACCCTGCCAGAACGTGACCGCAAGCCATCATGTGTACTGGCTTGTCCAACTGGCGCACGCCTGTTCGGTGACGTGCACGATCCGGAATCGAATGTGTCTCGTGCGATCCGCGACAATGCGGGGTATGACCTGATGCCGGAGTGGGGGACACATCCTGCCAATCATTATCTTCCACGTCGCCGTACAACCATGACCATACATGAGGACGAACTGATCCGCGCCGACAATCCGCTGAAGATCGATGGCAAGCAGCCCAAGCCCACTACACAGCAACCCACTCTTGACGACAGCACCAGCTGGTAATCGCATTAACCGGAACAACAGCATCATGAAACCACCATTCTCCGTCATCTTCCTTACCACCCTGATCGGCGTCGGCCAGGGCCTGTTCCTGGCTTTGTATGCCGGCCAACTCTACTCCTTCCTGGACCTGATTCCCAATCAGGATAGCCATGACTTTTATGCTGTCGGCAGCCTGATCGTCATGCTCTTCCTCGTCGGCGGACTGATTGCCTCCTTTTTCCATCTTGGCCATCCGGAGCGTGCCTGGCGTGCAGCCTCGCAATGGCGCACTTCCTGGCTGTCACGCGAAGTGATCGCCCTGCCGGCCTTCATGGGGGTGGTATTTATTTATGGCGTGTGCCACTGGTTCAACTGGCATCCGCTCGTGCTAGACCTGTCTGACACCTACCATGTCGACTTCACCCTGTTGCTCGGCGCTGTCGGCGTTTTGCTCAGTTTCGTGCTGTTTATCTGCACCGGCATGATCTACGCCTGCCTGCGTTTCATGCAGGAATGGCACACGCCGTTGACCCCGTTGAATTTCATCCTGTTTGGCGGCGCCTCCGGCTTCCTCGCGGCTAGTGTATTTTCCAGCTTCAGCGCACCCGAGCTGACACGCTTCTTTGCAGGTTGGGCCATTACCCTGACCATCCTGGCAATGTTGAGCCGCTCCTTTACACTGTTACGTAATGCGCGTATTCGCCCGAAATCCACAATGAGTACCGCCATCGGCGTAAAGCATCCCCATATCGTGCAGATCTCCCCAGGCTCAATGGGCGGTTCTTTCAATACCCGCGCATTCTTTCATGGCATGAGCGGGCGCTTCATGCGCATGATAAAACCCGCATTCATCCTGTTTTCCTTTGTATTGCCGCTCATCCTGATGGCTACCGGCATGACTTCTGCAACCGCGCTGATTACCGCCTTCATCTTCCAGTACCTCGGCTTGCTGGCCGAGCGCTGGTTTTTCTTTGCCGAGGCGAATCATCCACAAAATCTGTATTACAAACGGATCGCCTGACCCGATCAGTGTTGCGATTGTGCAACACCGAATGTCTTGCAATCGCCTGTATTTATATTATCAACGTTATTTTGCAACATATTGATTTTATTATTGAATAAACTGTATAACTCCAAAGGGTTATACAGTTTGACTCGTATTGGTTATAGACGCATATAAGCAGATTCTTCTTAATATTACATCCTCCCGAATGTGGTCAGGACATTTGTTATTTTTTCACTTAATTCACAAGGAGCATCAACAATGAGTTTCGACAAAGAACTGGACACACGCGGAATGAACTGCCCACTGCCCATTCTGAAGACCAAAAAGGCTCTGGCTGATATGGCTTCGGGTCAGGTTCTCAAGGTAGTTTCTACCGATGCCGGCTCCGTCAAAGACATGGCAGCGTTTGCCAACCAGACAGGCAATACACTGGTCTCCTCCTCCGAAGAGAAGGGTGAGTACGTTTTCATGATGAAAAAGAAGTAATTCCCTTCCAGGCCCCGCTCAGATCAACATTACAAGGATAACAAAATGAAAAAGATGGGAATCATCGCAACCAAAGGTACACTGGATATGGCCTATCCACCTTTGATCCTTGCCTCAACAGCAGCCGCGCTGGGCTGGGATGTGCAGGTTTTCTGCACTTTCTATGGCCTGGAATTGCTGCGCAAGAACATGGATGGTATCCGTGTCAGCCCATTGGCCAATCCGGCCATGCCCATGCCCGTACCCATGCCAGTATTCGTTCAGGCATTGCCCGGCATGGAAGCCATGGCTTCCATGATGATGAAGCAGAAGATCAAGAGCAAGGGTGTTGCCTCGCTCTCAGAACTGCGCGAAATGTGCATTGAAGCAGATGTGAAGTTTGTTGCCTGCCAGATGACGGTTGACCTGTTCGAATTCGACAAGAACGAATTCATCGGTGGCGTCGATTTCGTTGGTGCAGCATCCTTCATGGAATTTGCCGGCGAAGCCGATGTTTGCCTGTTCATCTGATACCTGACAGGACTCTCCAATAAAAAACCCGCCATGGCGGGTTTTTTATTGCTTCAAACTTCGGCAACTCATGCTCCACAGTCAGCACAGCATGCAGCCAGCCCACTTCGTTGCCTGCCATTTATTATCTCCATTGCTGATAATGTTCTGGCAAAACCATGAATTCACTTAGTCACCACTTCCTGCCACCAGTCAGGATAGGCAGCCTTGACTTCACCCCCCTGATAAAGCGCATTGGCCACCTCCAGCGTTGCCATGCCGGGACTGGTCTTGATCAAATAGACATTCACACCCGCATTGATTTTCCTGATCATCTGTAATTGATGACTTCCAAACCAGGCCCTCACTTTGCCTTCACTCCAGGCAGGGTCCAGCTGCACAATGACATTTCCCGGCAATGCACGCATGGCGCTATTGCTGTTTGGTCCATCGTGAAAGACCGGGGAATACTTGCCCCCAGGATTGCTGCCCGCCATGCCGGAGACTGCTGCATTGCCGGTATTGTTCATCTGCCACAAACGAATACCGGCTTGCGGATGCCTGAGCGGCAATTCCTTGGCCCCTGCATCCGCCTTGACTGCTGCATGCTGCCCGGATTCTCCAGGGTTGAATTCCGCCACAACCTGGGGATCGAGCCATACTGTGTTCTGACGCTCCCCGTCATACCAGACATAGGCTTGCGTCAATGGCGTTCCTTCCATGGGTGGACGCATTCCCGTCAACGGCGAACGGGTCCATGCCATCGCCCCACCGGCGTATGCCGCCAGCAATACCAGCGAAAATAATATGCGCTTGCGTAAAACAGGATTACTCATTCAATTCCCCGACCTGTATAAAACCTGCTCAAATCAGTGTCCATAAAACTTGATTTTCCACGACAAAAAATTACCCTGGCTGCTTACCGCATCACTCACCCAGTCGGTGACACTGAGCTTCCATGCACCATCCACCCCCTCACCCAGCAGCACAGCATCCCCAAATACCCAGCCTGTATAGGTTGAATTGCATGCTCCATATTGATCAGCAGGACACACATGCTGCCTTGCCAGATGACTGACCGTACCTGAAGGCGCTATCAGGTCAACAGCAAGATCGCCTATGTAAGGCTTGTTTGTTGCCGTGAATGTCACTTCGACATACTCGATTGCAGTCATGCCACTGCCAGTAACATTGATTGTATCCTCGGCCGGCTTCGGATTGCCATCTGAAATACGCTGCGAGTAATCCGGTATCGGTATATTGGGTGACGAGAGCGCCGTTGAATATGTTTTCTCCGTTCCAAGCTGTACATATGCGGGATCTTTGGCCATTGTAACTGCGGCAGATGCATCTGCCACACCAAATCCGTATTTATGGTTGAAATGGAAACTCGCCTGGTTAGTAAGCCACCCGGAATCTGATGTGTCATTTTTGCGGGCTGATTTTGCGAGTATCCAGCGTACATCGCGCCAGCCTAGTTGCGGATTGGCTGCCAGTATCAATGCCACCACCCCCGCCACAGCAGGCGTGGCTGAAGAGGTGCCATTCATGCACCGGGTATAATTCCTGCTGGCAGTGCTTCCCGTTGCCGGATAATCATATGCAACATTCGAGGATCCGGCTCTGTTGAAACCGACATCGCCGCCACGATCGGTAGTCGATATGGCGTGCTGATTCGTTGTATAGCTGGTCGCCGGATAACAGAATTCACCGCCCGGCGCGCTGAGCCACAAATTGGCACCTTGTTCCGAATAGGAAGACTCCTTGCCCTGGTCATTGACGGCTGCCACCGCCAATACACCGTGATAATTTGCACGACCATCGTAATTGGAATCATCACAACCGTATGGGCAGGTTGATGACTTGACCTTCCCGCCATTTCCCGCTGCCCACAGGTACACCACACCTTTTCCTCCGCGCCCCGAACTGGTGCCACTATCGATTGCCGCTTTCCATAATGAGGTACTGGCATACAGCTCGCCCTCCCCATCCGGCGCTCCCCAGCTGTTACTGGAAACACTGACCTGAGCATCATTGCGCGTCATCGCATCGGCTTCATTGCTGGACACTGAAGATTGCAGCAGGTTATAGCCTGCCAGGCTGGCACGTGGCGCAACGCCCTTGCCGCCCAAACCATTATCATCGCGAGCGGCGATGATGCCGGCCACCGCGGTACCATGCCCGCTTGTGATGTCCGTTGCAGTATTGGTCGGGTCATTCGTACCGTTGACATAGTTATAGCTGAGGCTATTGGCCGCCAAGTTGCTGGCCAGATCCTCATGGCCAATTTCCAGTCCATCATCCACTACGGCCACCGTTACGCCTTGCCCCTTGGTAGTCGTCCAGGCAGGCTCCACATCAAGATCTTCACCAACAGCGCCAGCAGTTTGTGACGGATCCAGACCTTTCTGCCCGGTATTTTTCAGGTGCCACTGGTCAGCATACAAGGGGTCGACAGCAACTGTTGCAGCAGCGGGCGTTGCCGAAACCTCGACGGAGGCAGCACTTTCACCACCGTCACCGACTGCGGTGACAATAAAATAGTATTTCGTGCTATTGCTCAGTCCATTGATTGCCAGCGGGTTGCTGCCACCCTGCACTTTTGTGCCAGTGGCCGTGGTCACACCGGCCGTGGTCGACCAATATACATTCTCACGCTTAGTATTGCCGTCCAGCGTGGCCGCAATCAGCACATAGCCATCTTTCGCTGTTGCGCTGACATTGGCGGGAACCGCCGGAGGAGCGGGGGGATCACTTGATGCAGACGGGCAACCGGTCAGCATGACTGACAGCAATGCCAGGCATGCACTATGCGTTATTCCAGATACATTCACGTCTCTTCCCCGGTCATTCTTGAGAGCAGTCAAACTGCGCATCAGATTATTAAAGTGGTTAATTATCTTGGCCGACCCTGCCGCTGTAAATATGCCTTCAGTACTACAAATACTGCAGCCGCACACACCATAACCATGCAATATATTGTTTTTATTATATTATTTTATATCGCGCATGACTTCCCCCCGACACGCACGCAAGCCTGCGCGGCATGACCGTCAATCCGCAATCGGCCTGCTGGTATAATCCCCGCTTTATCAATTACGTCAGGCATTACAACGATGAAAGCTCTGATTTGCGGCTCCATGGCCTATGACACCATCATGGTGTTCAAGGATCAATTCAAGAAACATATCCTGCCAGAGCAGATACACATCCTGAATGTGGCTTTCCTGGTGCCGGAGATGCGCCGCGAATATGGCGGGTGTGCAGGCAATATCGCGTATAACCTGCAATTACTGGGTGGCTCACCCGTCCCCATGGCGACCGTTGGTGATGATTTCGCACCCTATGCAAGCCGCCTGGAAAAACTCGGCATCACCCGCGCACATCTGCAGCAGGTACCGGGTACATTTACGGGCCAGGCTTTCATCACCACCGACCTGGATGACAACCAGATCACTGCATTTCACCCCGGCGCAATGAGCCATTCCCACCTGAACCATGTAGCCGATGCCAGCGGTATCAGCATCGGCATCGTATCGCCTGATGGTCGTGATGGCATGATCCAGCATGCTGAAGAATTCGTCGCTGCAAAAATTCCGTTCATTTTCGATCCGGGCCAGGCAATGCCGCTGTTCGATGGCGATGACCTGAAACGTTTTATCGACCAGGCCACCTATATCACGGTTAACGATTATGAAGCACAACTGCTGCAGGACAAAACCGGCCTCAAACTGGAAACGATTGCACAGTCCGTCAAGGCATTGATCGTGACGCTGGGCGCTGATGGTTCAATGATCTATACCGATGGCAAGCAGATCGCCATCCCCACGCCAAAACCTGAAGCCGTAGTTGACCCTACCGGCTGCGGCGATGCCTACCGTGCCGGCCTGATTTATGGCATCCAGCAAGGCTGGGACTGGGAGACAACAGGCCGCCTGGCCTCAATGATGGGCTCTTTGAAAATTGCACATCGCGGCGGCCAGAACCATACGCCGATGCGCCAGGACCTGATGGCGCTTTATCTGAAGCATTTTGGCAAACGCATCACGCTTTAACCCATTCAATCTGCGGCGCGTGCCGTTTTTTTCTGCGGCGGATGCGCATGCCGGCTCAGGATGAAGTCGGCAAGCAACTTGAGCCAGATCGTGGTCCCCGCAATGGCAGACCAGCTCGCATAGCTCATCCACCCCATCAGGATATTGATGATCACCCAGCTGACCAGTACACCGGCCAACAGATTGATCATCGCGGCATAGGGGGCATATTTTGCCGGATTAGACGGTGACTCACCCCGCTTCAGCGCCACTTCCGAAAAATTTCGCTTGAGCAGAATGCGCAAGGCACGCCGCAACCAGATAAAAGCCATAGGAAACAATGCCAGGAACAAAATCCAGGTCATCGCTACACTGACATCAAAAACCATCAAATGCTCCAACGTTAGCTGCAATGCGCATGCCGGGTGAATTCATTGCCCAAACCCACTCGGCATGCGACTGCATATGAAAAAAAACCCCGCGATACTAGCTGCGGGGTTCGTTCCGTTGACCCAGGCCCTTTCAGGGCAGGGTACTTCCGGGATCAGTGTGCACCATCCACCGCTTTGGAACCTCGCGGCGTACGAACGGCTTCCACCATGTGCTGGATATGCTCAGGCGGCGCCTTGGTGAACTTGTCCACCACGAAAGCCACAATGAAATTCACACCTGCACCCACAGCGCCAAAGGCTTCAGGTGTAATGCCGAAGAAGCTGTTCGGGCCGCCGATCACGCTCAGGTACTCCGTACCCTTGATGAAGAACAGTCCTTTGTGTGCAAACACATAAAACAGGGTCACCAGCAGACCGGCCAGCATACCTGCAACTGCCCCTTCCTTGTTCATCTTCTTGCTGAAGATACCCATCATGATCGCCGGGAACAACGAGCTTGCAGCAATACCGAAGGCCAGCGCCACCGTCCCTGCCGCAAATCCCGGCGGATTGAGGCCCAGATATCCCGATACGACAATGGCGAAAGCCATGGCGACCTTGCCCGCCATCAGCTCACCCTTCTCGCTGATATTGGGATTGAACACCCCTTTTACCAGGTCATGCGAGATCGCTGCAGAAATGGCCATCAACAGTCCCGCAGCAGTGGAAAGTGCTGCTGCCAGCCCCCCTGCAGCCACCAATGCGATTACCCAGCTCGGCAGCAAGGCAATTTCAGGGTTGGCCAGCACGATGATGTCAGCATTCACTGTCAACTCATTGCCTTTCCAGCCTGCGGCATCTGCCTTGGCCAGGGTATCAGCATTCTTGGTCTTGTCGTTGTAATACTGGATGCGGCCATCGCCGTTTTTGTCTTCGAACTTGAGCAGGCCGGTTTTTTCCCAGCGCTTCATCCAGTCGGGACGCTTGTCATACTCAAGCGCCGCATCCTTGGCAAACACATCCGAGCCACTCATGACCACGCCTGGCGTAATTGTACGCAGCAGGTTGGTTTTCGCCATCGCGCCCACTGCAGGGGCAGTGGTATACAGGATGGCGATGAACACCAGCGCCCAGCCCGCAGAGGTACGCGCATCCTTCACGGTCGGCACCGTGAAGAATCGCATGATCACATGCGGCAAGCCTGCGGTGCCGATCATCAGCGACAGGGTATACACGAACATGTTCAGCGTGCTGCCTGCCGCCGTCGTGGTGTACTGGCCAAAGCCCAGCTCAACCACAATCTGGTCCAGCTTCTGCAGCAGCGAAATATCCGAGCCCACGATGTTGGATCCCAGGCCCAGCTGCGGCAGCGGATTGCCGGTCAATTGCAGTGAAATGAAGATCGCCGGAATGGTGTAGGCAAAGATCAGCACGACATATTGTGCCACCTGGGTATAGGTGATGCCTTTCATGCCGCCAAACACCGCGTACATGAACACGATGCCCATACCGACATAAATGCCCACATCACTGGACACGCCGAGGAATCGCGCAAAAGCCACACCCACACCGGTCATCTGGCCGATGATGTATGTGATCGAGGCAATCAGCAGGCAGATCACCGCAACGGTTGCAGCCAGCTTGGAGTAATAGCGGTCACCAATGAACTGCGGTACGGTAAATTTGCCGAATTTGCGCAGGTAGGGGGCCAGCAGCATCGCCAGCAGCACATACCCCCCTGTCCAGCCCATCAGGAACAGTGAACCGCCATAGCCCATATTGGAAATCAGGCCCGCCATCGAGATGAAGGAAGCCGCCGACATCCAGTCAGCGGCGGTGGCCATCCCATTCATTACCGGATGTACACCACCACCCGCCACGTAAAATTCACTGGTGCTGCCAGCGCGAGCCCAGATTGCAATGCCGATATACAGCGCAAAGCTCAGTCCCACGACAAGATAAATCCACGTTTGAAGTTCCATGTTTTCCCCTTAATCTTCGTGAACGTCGAACTTGCGGTCGATGTCGTTCATCTTCTTTGCGTAATAGAAAATCAGCGCAATGAAAACATAAATAGACCCTTGCTGTGCAAACCAGAATCCCAGCGGATAACCGCCAAGATGGATATGGTTCAGCAGATCCGCAAACAGAATTCCTGCCCCGAAAGACACCAGAAACCAGATCGCCAGAATCTTGGTCAGCAGCCCCAGAGTTGCCCGCCAGTATGCATGGCTATTGTCATTGCTCGCCATCGATAACCCCCCTTGAATATGTTTATCAGAAGCTGCGAATATTTCATCGCAACTTGACTGATGAGTATACAAGAGGCGCTTGCTGTCAGGGGTTGAAAACATCCCGCCTGAATCTTCCGATCAGGGATATTAGATATGCAATAAAGTGATGGATGACATTTTCCCGACCGGCAAAACTGAACCTGGTACGTCCATCATTGTTTCAGCAGAAACTAATATTTGACATGCAGGGAACGGTGCAGTTTTTCCAGATACTGCAGCCCTTCATAACTGGTAATGTTCCTGTGCCTCGCGTGCGCCAGACCTACCAGCATCAGCTGGGCAGTCGCACAGGCATCCGACAAGGCATTATGCCTGGCTTCATTGCGTATGGCATATCTGGCGCTCCAGTCATCCAGCGTATGCAGGCGCACTGCCATATCCGGATGCAAACCCGGCATGATGTAAGCCAGGTCCAGCCATGGCTGCCGGAAGGAAAACCCCAGATACCGCTTGATTGCACGCATGATCATGGTGCGGTCAAAGGTCACATGAAACGCCACCAGCGGGTCCTTCCCCGCATATTCGAGAAACGCCAGCAATGCCTCTGCCGGCTGAATGCCGGCACGCTGCACACTGCCCGAAATTTCATGCAGCAGGATGTTTTCCCTGTCGCTCACTTTTTCCTGCTGCAGCACAATCGAAAAGCTGTCTGACAAGTCCAGCCGGCCATTCACGATCGCGACTGCCCCGATAGAAATCAGCCTGTCACGCCGCAAATGCAAGCCGCTGGTTTCCACATCCACCACCACGCAACGCACATCGGCAAACGGCACACTCAAGGCCTGTGCCGGCAGCGCTTGCCAGCGCTGTACCCGTTGCGACTGCTCCCTGGAAAGCCGCAATCCCAGGCCGAACAGGCCGCTCAGCCGGGACTGGAAGAAGCTCACTGCTGATACTCCATCGCGAGGCGGGATTGCAGCTTGCGCGCCTGCCTGAAAGCTTCTTTCAGGATGCGCCGATCCAGCTCATTCAGTTGCGACGGGTCGATGCGGTTATCCAGCTCCGTATCCGCCATTCCCTGTTCGGACAACTCATCATGATGGCGCAGGCGCAACACCTGGATGAACAGCAATGCGTCCACCCAGGCATCCACTTCCATCGGCCGGAAGCGCAACTGTTCTGCACTTGCGCGCAGGCGCGATACGGTATTGGTAGCCGTCACGCCTGCGGCGAGGCTGAATATGCGCGCCGCATCCACAAAGGGTGTAATGCCATTCAGCTTGAGGTCTATGGTTTTTTCCCGGCTGACGACAAAATCTCGCACCAGACCCAGCGGCGGCCGGTTCTGCAAGGCAATTTCCGCCATCTGGTAAAGGAACCTGGACTTGCCCTTTACCTCCCCCATTAACCATGTACGCAAGGTGTCGGCCAGCCCAGCCTTGCCATACAGCGCCCTGAAATCGAAGAAAATGGAGGCATGCATCAAGGCCTTGGGCGTGCCATTCTCCACCCAGCCGGCAAACACCTGCTTCCACTCCTGCAAGGACAGGCACCATTGTGGATTGGAAGCCATGATCTTGCCGTTGCATAACGGGAATCCGCATTCAGCAAGCGCGATGTTGATACGCGCTGCGACAGGCAGGAGTTTCTCGCGCACCTGCTGCGCCGACAGTCCGTTCGGCACCTCGAAAATCAGCCCGTTATCCTGGTCGGTCTTCAATGTTTGCTCAAAACGCCCTTCCGAACCCAGCGCAATCCAGCAAACCGACGCAAGCATTTCCGTGCCCGCCAGTTCACTTGCAGAAAATTCAAGCTCGATAATGCGCATCGTCAGCAGGTCGTTCAGTGTGGAAATGAATTGCGTGAGCTGCTCGGGTGGCACCCCCTGCGCCATCATGTTATGCGCCATCTGATGAATGTCCGCAGCTGATCGCCGCAACTCACCCAGATTCTCTGCATGCCTGATCGCCAGACTGAGCTGGCGCAACCCTATCCGTTGCAGGGAAAACAGGTCCTTTTCCGACACTACACCTGTCAGCCTGCCATTTTCCACCAGCAGCACATGGCGCATGCCGTATTGGGCCATGATCATTGCAGCTTCATGCGCCTGCGCCTGTGGCGCGAGCAGGGTAAGCTCGCGCGACATGATGCCAAGCACCGGCTGCGCGAGGTCTACCTGAGGCAAGGCTACCCGTGTCAGCACATCCTGCAAGGTCAGGATGCCGGCAGGACGAAATTCACTGTCCACCGCGACAATGGAACCCACCCGGTGATGCTGCATCATTTCCAGCGCTTCTCGTACTGTCGTGCTTTCCGTGCAAGTCACCGGCGCGCGGCTGATCAGCGCTGCCAGCGGACTGGTCAACGATTGCTGCTCGGCACTGCTCTGGGTGTAGCGCGCCTGGATCAGGCTTTTGGAATGCTCCAGCAGGTTGGCGATACGGCGCGTGCAGAAATCACGGAACGGCGCACTCATCTCCAGCAAGGTATTGAAATCTACCGCCGCCATTTCATAGCAGAACGTATCGCTGGCAGCACGATAAACGCTTGCGACAGGCCGACTGGACAATAACGCACCGAGCGGAAAGCACTCCCCCTCCACCAGCTCCAGCCAGGCATGCTGCTCATCCGTTCTGGCGATTTCCTGTTCGCCATGAACGGCCCCCTGTTTAATGACAAAAAAGCGGCTGATGCTTCCCTGCGCCGGGGTCAGAATGATTTCTCCCGCCTCATAATATGCCACCTGCATGTGTTCAAGCATCCATTGCAGGTGCCTATGCTCCATACGGTCAAAGGGTGCGTGCGCTTCAAAAAAGGTGAATTGCGAAGGGTGGATTGCGCTCAAGTTTTCCCCCATTGGTATTTCTGACGATTATATGCCTGCCACACCCCGCCGCAAGCAAGGCGTTTCGCATCCGGGCCGCCCTGATGGCCGATGGTAATATATAGCAGATCCAGGCGTGAAACCCGTCCATCCATTTTGACTACACATACCCCATCATCCATGATTGACTGGACTGAAATTGATGACCAAATCAGCATCGCCATCCACGCAGAATTCCAGCATGGCAATGTCAGGCCACTCGGCGGAGGGGACTCCAACCAGGCATGGCATTTGCATGGCAAGGATCATCGCCAGTTCCTGGTCAAAATCAATGCCGTCAACCGGCTGGACATGTTCGCCGCCGAACAAGCCGGGCTGGAGGCAATTGCCGCAACAAATACGATTCGAGTCCCCAAGCCGGTTACTGCGGGTAGCGCTGGCGCCAACAGTTTTCTCGTGCTGGAATTTCTCGACATGTCAGGCCGCGGCGACGCGCAAGCGTTGGGTAAACAACTGGCTGCGATGCATCGAAGCACCGCCAGCCAATTCGGCTGGCATCGCAACAACACCATCGGCCTCACCCCGCAACCCAACAGCTGGACTTCAGGCTGGCAGGAATTCTGGCGCGAACAGCGCCTAGGGCATCAACTGGAAGAAGCTGCGCGCAATGGCTATCGCGGTCAGCTGCAGGCACTGGGCAAACAGGTACTGGATGCGCTGCCTGAATTACTGGGTGATCACCAGCCTTCACCCTCACTGCTGCACGGCGATCTGTGGAGCGGCAATCACGCCTATCTCAGGAACGACACCCCGGTAATATTCGATCCCGCCACTTACTACGGCGACCGCGAAACCGATATCGCGATGACAGAACTGTTTGGCGGTTACCCGGCCGCGTTCTATTCCGCGTACCAGGCAGCCTGGCCGCTGGATGCCGGCTATGCCCGGCGCAAACCCCTGTATAATCTCTATCATGTGCTGAACCACTGCAACATGGTCAGCAGCAGCTATGTACAACAAGCTGAATCCATCATGAGAAAACTTCTCAACTGATTGATTATATTATATTTTTCTTACGCCCGATTGAATCCCTCGGCCAAATCGCTTCCATGACTGAAATGACCAACTCCCAGCTTTACCGGCGCCTGCTCGGTTATGTGAAACCGTATTGGCGCACCTTTGCGCTTTCCATCCTGGGTACCGCCATCACCGCCGCTACCGATCCCCTGCTGCCCGCATTGCTGAAGCCGATGCTGGACGGCACCTTTGTGCATCATGATCAAACGGTGATTAAATTAGTGCCCGTTTTCATCCTGCTGATATTCCTGATACGCGGCATTGCTTCTTTTGTCAGCGCCTATGCAATCGGCTGGGTGGGCGACAAGGTGGTGATGGATTTGCGCAATGAAATGTTTGCCAAGCTGATGACACTGCCCACGCGCTATTACGACGACCACTCCACCGGCAAGCTGATCTCCAAATTTACCTATGATGTCACCCGTGTCACCGAGGCGGCCACCAACGTGGTCACCGTGTTTATCCGCGATTCCATCATCATTGTCGGACTGATGGGCTGGCTGCTGTATCTGAACTGGAAGCTGACAATGATTACGCTGGTGATGATGCCGGTGATTGCGGTGATCATCAAAGTCATCAACCTGCGCATGCGCCGCTTCGGCCGCGATTCGCAACAGGCCATGGGCAATATGACCCAGGTCATCGAAGAAAGCATTACCGCACACAAGGTGGTGAAACTGTTCGGCGGTCAGCAGTATGAAAGCAACCGCTTTGCCGATACCTCCAACTGGGTGCGCCGCTTTTCGATGAAGCAAACCGTGGCCAACGCCTCCAATGTGCCCATCGTGCAAATGGTGGCAGCTTTTGCGCTGGCCTATCTGTTCTATCTGGCTATCGAGCAATCGCGCACCGATGGCACGACCGTAGGTGCGTTTCTGTCATTTATCGCCGCAATGATGATGCTGACTTCGCCACTGAAGCGTATTACCGGTGTCACGGTCTATCTGCAGAACGGCCTCGCCGCAGCGGAAAGCGTGTTTGAATTGCTGGATACCCCCAGCGAAATCGATGCCGGCCAAACACGCATCCCTCGGGCAAAAGGTGATATCAAGTTCGAGAGCCTGAATTTCAGCTACCAGCAAAGCGGCGACACACAAGAAGTACGCCTCGCCTTGCGCAACATCAACCTCAACATTCCCGCCGGCCAATCGGTTGCACTGGTCGGCGCCTCAGGCAGTGGCAAAACTACCATCGCCAACCTGGTACCGCGCTTTTACTCCCCCACCAGCGGCCGCATCACGCTGGACGGCCACGACCTGGCCGATATGAGCTTGTCCAGCCTGCGCGCAAATATCGCACTGGTAAGCCAGGAAGTGGTGCTGTTTAATGACACCATTGCCGCCAATATTGCCTATGGCCAGATGCGCGAGGTGCCCGAGGCCGAGATTATCGCCGCCGCCACGGCAGCACACGCAATGGAATTTATACGCGATTGGCCGGATGGTTTGAATACCTTAGTAGGCGAGCGCGGCGTGCGTCTTTCCGGTGGCCAGCGCCAACGCATTGCCATTGCACGCGCAATCCTTAAAAATGCCCCGGTATTGATACTGGATGAGGCCACCTCCGCACTGGACAGCGAATCAGAACGCCACGTGCAGGCCGCACTGGAGACGCTGATGCAGGGGCGCACCACACTGGTTATCGCTCACCGCCTTTCAACCATAGAGCGCGCGGATAAAATTGTGGTGATGCAAAAAGGCCAAATCGTCGAATCCGGCACGCATCAGGAGTTGCTGAACAAAGGCGCGGTATATGCACAACTGCACCGCATCCAGTTTGAGTGGAATGAGTCTGTCAGCGAGAATGAAACAAGTAATGCTTGATCCGGAGCTCATTATCGAAGATTCCCTGAACTCCATTACCAAGATTCCGTTCGCATTGAGCCTGTCGAAATGTGAACGGAATCTTATGCTTCGACAAGCCTGTCCTGAGCGAATTCGAAGGGCTCCGCTCGAAAGGTTATTACGTTTAAGGGCACGCTGAACAAGCCGTTCGATCGCTCGACAGGCTCACCACCAGTGGCAGACGGTAACTTTATGATTCCGTTCGTACTGAGATTCGAAGTATAAACGGGACACACTTATTCAACGCATTCTTGATTTGTACCAAATCAATAGGGGAAACTCCGGCAAACACAGCCAACCTCAATAGTAACGATTGACAATACTACTATAGCGCAATAGTATTGCATCCATGATCTCCACATTCAAGTGCGCTGATACAGAAGCTTTGTTCAACGGACGCCGCATACCACGTTTCGTGAATATCCAGACTTCCGCAATGCGTAAACTTGCCATGCTCAATCGTGCCGGCAGAATCGACGATCTGCGCATTCCTCCCAACAATCGCCTGGAACTGTTAAAAGGCAACCGCAAGGGCACTTGGAGCATACGCATAAACGACCAATGGCGAATTTGCTTCCGGTTTGAAAATGGCAACGCAATTGATGTGGAAATAATCGACTATCACTAAAAGATGAGGTGCACCATGAGGAAAATTCCTTACCCGACGCCCGGCGAAATCCTGCTGGAAGAATTTCTCAAACCCATGGGGATTACGCAATACCGGCTTGCCAAGGAAATTGGCGTGCCACAGCGGCGCATTGGGGAAATCGTGGCCGGCAAGCGCGCCATTACAGTTGATACCGGCTTGCGTTTATCCCGATTCTTCGGAATGAGCGATGGCTTCTGGACCGGCCTGCAAATGGACTACGATACGGCGAAGGCCAAGGATGCACTGACTGATATTCTGTCGAATATACAACAATATGCCCCCAGCCATATTTGAACACTACACTCCGCAGCAGGATGGGCTTCAGCCTGACAAAACAGCCCCGTCCTGTCGCATACAAGGCACCTGAAACACCTTGCGATCTTCCAGGCGAATCGCCGTCAATGCACCGCCCCACAAGCATCCCGTATCCAGCGCGATCACATTGGGCTTGTTTACCAGCCCCAGCGCCGACCAATGCCCGAATATCACAGTTTTGTTGGTACTGGCACGGCCAGCAACATCGAACCAGGGCAAGTAACCTGCCGGAATATCACTCACCTCACCCTTGAATTTGAACTCCATTTCGCCAGAGGGAGAGCAAATGCGCATGCGCGTGAACGCATTGGTTATTGCGCGCAACCTGTCATAGCCGTGCAAATCCGCATCCCAACAAGCCGGCTTGTTGCCATACATTTTTTTCAGGAAAGTTACATATTCCGGGCCACGTAACACCGCCCCCACCTCATGTGCCAGCTTCTCTGCCTGCTTCACCGTCCAGGAGGGAAACAGACCGGCATGCAGCAGCACATAATCGCCTTCCACATGAATCAGCGGCCGGCAACGCAACCAGTCCAGCAACTCATCCCGAAGATCGGA
>JAJXUI010000025.1 GCA_021782995.1 Pseudomonadota bacterium | reverse complement strand
TTCTCGGGTGAGGTGTGTGTAGTTCATCTTTGCAATTTCGACTGGCAGGTCAAAAAGCCCGGATGCTACCGCATCCCACCCTCCTGACCTACATTACTCAAAATTGCACTTCAAACTAGAATCCGCCTACGTTAGTAAAAGCACTAGCGATTAAATCAGAGGTATGCCAAGGTGCTGCATTACATGGGCTAGGGCATTTACGGCATCCTAAAACCGCAGAAATAATAAACGACTTTATTGAGCGGAATAAGCAGTTAACTGACGAACAAATTGCCTATGCTAAAGCATGTATAACAGGCGACATAATGTAAGAAACTGATAATCTCAATGACCGTTATTGGGAAGCCCGAGTGTCATTTAAGGGTTATCAGTAGCGCTCCAATAGTGTCCGGTTTCGCGCAACGTACTGTTGGCGCGAAATGTCGCAAATGGGCACGACTTTGCCATTAGAGCTCTTAACTGAATAGTAAAATAACTGACGTTTGAGTTCGATAACATAAGATTGTGCTGAATTGATGAAGCTCAACGTTTCATAAACTTAAAACAAAACCGTCGGGGCAGCCCGACAGCTGCTTACCTTTCTTGCTTCGCCAAGAAAGGTAATCGAAAGAAGGCGATCCCAGTTCCGCCATCCCTGCAGGATTCCCTGTGTTGCTCAATTGATCAGGCGGCTGCGGAACTCGCACGATCCACTTCGTGGCCACGTGCTCAGACAGTCCTCGCCGACATCCCCTGACCAATCTGCGCTACGCGGTGGCGGATATGGGGACCCAAAGTCAAAAGCGAAAATCAAAAAAGGTTTTGTGTGAGAGCGAGTTGCGCCCTCACGTATATTTTGTTTTTGATTTGGTGTGCGCTACGCGCACACCAAGGTTTGGCTCTTCGATTTTGAATTTGGTTTGGTAGTTTATCCCCCATCTGTATCGCTGAGGGCGGGCGATAAAATTGGGAAGTGAGGCGAGGACTGTTTGAGCACGTGGCTGCGTAGCAGATCGTGCGAGTTCCGCAGCCGCCCAATTTTATTGTTCGACCGAAGGTACCCGAAGGGCGATACGGCTGGGTCGCCTTTTCTTTGGTTACTTTCATTTGGCGAAGCACAAGAAAGTGACCAGCTGTCGGGCTGCCCCCGACGGTTCTGATTTTGAGACCGCGCAGGGCGCCATTACCATCGGGCATTGTTCTGGATGTTTAAACATTCGGTGCAATGCGCTTCGCTTATTGCACCCTACATATCCTCATGCGAGCAACCGCAAAGACCGTTTAGGGCACAGAACGGTACTCGGATAAGTTAAATGAACTGAAGAATTCCTGCCATTCCCTGTCTATTGAGAATCTAAAAAATTACTGCACCCGGATATGAATTTTCGGTGGTGCAGCCATTCCGCCTACTGCTCCACACAGGTTTTCGCACGGCACGCCGTCACCATTGCCGTCCAGTGATTTCACACCGCATTTTGAAAAATAGAGTTTTGCTTCATCACAGCTGCTCATCTGGCTGCAGTAGTGTTTGTTGCTGCAACCAGATGGTTTATTTATATTATTGATTAAATTATATTTTTTCGGGTGCGCTTTGCGCCATAAATCCGGCGCTTCCGGCATCTCGGATTGCCCCCACAAGCCCTTGTGCGCTTTTCGTGCAGCTTCTTCCAGTGCGACATAGTGCTGATTGGAATGGAAGTGCGAGTATTCCCAGGCATTGCCTTCGCGCACCTGCGCTTCATTCAAGCTGCTTCCATTCAGCGAAATTTCTGCAAGCATCCGGCCATAGGCATCGACTGCATGGCTGCTGACGTGCACCTGCTTTTTCAGCACACGCTTGAGCAGGAATTCGCGGGATTCCCTGCCCCAGGGTTGATCAAGTTCGGGCGCATCGATATTGACCAGACGCAGTTTGATTTCTTCTGCATTGCGCAACACCATCACGGTATCACCATCCATGACGGCGATGACGCTGGCATCGAATTCATCTGCTGTTGCAGCACTGCAAAATGCCAGCAGGAGCAGCAGAAATTTCTTCATTCCAGCATGCTCTTGATGAGGGCCATCACGAACAGTGCGTATCCTGCTGCCAGCAAGTCATCAAACATCACGCCGGAACCGCCGTGCATGTTCTGGTCAAAATATTTGATCGGTTGCGGCTTCACGATATCGAACAGGCGGAACAGCACGAATGCCAGCACTTGCCAGGCGATTCCAGCAGGCGTGAAGAACAGTACCAGCATGAACGCGACAATTTCATCCCACACGATGCTGCCATGGTCGGACACACCGATTTCACGCCCGGTCTTGTCACACATCCACACACCGAGGAAATAGGAAGCAAGCAGGAACAACAGGAAGGTATAGTCGTTCATCAGCGGTGTCAGCACCCAGTACAGCGGGAAAGCTGCAAGTGTGCCAAACGTGCCCGGCGCCTTGGGCGCCAGTCCGCTGCCCATGCCCAGCGCGAAAAAATGTGCCGGGTGGCGGATGAGCATGCGCCAGTCCGGTTGATGGACTACTGTTTCAGCCGAAGTGGTCATAACCGCTTTTCTCCAGTTGAATTTCGGTGCCGTCTTGCGCCAGCACTTTGCCGCGATTGCCTCTGATTATCCTGCCTATTATTGTCAGCGGCAGGTTCAGCTCGTCTGAAATTTGCTGTATACGCGCCCTCATTTCAACCGGCGCAGTAAAACACAGTTCATAATCATCCCCTCCCGCCATCACGCAGCGCTTGCCGAATGCTTGCGCAGAAAATTGCTGCACGCACTCAGAAACAGGCAGCTGGTCGAAATGAATTTCTGCGCCCACCCGAGATTGCTCCAGGATATGCCCGAGATCAGCCAGCAAGCCATCAGATACATCGATGGCACTATGCGCAATGCTGCGCAAAGCGAGGCCCAGCGCTACGCGCGGCTTCGGATCATGCAGCGCAGATGACACCCTTTGATAATCTGCATCCTCCAGCCGGTTCTTGCCCTGTAGATGCGCCAACGCCAGTGCGGCATCACCCAGCTTGCCGGAAACCCAGATTTCATCGCCAATTCTGGCGCCATCGCGTCGCAATGCCTGGCCCAAAGGCACCACGCCCATGATGGTGACGCTCAGGGTGAGCGGGCCTCTGGTGGTGTCGCCGCCTACCAGTTCAACGCCGGACGATTCTGCCATTGAAAAAAAACCCTTGCTGAACTTGGCCAGCCAGGCTTCATTTTCTTCGGGCAAGGACAGCGCAAGGGTAGCCCAGCGCGGCACCGCGCCCATCGCCGCCATATCGGAAATATTGACCGCCAGTGTTTTTCTGCCCAGCAGAAAGGGATCGGCATCGGGATAGAAGTGCGTACCCGCGACCAGCATGTCGGTTGAAACCGCCATATTGATGCCGGGAGAAATCGCGATCAGCGCGGCGTCATCGCCCACGCCCAGCACGGCGGTGGGGGCGGGACGGGTGAAGTATTTTTCGATCAGGCTGAATTCGGACAAGGTGCGCTCCGCTGTGTTGCGCCAGATCAGCCTGCGTTGACTTCCATGCTGCGGGCTACCGCGGCCAGCTTGTCCAGCACGCCGTTCACGAATTTGTGACCATCGGTGCCGCCAAAAGTCTTGGCTAGTTCAACCGATTCATTGATCACCACGCGGTAGGGCACTTCCAGATTGTGTATCAGTTCAAATGCGCCCAGCAACAATATGGAAAACTCGATCGGGCTGAGCTCCTTGAGGCTGCGCTCCATGTGCGGTTCCAGCGCTGTCACCAGCGACTGGTGATGCTCGACCACGCCATGCAGCAGCAGCGTATACAGCGCTGCATCATAACGTCCCAGGCTTTTCTCGTCGCGTACGGACTTTTCGATTTCACGCGGTTCGGTGCCACCCATGCGCCACTGGTAGATGCCCTGTACGGCCAGTTCGCGAGAACGATGGCGCAGGCTCTTGCCTGCCGGCTTTGCTGCCTTGTCTGTCATGCCAGCGCCTTTTTCATGTTTGCCATCTCTATCGCAACCAGCGCTGCTTCTTCGCCCTTCACTCGCATGCGTGCTTCAGCCTGCGCATCGGTATCGGTGGTGAGGATGGCATTGGCAATCGGCACACCCTTGCCGAGCTGCACATCGCTGACGCAACGCGCAGATTCATTGGACACGACCTCAAAATGGTAGGTATCACCGCGGATCACCGCACCCAGCGCAATCAGCGCGTCGTACTTGCCGCTGGCGGCCAGCAGCTGCAGCGCCAGCGGGATTTCGAGTGCGCCGGGCACCGTCACCAGGGTCACGTCATCTTCGGCCACGCCCTGCTCTTCCAGCTTGGCGCGGCAGGCACCCAGCAGGCCTTCGCAGACCGGCGTATTGAAACGGCTTTGCACGATGCCGATGCGCATGCCCTTGCCATTCAGGTTGATTTCGATTTCTTTCATGTCTGTCCTTTCGAGTGCTAAACGTAACCCACTACTTCCAGTCCGAATCCGGCCATGCTAGGCAGTTTGCGTGCCGAGCCAATCAGGCGCATCTTGCTGACCCCGATGTCGCGCAGGATCTGCGCACCAATACCATAGCTGCGCGGGTCCCAGCGCGTCGCATGATGCGTCTCGGGATTGGCCGAGGCACGCTCCAGCAGGTCCTGCGAAGTTTCATTCTGGTGCATCATGACCAGTACGCCGGCGGGTGACTGCGCTATTTTCTGCAACGCATCATGCACGCTGGTGGAATTGGGAAAACTGGTTTGCTCGAGGAAATCGAGCACCGACAGTGGCTCATGCACCCGCACCAGCGTTTCCGCTTCCGCCTGTATCTGGCCTTTTACCAGTGCGAGATGCGTACGCTGCGTGGTCTTGTCGACATAGGTGCGCAGTTCCATTTCGCCGTAGGCAGTGTGTATGTTGCGGCTGGCCGCGCATTCCACCAGCTTTTCGGTATGGCTGCGGTATTCGATCAGGTCGGCAATGGTGCCGATTTTCAGGCCGTGCTCTTTTGCGTAGAGGATGAGGTCAGGCAGGCGCGCCATCTCGCCATCCTCTTTCAGGATTTCACAGATCACCGCGGCAGGTGTCAGTCCTGCCAGCAGCGACAGATCGCACCCTGCCTCGGTGTGGCCGGCGCGCACCAGTACACCGCCATTTTTTGCGCGCAACGGGAAAATATGCCCGGGTTGCACAATGTCTGCAGGCTTTGCATGGCGGCTGGCAGCCACCTGTATTGTGCGCGCACGATCTGCCGCCGAGATGCCGGTGGTTACGCCAGTAGCCGCCTCAATCGACAGCGTGAAGTTGGTGGCCAGCGGCAAACCATTCTCGCGTACCATCAATGGCAGCTCCAGCTGTTTGCAGTGCGCTTCGGTCAGCGTGAGGCAGATCAGGCCGCGGCCATGCTTGGCCATGAAGTTGATCTTGTCGGGAGTGGCAAATTCCGCCGCAAAAACCAGGTCGCCCTCGTTCTCGCGATCCTCTTCATCGACCAGCACCACCATGCGTCCCAGGCGCATTTCCTCTATGATTTCCTGTATCGGTGCGATGTCCGTCATTTGCTGATTTGCCTTCTGCATAAAGAATTTCTTAATAGTATCAGCTTGCAGAAAATGACACGAGTTCGGTAATTTTCATGCAATTTGTAAAGACCCTTATTTCCCTGCCCCCATCATGCGCTCCACATAGCGCGCAATCATGTCCACTTCCAGATTCACCCTTGCACCGGCTTGCAGATGCTTCAAGGTGGTTTCCTGCAGCGTATGCGGAATCAGGTTTACACTGAATTGCGCACCATTCACTTCATTGACGGTCAGGCTTACTCCATTGATGGTGATGGAGCCTTTAGTCGAGATGTATTTTGCCAGTTCCTCCGGTGTTTGTACGACTAGCTTCCAGCTTTCGCCAAGATCGTGAAAAGCCAGCACCTCACCCACGCCATCCACATGTCCGCTCACCAGATGCCCGCCGAGCCGGTCTGCCAGCCGCAGCGCTTTTTCCAGATTGACCTCGGCACCCTGTTGTTCCAGTCCGACTGTGCAGCGCAATGTTTCCCTGGACACATCCACGGTAAAATTGTTCCCGGTTTTTTCGATTGCAGTGAGGCACACGCCATTCACCGCAATGCTGTCGCCTAATGCAACATCAGACATATCCAGTTTGCCGGTCTGGATACGCAAACGCAATCCACCTTCACGGTCATGTTTTTCAGCGATGGTGCCGACAGCGGCTATGATTCCGGTAAACATAATTAATATAATTAAATCAAATAGTTACTTAAATATCTGCGCACGCAAGCGCAGCTCCGGACCTACCTGTCGCACATCAAGCCATGCCAGATTCACCCGCTGTGCAAGCGATACCAGCTCGCCCATTGCCGCCATGCCGCGCGCAGCATCGCCCAGTAATTGCGGCGCCATATAAACCAGGAGTTCATCAATCAGTCCGGCCTCAAGCAGGCTGCCATTCAGCGTGCGGCCGGCTTCCACCAGTACTTCATTGCAGCCACGACTGGCAAGGTCTTTCAGGCAGGCCTTCACATCAACCCGCCCGCTTGAATCAGGCAACACCTCCACCTTTGCTCCGGCCTGCTCCAGCGCTGCGATTTTTTCCGTTTCGCGCACTGCGGCATACACCAGTACATTGCCGCCCTGCAGGATGCTTGCTGTCAATGGCATGCGCAATTGACTATCCAGCACGACACGCAGCGGCTGGCGGCTCGTTTCCACTTCGCGCACCGTTAACTGCGCATCATCTGCCAGCACAGTTTCAATGCCGGTCAGCACCGCGCAGGAACGTGCGCGCCAGTGATGTCCATCCTTGCGCGCCGCAGGCCCGGTGATCCACTGGCTTGCACCATTGCGCAACGCGGTACGACCATCCAGACTCATCGCAATCTTGCTGCGAACCAGCGGCAGGCCTTGTGTCATGCGCTTGATAAATCCCGCATTCAGTTCGCGTGCGGGTACATCCATCAATCCGCATTCCACTGCGATGCCTGCCGCACGCAGTTTCTCCAACCCTTGCCCCGCCACCAGGGGATTCGCATCCTGCATTGCAGCCACCACGCGCACAACACCTGCTGCGATCAGCGCATCAGCACAGGGTGGCGTGCGTCCATGATGACTGCAAGGCTCCAGTGTGACATAGGCCGTTGCGCCCCGGGCCTTGTCGCCGGCGGCACGCAGCGCATGCACTTCGGCATGCGGCTCGCCGGCTTTTGCATGCCAGCCGTCAGCAAGCAACATTCCCTCTTTCACCAATACGCAACCCACACGCGGATTCGGCGTAGTGGTGTAGAGTCCGCGCGCTGCAAGCTGTAGCGCCCGGGCCATCCACTCACTGTCTGCCGGTGTCATCATGGCAGTTATTTCTTGCCGCGTCGGGGGGACTGCCGCACGGCATCCACCGCTTCGGCAAAATCGCCCACATCCTGAAAGCTCTTGTACACCGAGGCAAAACGGATATAAGCCACCTTGTCCAGCTTGAGCAATTCCTTCATCACCATCTCGCCGATTTCGCGCGAGCCGATCTCGCGCTCGCCCAGCGCAAACACCCGCTGCACCACATGATCCACCGCCGCATCGACCAGCTCGGTGGACACCGGGCGCTTGTGCAGCGCGCGGGTAAAACTGGTGCGCAGCTTTTCCTGGTCGAAATCGATGCGCATGCCGTTCTGCTTCACCACCTGCGGCATGCGCAGCTCTACCGTTTCATAGGTGGTGAAGCGTTTGTCGCATTTCAGGCAGCGCCGGCGACGGCGTATGCTGTCGCCTTCATCGCTTTCGCGGGAATCGACAACCTGGGTATCCGGATGCTTGCAGAAGGGGCATTTCATATAATTAAGGCATTGGGAATTTGGAATATGGATTTAGGGTATGCATATCCAAAATCCCAAATCCTGCTTAACCGTATACCGGGAACTTGTCAGTCAGCTTCTTCACTTCAGCTGCCACGCAGGCGATCACTGACTCGTCACTCGGCGCATCCAGCACGTCGGCGATCAGGTTGGCCAGCTTCTCGGCTTCCAGTTCGGTAAAGCCGCGAGTGGTCATGGCCGGTGAACCGATACGGATGCCGGAAGTCACGAAAGGCTTCTCCGGATCATTCGGAATGGCATTCTTGTTCACGGTGATATGGGCTCGGCCCAGTGCGGCTTCGGCATCTTTACCGGTAAGCTTTTTCGCACGCAGGTCCACGAGGAACACATGACTGTCGGTGCGGCCGGAAACAATACGAACGCCTCTTTCTGTCAGCACCTTGGCCATCACGCGTGCATTCTCGATCACCTGTTTCTGGTAGGCCTTGAATTCCTTGCTCGCCGCTTCCTTGAATGCCACCGCCTTGGCAGCGATCACGTGCATCAGCGGGCCGCCCTGCAGCGAGGGGAAGATCGCCGAATTCAATGCTTTTTCATGCTCGGCCTTGGCCAATATCAAACCACCGCGCGGACCGCGCAGGGTTTTATGGGTAGTGGTCGTCACGAAATCGGCAATGCCAACCGGGTTCGGGTAAAAACCTGCAGCAACGAGGCCGGCATAGTGCGCCATGTCGACAAACAGGTAAGCGCCCACGCTGTCGGCAATCGCGCGGAATTTTTTCCAGTCGATCACCAGCGCATAGGCAGAAGCGCCGGCCACGATCATTTTGGGCTTGTGCTCGTTCGCCAGCTTCTGCACTGCGTCGTAATCGATTTCTTCCTTGTCATTCAGGCCATAGGTTATGGCGTTATACAGCTTGCCGCTGATGTTCACGCTGGCACCATGGGTGAGGTGGCCGCCGTGCGCCAGCGACATGCCCAGTATGGTATCGCCCGGCTTCAGCACGGAGGCATACACCGCCTGGTTCGCCTGCGAACCGGAGTGCGGCTGCACGTTCGCATATTCCGCGCCAAACAGCGCCTTGGCACGGTCGATCGCCAGTTGTTCGGCGATATCCACATATTCGCAGCCGCCGTAGTAGCGCTTGCCGGGATAACCTTCCGCATATTTGTTGGTGAGCTGGCTGCCCTGGGCTTCCATCACGGCCGGGCTGGTGTAGTTTTCGGAGGCAATCAGTTCGATATGATCTTCCTGACGGCGGGTTTCTTTCTGGATGGCATCCCACAACTCGGGATCAACGACTGAAATGGTATTTTTGCGTGAGAACATGGCGCACCTTCCGGGGAAAAAAGTAGTGAAATCGGGAAAATGCGCATTTTATCATGAGAAGACCCATCCCCCAATGCGGTCATCAGCCCAGTCCGATTCACCCCGAATAGCAAGCTGATCAGAACCGCCCAGCAGACCGTGCAGATCAATGGATCAGCACGGATCAATGGAACAACCAGGCATGCAGCATGCGGCCCGGGGCAAACGCAAAGCCCCCCGCCAGCAGCAGGCCGCCAGCATACAGGCCGGTCATGATGCGGCGATGGGCAGCAATATCACCGCGGCGGACCGCAAACCACGCGGCGGGTGCCGAATACAGCGCGAACAGGCTGAACAGATGGATGACGCCAAAATGGCCAAACCACCGGGGACCCAACTGGGCCGGCATCAGCAGCAGGTATAGCTTGCCCAGCGACTTATGCTACGACATGCCCTTGCGCCGGATCAACAGGTAAGTGCCGACCATGAAGGCCGGCACGATGATGGCCAGATGCAGTAAAGCCAGTTGCTGATAACGCATGGAGCGTTCCTCAAGCCTCATCGGCCGGCATGTTCTTCGGCCAGGCCGACGCATCGATCGTATCGCGATAGGCATGATAGGTGGCATGACCAAGGATAGGCATCAGCACGATGAAGCCTATCAGCATCGAAGCAAATCCAAGCAGCACGCATACCACGATGATGATACCCCACAGCAGCATCGGTTGCTTGTTACGCAGCACCGCATTGATGCTGGTGACCACTGCCGTGATGGCGTCCGCCTTGCGATCCATGATCATCGGCAGGGAAAACGCACTGGCGGCAAAAACAATCGCGGCAAATACCGCCCCCACCACGCTGCCGATGCCGAAATAGGGCACCAGCTCTTCCCAGTGCGGATGGCCCGCCATCGGCATGAAGATGCTGACCACCGTTGCCGATCGCGCCCACAACAACAGCACCACCATCAGGATCAACCCCAGTACCAGCAATTCCTTCAAATGATGCCTGCCTTCGCGGATGCAATAACCCAGCACAGGGATGCGGCCATCTTCCATCTGCCGGCTGATCGAATACAGCCCCACCGCCAGCACCGGGCCGATGAACATGAAACCGCTGGCGAGGCCGATATACAGCGCCAGTGTGCCGTACTGCCAGGTAAAGACAAAGATCATCAGGCTGAGCAAGGTCAGTGCGAGGCCGTAGGTCAGGCTGAGCAGCGGCGCACGCGTGACATCCCGCCAGCCCAGTTTCAACCAATGCCATGGCGCTGACATCTCCAGCGTACGGCAAGGTGCCACAAATGGCATATCCTGCGTACCATTTCCGTCTGATTGCATATTGCTGCTCATTGTGTTTCGCTCCCCTATTTGAATAATTTTTTTATCCTGCCGACTGGTCCTGCAATCATGACACCGGCCGTTGTGTAATGCCCATAGCCGAGTTGCCCCGGCGCATCGGCCATCGCATCCCCTCCCCAGCCCAGGAAAAATGTCAGGAACGAGGTAAAGCCTTGTTCTACCCGCAGGTTCCAGCCATTGCCCCAGTCGCCAACAGATGCTCCGCCATGGTACGTACGCTGCAAGAGCAGGCTGAAAGCTGTTTCCGTCTCAGGGAAAATCACGGTTGAACGGAACGTGCCCCCCACCCCGTTTTCCTTCTGCCCAGACCAGGGCTTTTTATCATCCCACTCGAACGCATGCAGCCCCATGGCGATACCGAAGTTCAGCGCGGTATTTTCTCCCGGCCCGATCCAGACGCGCGGCACCGCCTCCATCAGGATGACAGACCGCGCGCCCCCTTTGCCGGCATCATAAAACAAGTCCTTGCTGGCATTGAATGTCCAGACCTGATCCCGGGCATGGGGCAAATCCCGGTCATTCTGGTTTGATGCCCTGCCATCCGCGCCCAATGCGTAATAGCCAAACGGCAGGCTCGCATAAATACCAGGACGCAGGCTGAGCGCATACTCATCATAATAATTCTCCGGCTGTACATTCTGCGTCGCCTGCAACACATCTTCGATGGAAATGACATTCGCCGCCAGCATCAGCAGGCGTTGAGCGCACCCGTCGCCGCGCCCGAGCAATCCATCGCCTTCGAGCCTGATCCCGTCCGCCGGCATTGCATCCGCCGCGCCTGGGCATCCCGCATCTCCCGCGAGGAAGGCGCGCAGCGCGGTTACCAGCGCTTTCCGGTACGCATCCTTCTTTTGCGGGCCAATATTTTCTGACCCTGCATTTTCTGGTGCGACATTGACCGGTTCCGTTCTGGCAGCGATCGCAGCCTTGATATCGCGAATTGTGTCGTTCATGCGCTGCACACCGCTGCCCTCACCCGGATGAAAGGTCGCGCCCTTTTCATTCGCGGCATCATGCATCGCATTCGCAAAGAGGTCCGTCATCTGCGAGCGTCGCACGGTGATATGCCCCGGCGCAAAAAAATCCTGCAGGTAATGGTCGCCGATCGCATTGACAAACAGCGCGCCACCCAAACGGCTCCTGTCTCTAGCCAGGCTGACCGCCAGCTGGTGATAGGTAGACAGCGAAACCAGCAACTCCTTCTGGAAGTGCGTATGGTTCGCATGCGAGGCCTGCGCCCATTTCCCGTTCTGCTTGTTGTTGCAATGATCCTCGCTCGGCCAGGTGCCGATCAGGTGGCTGGACGATTCATCATATCGTGCCATCAGTTTTTCCGGGGTCAGGAAATAATCCACGCAGGCAACCACCTCGCCATAATGCAATTTCGTCGACTCCGCATCCATCCCATGCAATGCCGTACATGTTTGCGCCTTGTCCAGTTTGCGCTGCTCGCACGCCTGATCCTGCTGTTCGCACGCTGTCTGCGCCTGTTCACACTCAAGCAGGATCACCGCCTTGATCGCCATGTTACCCAGCACTTCATGCTCGGGACTTTCAAAAGCCCTGAGCGGTTGCATGGCGACCATGCCCAGCACCAGGCCCGATACCAGCAGCAAATATTTCAGGTTTGATTCCCGTAGAAGTTGCGGACCGACATGCTCCTGGCACATGCTTCCCTCTCTGTAAATATAATAATTAATTCAATATGTTATAAAATTATAATCACTCGCCATCACCCAGCAGCAACAGGTTGTAGCGGGCACGGTAATAGGTCGGGTCCAGCGTAAGCGCTGTTTCAAAAGACTGGCGCGCTTCCTCGTGCCTGCCCGCCCGCATCAAGGCATAGCCCAGATTGTTCTGCACCCGCGCCTTCCCCGGAGACAGCCTTGCCGTGGCTTCCCACAAGGCGATTTCATTGCGGTAGTCCTGATTGCGCTTGACGGTGACAAACGCCAGCAGGGTCAGTATCGCCACACCCAGCAGCTGTTTGTGCGGCATTTCCAGCTTGCCCCAGGGTATTGCAATTGCCATCGCCAACGGCCACGCCACCAGATAGAGCTGACGGTCATTCACCACATCCAGCCGCGGCAGGACAAGATAAATGGGCAGCAATTGCAGCATAGTCCACGCAAGGGAAAATGCCAGCCACGGCCTTCGCCGCCATGAAAAAACCATCAGCACAAGCATGCCGAATAAAATGAATGCATGCAGAAGCAAGCCCTGAAAACTTCCCAGCACCGGCAACTCAGGATCGATATTTGGCCAGAACGGCATGCACCATTGCCGCATCAGGTAAATGAACCCTAGCAATTGTGTCGCCAATTTGCCAGTCAATGTATTGAAGCTGAAGCTGTCCCGCATTTCTCGAGCATAACCCGGATGCAGCAGCACGAACATCAGGCTGGCTGCCAGCAATATCCACACCACCCATTGCCTGCGCATTGCCTGCTTCAGTGTTCCACCCTTCAGCCCTTCCCACAGCCATAGTGCTGCCGGGAAAGTGATGGCGGTTTCCTTGGTCAGCAGCGACAGCAACATGCAAAGCGGCACCACACCATGCAGCTGCCAGGTCTTGCCGCTTTCCCTGCCTAGCGCATAGGCCATCACACCCGCAAGATAGAACAGTGTCATCAGCGCAGACGATCGGCCACTGATATAAGTTACCGCCTCGGTCAGCGCGGGATGCAACGCAAACAGCAAGGCGGCAAACAGCGCGGTTCCCCGTTGCGCTTGACCACCGCCATCGACAGCCAGAAAAGCGCATGTCAGCCGATAAGCCAAAATCACGTTCAGGCAGTGGATCAGCAAGTTGGTCATATGGAAACCGGCCACACCCAATCCCGATGACCAATCCAGCAAATAGCTCAGTTTCAGCAGCGGGCGTATGCCACTCGTGCTGATGTCCTGCCACCAGCCGGGCCACGCATGTACCCGCGGATTGTTGACGATTACATTGTAGTCATCAAACTGGAAGCTGCCATGAAGGGCGTTGCCATAAACCAGCAGCGTAACCAGGCACAGCAACAGGATGTCTCGCCCGGATTGTGCCCTGAAAATTTCCGGCAACATCTCAGTTTCCCTGAGGCGCCTGGGCAAAGGCAATGTCGAGGATATCTGCCGCATCCCACCAGCGGTCATTGCCGTGCAGCATCACCAGCAACACCCGCGTACCGTCACGCTCGGCATAGGCAATCAGGCATTTCCCGGCCTTCGGGGTATAGCCTGTCTTCAGGCCCAGTGCGCCCCGGTATCGCCCAAGCAGTGCATTGCGCGTGTGAAGTTGATAGGAATTATTGCCATCCACCGTGCTTATCCTGGCATCGGTCCGGGACACCACACGGGTAAGTTCTGGATGCTTGAGTACCTCTTCTGCCAGCAACGCCAGATCATGCACCGTTGAATAATGGTCAGCGGCATCGTGTCCGCAGGCATTGGAGAAATGCGTATCGAGCATGCCCATCTGCCTTACCCGCCGATTCATCGCATCAACAAACCTTGCCTGGGTGCCGGCTTTCATTTCAGCCAGTGCATGACAGGCATCGTTATCCGAACTGATCAGCGCAGCTGCAAGCAGGTCTTCCTGGTAAAAGCGCTGGCCTGGCTTCACGCCCAGCCGCATGCCGGTTTCAGCTGCTGCCGCCCGGCTGATTTCAACCACTTGCTTCGGCTGATAATCTTCAAGCAACAGCAGCGCCATTGCCAGCTTGGTCAGGCTGGCAGGTGCCAGCTTTTTGTTGACCTGACGTTCCCAGATCAGCTTGTCATCTACCCTGACCAGATAGGCCGTCGCCACCTGCGGAAATGGATCGGGCTGCGCCACTGCCAGATGCGGCAACAGCAACAACCCGGCAAA
Source organism: Pseudomonadota bacterium (assembly GCA_021782995.1). Taxonomy (GTDB): domain Bacteria; phylum Pseudomonadota; class Gammaproteobacteria; order Burkholderiales; family Gallionellaceae; genus 39-52-133. Next base: position 27,465 of record JAJXUI010000025.1, on the reverse strand, counting down.
TATGGAAGTTCGCAGCAGCACCACAGCCTTCCATCAGAACCCGAATAATCCCTTCAGCGCCTTGGTGCCCTGTTTGATGGCTTCATTGGTGGCATCACTGCCAGAGGCATCTTCAGTGCCGGCTGCCTTTGTTGCAGCCTGGCCTGAAGTGTAGCCCCTGCCTGCCATATCGGCAGCGGCGGGCATTTTTCCGCCCATGCATTTTTTCATGTCAGAGTCATAAGTGGCGCCTGTAAAACCGCGCCCCGCACAGGCTTCCTGTTTGCGCAGCAGCTCACGATACGATTTCGCCTCGGCCGGACAATTTGCATCAAGGAAATCCAGCGGCCCTTTACTGGCACTGGCCCGGCATACGGTAGCAATGGTATTGCGCATATTGATCCCGCAAGACTGGACCACGGACACCATGCCGCCATTCTTGCTGTAATCGCGTATTTGCTGTTCGTGCTGCTGCAACTGCAGGAAAGCTTGTGCATCGTTGGCGACAGCCGATTTCACTGCACTGCAATAAGCGGCCTTTTTGCCCTTGCACATCGGGCTGGCGCCAAGATAGTAATGGCTTTTTGCCAGCAGCGTCGCACCGTCACTGGACATTTCACAAGCCTGTGCCATGCTTTGCCTGTTCATTTCTGCAGCCGCATCCGCCCTTCCCTTCATCTCGGCAACCATGGCTCCGCGGGCTCTTGCCTGCTCCTCCGGATCGCAACTGCCCCCCAGTTTCTTGCCAGTGCTGGTCAGCGTGACATTCATTGCCTGTCCATCCTGCCCCTCACCTGTCATATGCATGGTGCTGGTGAAAGAACCCGCGTCATAACGGGTTTCCCCCGACATATTCATCTTGCGGCCTTCCTGCACACAACTGCCCTTGAAACTGACCGTGTTGCCTGACTGTTTGACATCCGTCATCTTGCAACTGCCATCATTCTTGCGCGCATAATTCGGATCGCCCTGCTTGCCCTTGGGGATGCAGACTTCCTGCATTTGCGGCGGCATGGCAAATGGCATGCCCTTCATTTCCATCTTGCCGGTCACTTCCCAGCGCTCGCCCTGCTCGGCAAGCGCCGCCATCGCATACATGCCTGCCAGCATAAATATCGCCATGTGCTTCCACATTACTGTCATGAGACTTGCTCTCCTGTTTGAATTTCACACCACCAACCTGGAAAAACCCTGATTAATGTCAGGATTTTCCGCTTATCAGTCTGCTTGTCAATACACCTATCGCGCTAACCCCTTGAAGTGACTTGCAGTTAAGCATCGTCAGTATCCAGCAGGCTGAACCCGGGCACCCTTCAAGAAGCCGGGCATGCCATTTAATGTAGACGACAAATTGATTTATCACATGCTAATAATTAAGTGGTACAGCAAACTTTGATTTTTCGACTCAGCAATTTACCATTAATTTTAACAAATGCTTATATTATTAACATTTTGTATATATTGCATAATTTTATATTATCTAGTACTTTTGTACTACCATTCGTCGTACTCGCTTGACTTCACATATTTGCAACACTAGTATTTTTCCCAACTTGGCAAACTTATCGAAAGGTAAGGGCGCAAAGTCACCGGCCTAAGGGACACTATGGTAGCGGGACTGCCTGATGGAAATTCGTCCATCTGTATTCATGTCTTTCTTCCATTCCCCAATTCATAAAACCCCGGTGTAAACGTAATACCGGAGGAATGGATGTTTACTGATGAACGAAATGCAGCGTATGGCCACCTCCTGCTGGCCGGATTGCTGTTTGCGCTAGCGGCCTGCTCGGGGACGCCGGCCGATAAATCCGCAACCGCAAGTACTGCCGCATCTACGCCAGTCATCACGTCTGACGGTACCGATTTCTATCTGACCTTCCCCGACCATATCTGCAGCAGCGACCCCGGATCCTGCGTGAACGGCACCGTCAGCAACAAACTGGTGATTGCTGCAGCTGCAGCTGCCACCGGCAACGTGACCTTTAACGGCATCAGTACCACATTTGCCGTCAGCGCCAATGGCAGCACAATCGTCAGCCTGGATGCAGGTGTCGTGCTCACCGCCAACGACACTGTGGAATCCAGAGGCATCCACGTCACTTCCGATACCCCGGTATCGGTGCATGCCGTTTCGGAAAACATATCCTCTGCCGATGGCTACCTTGCACTGCCCACGAATGGCCTCGGCACGAACTACCGCATCATGTCGTATGCCAGCAGCCGCTACTACGGATCGGAATTTGCGATGGTTGCCACACAGGACGCCACCACCGTGACCATCACACCCTCCGCCTCTGGCGCCAGCAGGTTGGCAGGCACTGCATACAGCATCACGCTGAATGCTGGCCAGACCTATCAGCTGCAGAACACTGGCGCTGCCGACATGACCGGCTCGCTGATTTCCGCAGACAAGCCGATTGCAGTTTTCGGCGGACATCGCTGTGTAGACATTCCCAATGCAACCGGATATTGCGATTACCTGGTGGAACAACTGCCTGACACTTCGGTCTGGGGCAACACCTTCCAGACCATGCCTTTCAGCGGACGCACGCGTTATACCGTGCGCATACTCGCCTCGATGGACGGCACAACAATCTCCTCAAGTCCGGCCGGCCTGGTCAATGCCACGCTGAATGCCGGCCAGTATGCCGATCTGGTCCTGAGCAGCGCTGCCGAATTCAGCAGCAACAACCCGGTGCTGGTCGCGCAATATATCAATGGCTTCGAAGATGACGGCGCAAAAATGGGTGACCCATCGATGGTACTGGTGACCCCCATTGAAATGGGCATGACCAGTTCCACTTTCGGCGTCTATGCCCTGACCGGATCATCCGGTTCCATGCTGAACATCGTGACGCAATCAAGCGCGCTGGCAGGCCTGATGCTGGACGGCACGGTGGTGGACAGCACGAAATTTGCACCAGTCAGCAGCAACAGCCTGTATTCGAAAGCTACCCTGCCAGTCAGCGCCGGTGTCCACAAGCTGAGTGGCACTGCGGCGTTCAGCGCGATGGTGTATGACTATGGCACGGCCTGGAACGCCGTTTCCTATGCCTGGCCGGTTGCCACCATGCTTTCGCTCCCCGACTCGAATACAGTCGCCAGCAATACTCCTGCAACGGGCACCTGCGAGGATGAAGAAGACGAGCATCATCACCATCACCGTGTAAGGCACGAGCATCACCACTATTGGGGAAAATACTGCCTGATCCATCACACCGCCCATCGACATGATGGCGATGACCATGAATATGAATGCCATTGAGAAATGACAATAATGCAACCTACCCGACATTTTCAGATCCTGATTTCCGCGCTGCTCGGCAGCTGCCTGGCGTTTCCAGCGATTGCACTCGCATCCTCCGGCAACCCGCTGGCGCGACAGTCCAGCCCTGCCCCACTTTCCTTCAACCAGACGCTGGAAGAAGCGGAAAAACTGGTCGCCAGCGGCAACCCGGACAAGGCCTATGCCCTGCTGGCCCCCCTGGAAATCGAGCATGCGGGCGAGGAACGTTTCGATTACCTGCTCGGCATCGCCGCACTGGACAGCGGCCAGCCGGACAAGGCGACCTTTGCGCTGGAAAGGGTGCTGATCGTCAACCCGAATTCTGCGGCAGCCCGCCTGGACATCGCCCGCGCGTATTTCAAGCTCGGCGACATGCCTCGCGCGCGCATTGCATTCAGCCAGGTATTGCAGATGAACCCGCCGCCGCAGGCACGCGCCAATATCGAAAAATACCTCGATGAAATTGCGTTGCAGGAAGGTAATGGCCTGACCCGTTACAGTGGCTATCTGGAAATGGGCGCTGGCAGTGACAGCAATGTGAACAATGCCAGCAGCCTGAACCAGGTATATGTTGACGCCCTGAGCAGCACTGCCACGCTGGACCCGACCAACCTCAAGACCGCCGACAGCTATGCCGCCATGACAGCCGGAGGCGAAGTGACCCATCGCTTCAATCCCCACTGGTATGCCTTTGCCGGCGCCGACGCGAGGAAGCGCAATTACCTGTCGCAAACCGCCTTCAATTCGCTCGCACTGGATGGCCGGGCAGGCTTGGGCTATGACAGGGAAAACCAGCATCTGCGCATCGCCTGCACCAACGGCCAGCTCAATCTTGACAGTGCAATCAACAACAAGTCGAACGGACTGCAAGCAGAATGGCGCACCGAACCCAGCCCCGCCAACCAGTTGCGGCTGTTTGCGCAGGCAGCACAATACCGCTTCCAGAATGCTGCCATGCAACAGAATGATTATGACCAGCAGGTCGCAGGGGGCGGGTGGATGCATGTCTTCCCCAGCGGACAAGCCTCGCTATCCACCAGCTTTTATCACGGCCAGGAACAGGATGTTTCCACGCTGTCCAATCCGCCCGCTACCCCATCGGGAGGCAGACCCGATGGGCCCAAACAATTCTACGGCGTGCGCCTTGGCATGCAGCTGGCGGCCGGCAGCCAGCTCCTGCTGTTTGCCAATGCCGGCATGCAGCAAGGCGATTACGCGAAACTCAATTACTGGTTCCAGCGCAAGCGGTCAGACCGCTATTACGACCTGACCCTGGGTGCGAACTGGAGCTACAGCAAGCACTGGTCACTGCGCCCGCAACTGAATTACGCGTTGAACGAATCGAATATCGAGCTGTACGGCTTCAATCGCCTCGATGCATCACTCACGCTGCGCCGGGATTTCCGGTAAGGCATTTTGATAGGAGAGCACCATGAGAACCCTGAATTTAATCTTCCTCTTCAGGCTTGAATTCCTGATCCTGTTGCTGGCGCTGTTTGTCATGCGGCCAGCACACGCCGAATTTGCCGGTCGCGTGCTGTTCAGCAACGGCAAGGTACAGATCATTTCCGCCGATGGCCGCAGCCAGGAAGTGAAGAAAGGCGACCCCATCCAGGAGAGCGACACGGTCGCCACCGCCAAGGATGCTTCCGCACAGCTGCGCATGCAGGATGGCGGGCTGATCGCAATGCGCCCGGACACCCAGTTCAAGGTCGAAAGTTTCAAGTATGACGGCAAGGAAGATGGCAGCGAGCACAGCTTCTTCGCCCTGCTCAAGGGCGGCATCCGCGCAATCACCGGCATGATAGGCCATGAACACAAGCAGAATTACCGTATTGCCGCACTTTCCACCACCATCGGCATACGCGGTACTGATCATGAAACCTGGGTCGTGCTGCCGGGATCGGAGCTGGCAAAGACATACGCTCCCGGCACCTACAACAAGGTCAACAAGGGCGAAACCACGATGACCACCAGCCAGGGCACCATCAACATCCTGCCGAATGAAATGGGCTATTCCGCCAGCGACAGCCAGCTGCCGCAACTGCAGCCGGTGAATGCGCGCCTGTTCACCGTCGCGGCTGCGCCCACCGCAGGCAGTGGCAAGCAGTTTGCCAGCGTGCGCAGCAGCACCGTGCAGGACAACACCGTACTGAACAGCGACATCGTCCAGGGCAACCTGCTTCCAGGCAATCCGCAACTGAACCCGATCAAGGGCAAAACCAGCCCGACCGCGCCGGGGCAAGTCTTCTGATTTTCCGGGTCATTATCCAAGCACAAGAAACATAGCCCGCTAATGCGGGCTTGTTTTTTGATAGCGGTCGTCCTTTCGTTTCCGTCAGATCGATACCAAACCAATGGCCTCGGCATGCCGCCAGCGCCAAAATGGCTCGCCTGATCATTCTGAGGATTGTTTAGCCGGATAACCGGGAATGGAAAAGAGGAATGCCAGCAAAATGCACGATGAAACGCCAGCGAACTCGGAGATGAACGACAACCCGAAGGAAACCAGATAGAGCATGGGCGCAACGTGATAATACCGGGTTATCGATGCAGCATCGTCAGCACCCCGGATCATCGTGTTGAGCAACATGCCCTTTTTATATACGTGCCGCCACAACCCGAGGAATGCCAGCGATACCACCAGGAAATTCCCGGTAAACAGGTTGGCTGCCAGCTTGGAATCTGCATGTGAAAGATGCTCTGCCAGCAACTGGGTCGGAAACGGGATGAAGGTAACGACGAGTAATAACAACCCGTTCCAGTACAGCAGCAAGTGGTCAACTTTACGTACATGCACGAACACCCAATGGTGCTGTATCCAGATCACCAGGATCGTGATGAAACTCACAAAGAATGCCAGGTATGAAGGCCACAGGAGGATGAGCGCATGCGCCAGGCCTTTAGCTACTACCGACTCATGGCCAGGCACCTTGATCCCGAGCACAAGCAGGGTGATTGCAATTGCAAAAACGCCATCGCTGAAAGCTTCAATCCGGGTTGTTTCTTTTTCGTCCAGCATGTGATGCCAGCACCTTACGACAGAAAATCACGCGCGGTACGGATAGGGTTGTTTATACCTTTCCATGGACAGACGAAAATGTCCGGAGTTCGCCACACTTGAAATGCGGACGCTGCTTCTGCGATTGATAGTATATAATATATTGATTATATTATGATTTTAATCAAACTTATTGCGCAGGGCTGCGCGATCAAACCACCACTTGTTATCCACGATGGTTTCCACTACCTGCCCCATACGCGGCAAAAACACCTGGGGATCACGCAACTCCAGGCGTTTCAGCCACTGATCCAGCTCCGTCTGGTTCTGCACATTGCTATGACGCTTCGCCACCATTGCAATCAGATTATTGGCGAGGAAGCCCTGGCTTTCATGCATCTCGTCATCCGCGCGCATGTCGATCACATAACGTGCAGTCACCGCGGCCAGCGCTGCACCATCGGAATGGTCCGGCGTTTCATCCACCACATGCAGCAGCATGGCCAGCGTCAGTTCCGGGTCCACCGGGAAGCTGACTGCCAGCCAGACACCCATGCCCAATGCAGCAATGGAATCGGGCTGCTCGGCTTGATACAACACATTGCATGCCTCTACTGCATCCTGCCAGGAATCATGTTGCAGGCAGGCATCAAAAGCCTCTCGGGCGATTTTCCACGCTTCAGGCTTGCGCTCCAGCGCATTCAGGATTTCTGCGATATCAAGCTGCGTGCGTGCGCGTGTGAGCGGCGTGGCATTCGGCAGCACTTCCAGTTCACGCTGCTTCTCTTCGAGAAACTTCAGCAGGCCGACGCGCTCTTCTTCGGTGAGACCGTCATTGACCATTTGGTGTTCATCCGCCATCTTATTCACCCGCCACCGTCATATTGTTGATGAGGATAGACCCGCAGTGGCGTGATCCCTGCACCATCACGTCACGACCGACTTCGATGATGTTTTTATACATGTCCTTCAGGTTGCCGGCGATGGTGATTTCCTCCACCGGATACTGGATCTCACCATGCTCCACCCAGAAGCCGGCTGCGCCGCGCGAGTAGTCGCCGGTCACGCCATTCACGCCCGAGCCCAGCAATTCGGTCACCACCAGGCCACGATGCATTTTCTTCACCATGCCATACAGGTCAAGCGCTCCCGGCTGCAGGATCAGGTTATGTGTGCCACCCGCATTGCCTGTGGTATGCATGCCCAGCTTGCGCGCAGAATAGGAGCCCAGGAAATAGCCATTCAGCACGCCATTTTCCACCACCGTGCGCCGCAGTGTTTTCACACCCTCTCCGTCATATGGACTGGTTGAAAGGCCCTTCGGCAGGTCAGGATTGTCTTCGATGCGGATGTTGCTGCTGAAGATCTGTTGCCCGAGCTGGTCCAGCAGGAAAGAGGATTTTCGATACAGGCTGCCACCGCTAGCCGCGCTGACAAAGTGCCCGAGCAGACTGGCACTGACCGGCGCTTCAAACAGCACCGGTACCTGCATCGTTGACATGCGGCGCGCTTTCAGGCGACGCACCGTGCGCTCTGCCGCAATTCGGCCTACCTCTTTCGCGGTCAGCAGCTCAACCGGATCACGTGTTTCACTGTACCAGTAATCGCGCTGCATGCCTTCGCCCCTGCCTGCAATCACCGAGCAGCTGATGCTGTGCCGGGAAGTTGGATAGCCGCCGATGAAACCCAGGCTGTTTGCAAACACGAATTGGGACTCATGCACATTCACGCTGGCGCCTTCCGAGTTGGTGATGCGTTTGTCGGCAGCAAAAGCTGCCGCTTCACATTCGTTTGCAAGCGCAATGGCATCTTCCACCTCCATCTGCCAGGGGAAGTACAAGCCGGGGTTTTCATGTCCGGAAGCGAGCAGATCGGCATCCGGCAACCCCGCACAATCATCGCTTGCGGTGTAACGCGCAATATTCAGCGCTGCATCCACCGTATCGCTCAGGGCCTTCATGGAAAAATCCGAGGTGCTGGCACTGCCGCGCTGCTTGCCGATATAAACGGTGATCGCCAAACCCTTGTCTCGATTGTATTCTATGGTTTCCACTTCGCCCTGGCGCACGGTGACACCCTGGCCGAAGCCATCGGAAACTTCAGCGGAGCTGGCACTCGCCCCCTTCTCGCGAGCCAGGCGCACCAGGTCATGCGCAACCTGCCGCAAGGTATCCGGGTGCTGGGAAAACCGGTTTTCTGTTAAGGTCATAGCGTTCATCGGAAAATTCAGTCCTGCCGGGAGTCGTAAAACGTTATCATATCAACATATAGACACTAGATCGAATCACCATGAAACAGCCGCCTTACCATGATGAAGAGGAGTTGGACCTCCCGCCCAGCAAAACCAAAATGAAAAAGCAGATGCATGATCTGCAGGACCTGGGCAAACAGCTGGTCGAACTCAGCAAGGAGCAACTGGCAGAACTGGACATTCCTGACAATCTGCGTGACGCCATCGCCGAAATCAAGCGCTTCAAGAGTTTTGGTGCCATCAACCGCCAGATGCAGTACATCGGCAAACTGATGCGTGATGTGGATCCAGAACCCATCCAGGCCAAACTGGCGATCTGGAACGGCACCTCGCGCGCGCATGTGGCCTGGTTGCATCGCTTGGAACGCTGGCGTGACCGCCTGCTGGAAGACCATGATGCACTGACCGAATTGCTGTCAGACCATCCGCATGCCGACATCCAGCACTTGCGCGCACTGATCCGCAACGCCATCAAGGAAAAGGAACAGGGCAAGCCGCCGAAGAATTACCGCGAGATTTTCCAGGTGCTTCGAGAAATCATACCGGAGTCTCCTGCCGCCTCCGCCAGTGACGGAGAAGAAACCAATGACTGATACCGCCGGCATCCTGCCGCACATCGTGCTCGACAAGGGCAAGGCACCGCATCACAGCATCATCTGGCTGCATGGCCTGGGCGCGGATGGCAGCGATTTTGTCGAAGTGGCCGAGCAAATGAACCTGCCCGTAGCCATGCGCTTCATTTTTCCGCATGCGCCCAAGCAGCCGGTGACGATCAATGGTGGCTTCATCATGCGTGCCTGGTATGACATCACCGAAATCGACATCGCGGCCAGACAGGATGCCGCCGGCATACAGGCTTCCCAGCTGGAAATCGGAAAATTCATCGCCCAGGAAAAAATCCGCGGCATTTCGGAAGAAAACATCTATCTCGCAGGTTTTTCGCAAGGTGGCGCCATTGCACTGCATACCGGCCTCAGGCATCCGGCAAAACTCGGGGGAATACTTGCCTTGTCAACCTACCTGCCCTTGGCTGAAATGATGTCGCAGGAAGTCAGCCTAAGTGCAAAAAATACCCCGGTATTTTTTGCGCATGGCCGGCATGATCCGGTCGTGCCCTACGCGCTTGGAAAAATGTCTGCCGAGAAGTTGCAACAACACGGACATCAGGTGGAATGGCATGAGTATGACATGCCGCACTCTGTCTGCATGGAGGAAATATCCGATATAGAAAAATGGCTGACCAGGCGGCTCAGCCAGGCCTGATTCGGCCCATTCCACACATCAGCCTTCGCCACCGGCTTCATGCACCATCTTGCGGTAACGCACCATATCGAAATCTGCACCTTTTTCAATCAGGCCTACAGGCAGCATCAGGAATTCCTGTCCATCCATCGCCATCTTCGGGCTTCGCGTCGGCGTATACGTATCGGGTTTCATCAGCAACCAGTTTTCTCCATTGCCGTCACTCGAGCGCTCAACCAGCAGGGCAGGCTGTGTATGGACCTCAATACTGCCATCTTCCAGGATGATTCCCACCACCTTGTTCGCCAGGATGCGCACACCAACATGCAGGTTGTTCTGCTCATCACGGCGCAGGCGACGCACCACGCCGGCCCCCCAGTGTGCTGCCTTGTCGGGCCGCAATCCAATCAGACTGCCTATGCGCAAGCCGTTGGCATGAGATGAAGGAACCATATACTTCATGCCCGTGGCACTGATGTCCTCCACCTTGCAGGCATCCCCTGCAGCGCCATCCGCACCATATTCCGATTCGACCTGTCCCAGCAGTGCCTCATAACCATTCAAAATTCTGACATTCATACTGATCTTGCGCCGCTGGTGGCGGCGGCTGGGCAATGGCAATTTGCTGTAAGCGGCAACCCGCTGCACAACTTCGGCCACCAGCTCGGCACCATATGGCACGCCCAGATTGAGCGCTTCGGGCACCATTTCCTTGGCAAGCGTTTTCAGCAGGCCTTCAAAATAACCGGCAGGGACGTCAATTTCGACAAATCGCGTACTGGGCGGATACATCGCCCCTTCATCCTTTGCACGCGCCGGATCCAGCGGATGCGCCAGGTCAAAAATGAACATGCTGTTAGGCCGGGGCACTTCAGTGACCGTCATGAACTTGCGCAACTGGATGATGATGCTTTTCGAAATGTGCAGGTCCAGCGGGCGCAACGCGCCCACACCGATGCTGTACCACATCACCACGCTGGCAAATGCACGATTGACCGTCGTATCCCCGACACCACCGGCATACAGCTGCATTCCCTCGTCAAGGCAGCCTTCCACGGCAGCATGGTCATACAAGTCCGCAAGATGCACCCAGGCTTGCGGATCTATCTGCAGATAACGTACCGCGGCACACTCCATGCGACCCAGAATGGCGTAAATGCCGCGTGTACAGACCAGCGCCACCTGGGACCTGATGGCAGCGCCACCCTTTTCCCCCTCACGAATACCAAGCAGTATGCGGTGATATCCATGCTCGGTTTGCGTGTAAAAGGTGTTCAATATCCCCCAGAGGCGATTTTCCTGAAACGCGGTGAGCGGTATGACTGCGAAATAAGCCTGAACGACTTTGCGCAGGTAAGGATGGGCTGCTTCATCCAGTTGCTTGAGCACCATGAGCTGATGGTCAACCCGGAAATCATTGGCCGGATCAAACAGGGCATCGATCCAGTGGCCAATCTCTTCCAGAACTGCAACCATATCGGAATTCGGCAGATTGTCCAGGATCTGCTGGACGGACTTCTGGTTGGCCAGAGGATGATCTGATTTATTGCCGAACAATCCCAACATATCCCCTCTCCATGCACTTGACACTGATGACCACGGACACTATATAAACATAAATTCCTCCGATTTTCCATAGACAGAAGTACATAACCTCATGATTTTGCACTGAGCAAGTGATTACCATCCTGAATCACCATTCAAAATTCCCCTCCGTCACACTGGCCATGCAATATCCCAATGGCCTGCTTGCAGCCGGCGGCGATCTTGAGCCCGGACGCCTGCTCGATGCCTACCGTCACGGCATCTTTCCCTGGTTCAGCGAAGGAGATCCCATACTGTGGTGGAGCCCCGACCCGCGCATGGTGCTGTACCCATACGAATTCAAAATATCGAAATCCCTGCGCCGCACCCTGCGCAACAAGCCATATGAGGTTCGCACCGACACGGCTTTCGAAGAGGTAATGCGTGCTTGCGCCGCGCCGCGAGACGGTCAGGACGGCACATGGATACAGGAGGAAATGGTGGCCGCCTACAAGCGCCTGCACCTCGCCGGCTGGGCGCATTCGATTGAAACCTGGATCGATGGCAAGCTTGCCGGCGGACTTTACGGAATCAGCATAGGCCGCATGTTCTATGGTGAATCGATGTTCAGCCGTGCCTCGGATACTTCCAAGATTGCGCTGGCTCACCTCGCGCTGCAACTGCAACGCTGGCAATTCGGCATGATAGATTGCCAGATGAACACGCCCCATCTCGCCTCACTTGGTGCGCGTGAAATTCCGCGCAGCAAATTTGTCGAACAACTGCAGGAGTTGGTAAACTATCCCAATCTTGCTACGCCATGGCGTTTTGACGATGACCTCATTACGTGACCTGCCCCTGTCTGCCCTGCAGTTCTACCTGACTGCCACCTATCCCTGCAGTTATCTGGATAACCGCGATGCACGTTCACAGGTTGCCACGCCCAGCTTCCTCATCTCACCCAAGGTTTACTCTGAGCTGGTGCGCCACGGCTTCCGCCGCAGCGGCACCTTCACCTACCGCCCGCGCTGCGACAGTTGTGCCGCCTGCATTCCGGTGCGCATTGATGTCAATGCCTTCCGCCCAAACCGGACCCAGCGCCGAACCTGGAACAGGCTGCAATCCCTGCAAGCCTCGCTCAAACCGCTCAATGACAATCCGGAATATTTCGAGCTGTACAAGCATTACCAGAAAACCCGCCACCTGGATGGCGGCATGAGCAACGACAGCCATGACCAGTATGAAAAATTCCTGCTGCAAAGCCATGTCGACACCCTGCTGGTGGAGTTCCGCGAAGGCGATACCCTGCGCATGGTCAGCATCATCGATGTGCTCGACGACGGGCTGTCATCTGTGTATACCTTTTTTGATCCGGACCAGCCGCAGTCCGGCTACGGTACTTACAATATCCTGTGGCAGATAGAACTGTGCCGCCAATTGCAGCTGCCCTACTTATACCTCGGGTTCTGGATCAAGGACAGCCGCAAAATGGTCTACAAGTCCAACTTCCAGCCGCTGCATGGACTGATAGACGACACATGGCAGTTGCTGTCGCCTTCGGCCTCAGCACATTCTGAATAAAATAATATTATTTAAATTTAATCAATACGTTATGTACATTCTGTTGCGCCCCATCCTGTTTCATCTGGACGCCGAGTCCGCCCATCACCTCACCCTCAAAGCACTCAGGTTCGCCCACACCCTGCACCTGTTGCCCTTATTCGCAAACAAGACCACCGGCAAGCCGGTCAGCCTCATGGGCCTGACCTTCCCCAATGCGGTCGGGCTCGCTGCCGGACTGGACAAGAATGGTGAATATATCGATGCACTGGCTGCCCTGGGATTCGGCTTTATCGAAATCGGCACCATCACGCCACGCCCGCAACCTGGCAATCCCAGGCCGCGCCTGTTCCGCCTGCCTCAAGCCCAGGCCATCATCAACCGCATGGGCTTCAACAATCTTGGCGTGGATGCCCTGATCGAAAATGTGAAGCGGGCAAAATATCGCGGCATACTCGGCATCAATATCGGCAAGAATTTCGACACCCCCATCGAACGCGCAGCAGATGATTACCTGACCTGCCTGCGCAAGGTCTATGCATATGCAAGCTATGTCACGGTGAACATTTCCTCACCAAATACAAAAAACCTGCGCCAGCTGCAAGGAAGCGACGAACTCGATGCCTTGCTGTCCCGGCTCAAGGCCGAGCAGGAAAAACTCGCAAAGCAGCATGGGAAATATGTGCCATTGGCACTGAAAATTGCTCCGGATCTGGAAGAAGAACAGGTCACGCAGATCGCAACATTGCTGAAGCGCCACCGCATAGATGCAGTCATTGCCACCAACACCACACTTTCGCGTGAAGGCGTGGAACACCTGCCGCTGCATCAGGAGGCAGGCGGCTTGAGCGGTGCACCGGTGAGGGAAAAATCAAACCGCGTGATCAGGTTGCTGGCGCAGGAATTGCAAGGTGAAATTCCCATCATCGGAGCTGGTGGCATTTTAAGGGGCGAGGATGCTGCAGAAAAACTAAGCGCAGGTGCTGCACTGGTGCAAACTTATAGCGGGCTGATCTACCGCGGCCCGGCACTGATCGCTGACTGCATACGCGCAAGCTGCCGATAGCGCGAAATCAACATTTCAGGATATCAGCGGGAAGTGGCACGCCACCTGATGCCCCTCTCCTACATCGCGCAGCTGAGGCTCGTTATCCGGATCGGTACACTCGGCAGGCCGCCCCAGGCTCTGATAGACCGGGCAACGCGGCGCAAAGCGGCAACCACGGCTGGGACGTTCGAAATCGTATACCCCCCATGATGAAGCGCGCCTGTCTGGCCTCGCCGGGCGCGGCGCTTCATGGCTCTGCTTCTCCACCAGCGATGACCACAGAATGTAAGTGTAGGGATGTCTTGCCGCGCCCGACACCCTTTCAGTCAGGCCCATTTCGACGATCTTGCCCAGGTACATCACCGCTACCTTGTGGCTCATCAATTCCACCACCTGCAGGTCATGCGAAATGAACAGGTAAGAAAGTCCAAGCTGCTTCTGCAGGTCGCGCAACAGGTTGACCACCTGCGCCTGGATAGACACATCCAGCGCACTGGTTGGCTCGTCGGCCACAATCAGCCGGGCTCCAACCGCCAGCATCCGCGCAATCCCTACCCTGCGCTTCTCCCCCCCCGACAGCTCGGCCGGGTAACTGGTCAACTTGCTGTATTTGAGATTGACCTGATCCAGCAGCGCATGTGACTTGACCCGCACTTCCGCATCACTCAGCTTTCCATATACGCAGATCGCCTCACTGATGATATCCTCCACCCGCATCTTCGGGTTCAGTCCGGCATCCAGGTCCTGGAAGATCATCTGCATGTCCTTGCGCAGCGGGCGCAGTTCATTGTCCGAATAGTGTGTTATGTCCCGCCCATCGAAGATGACATTGCCCGAAGTCGGCTTGAGCAGCCGCAGCACTGAGCGGCCAACCGTGGTTTTGCCGCACCCGGACTCCCCCACCAGGCCCATCGTTTCATTCGGCCGCAGATAAAAGCTGACCTTGTCCACGGCAGGTATCACGTCCGAGCGGCGATTCAGCGGCGACAGCAGTGTGCGCGGACGGTGAAAATGCTTGCTCAGATTGATGACTTCAAGAATGGCACCTGACATTTCCTATCCCTTTGCAAACAACCAGCAGCGCATGTGATGCCCGGATGAAATTTCCTGCAATGGCGGGTGTTGTGTGGCACACCGCTCGCGGATGCCATCCTTCACTCGATTGCAACGATCATAAAACCGGCATCCGGCCGGCACATTAATGGTATCCAGCACATCCCCTTCAATCGCCTGCAGGTTGGATTTGTCACGGATTTTCTGTTGGCTGGGAACGGAGTCAATCAATGCTGCGGTATAGGGATGCCTTGCCTCCTCATGCGGATCCAGCACCTGTCGTGCCGGTCCGAATTCCACCACCGCGCCACCATACATGATGGCAACACGATCGGAAAGTCTTGAGATCACACTGATGTCATGGCTGATCAGCAACGTTGATATGTGCGTTTCGCTTTTAAGCTCTTCCAGCAAATCGACTATCTTAGACTGTATCGTCGCATCAAGGCCGGTAGTCGGCTCATCGGCGATCAGCATCGAGGGTTCGGCGGATAGCGCCATCGCTATCATCGCACGCTGGCACATGCCGCCCGACATGACTGCGGGATAAGTCTTGTAACGCAACTTGGGAGAATCTATCTTCACCCGCTCCAGCCAGTAAAGCGCACGCTCGCGTGCCTCACTCTCCGATCTATTTGCGGTATGCAAACGTATCGATTCCGCAATTTGCCCGCCTACCGTCATATATGGATTAAGCGATGTGCGCGGGTTCTGGAAGATCATCGAAATTTCCTTGCCACGGTAATTCCGCATGATACGCTCGCTTGCCTTGCGCCAGCCCTTCTCATCCTTGCTGACCGACATGACGCGGCCATTCTGTTCATGCACCTCCACAAACGCCTGAAGCTTCTCAAGCAGGTTCTGCCTGCCATGTGCCGATTCAAATTCGATACGCCCGCCGATCACGCCAGGTCCGCCACGCAGCAAGCCCATGACCGACATGGCGGTAATGCTCTTGCCGCTCCCGGATTCGCCCACCAGACCCACAGTTTCACTCCGCCCGACATCCAGCGTCACACCATCCACTGCACGCACAAATGCATGCTTGCGTTGCGAATAGAAAAACGTGCGCAGATTCTCGATCCGCAGCAATGGGGATGAATTCATTTTCCCCGCCTGTCTTCAAGTATGTTGTTCAGGCCATCCCCCAGCAGGTTGAACCCCAGTATCGTGAATAAAATCGCCAGTGCAGGCGCAGTGGAAGGCCAGAAATTTCCCTGCAGGAAATAATTGGCGCCAGACTGCACCATGTTTCCCCATGAAGGCACAGGCTCCTGCACGCCGAAACCGAGATAACTCAGGCTGGTCTCGAGCAGGATGGCCTCTCCCATGCCCAGTGTGGCCTGTATGATGAGCAAGGCCCGGCAGTTGTACCACAGGATATGCTTGAAAATGATCACCCTGCGGCGCAAGCCGAGTGCACGCGCTGCCTCGATGAAATTCTTTTGCGACAGGAAATAAATCTTGTTGGAAATCGCGGTTGCCACTGCAGGCACGCCGGTGATGCCCATGACTATCATGATGTAATAAATATCCGGCTTGAACGCCGCGATCACCAGCAATATCAGCACCATGCGCGGGAAGGAATCCACCAGGTTGCTGATATAGGTGATACAGGTTGCAATCCTCCCCCCCCAGTAACCTGCCGGCACCCCCAGAATGACTCCCCCAGCCAGCGCAATCGAAATCGCAAGCATACCGGGCAGGAAATAGGCCTGAATGCCGACGATGAGTCGCGACAGGATGTCGCGCCCCATGAAGTCGGTCCCCAGCAAGTGGCCGTCTGTGCCGGGCGGCGACATCAGCAGATCCATATTGATCTGCTGCGGATCGTGCGGCAACATATCGAACATGCCGGCAAAATAGGACACCAGTACCAGCATGACGATCAGCAGACCATAGGCGACATAAAGCAAGTCAGCCAGCGCATATTTCTGCACAAGTGGCAATGACGAATAATCTACGACATCAACCGTGGTCTGTATGTATTTTTTCATGCTGCCACCTTACTCCCGCTGCCGGTGGGGGTTCACCGCGATGAACACCATACGCTGCAGCAGGCTGCCCATGCGCACAAATGACGCAGCGATCAGCACGATGCCCATGATGACGGGGAAATCCCTGTCCAGTGCAGCTTGCCATGCCATGCGTCCCATGCCTGGCCAATTGAATATCTGTTCCACAATGACCGCACCGCCGAGTATGAAGGGAATCTTGGCGGCAATGATTTCCGTCACCGGCAACAACACCCCCTCCTTGAAAGCATGTTTCCACACCGACGCACCCTTTGCGCGCGCAGTGCGCACATAATCCTCTCCCAGCACCCGCGTCATTTCCTCGCGCAGCTGACGTATCACTTCACTGATGGTGCCACTGCCCAGGCCCAGCACCAGTACCGGCACCAGGGTATGCAGCCAGCTCTCCCCGCCAAAAGACGCCAGTGGAAAAAAATGGAAACCATGAATCGAAATGTAAATGATGATGTATCCAAACCAGAATAGCGGCAGAGAGGAAATCAGGTAGCCAAACATGGTCAGTGGCCAGCCCAGTACCACCCTGTGGTCGCGCATTGCGGTATATAGCGCAATCGGTACCGCCACCAGCAAAGTAATCAGCATTGAGCCAACGGTGAGCTTCAGGGTATTGATGCTGACCGTAAACAGCTCGCCAGACACCGGCAATCCGGTACGCACGGAAGTGCCGAAATTTCCGCTCAACACACTGAACAGCCAGGAAAAATATTGCGCATACCAGCTTTGCTGCGCCCCCATGGCAATACGTATCTGCTCCCGCACCTCATCAGTGGCCAGCTGCCCCTCGAGCAAGGCACTGAAAGGATCTCCCGGCGCGGCATACAGGATCGCAAATACCACCACACTGACACCGACCAGCAACAGCATGGTCAGGAACAGCTCCCGGAGCAAGGTAATGAGAATAACCCTGTATGGCCTGTTTTTCATTTTTCCCGTACTTCAGAACACTTCGGGAATCCCGGATACCCGATGCTGATCATCTTTTCTGCTGATTCAACGGTATGTACCATTCGTTGGCAAATGGGAAAAATTTGTACGGGTGGATCTGCACATGGTGTATTTTTTTATGATATGCACTGTAATTCGTCAGTGTCCACAGGAATGTATAGGGCGCCTCTTCCGCCAGCAGGGCATGCAGCTTGCGATTGATGGTACGGCGCTTCTCGTAGTCCAGCGTCAGTTTGCTTTCAACGATCAGCGAATCCACTTCAGGATTTGAATACCCGATAAAATTGTTGCGCCAGGGCCCGATTTCGGCGGAATGGAAAAGCGATGAAATGTCGGCAGAGTCATCAAACACCCATGAAGCCAGCACGATATCAAAGTGGTGTTCATTGAACACATCTTCCTTCCAGGCCTGCCACTCCTTGAATTCGACCTTGATGCCGACCCCTACATTCTTGAGGTAATTCTGGAATGCCAGAACCACACGTTTGGTCGATTCGCTTTCCTTTTCAATCGGCACCAGCAGGGTCATCTGCAGCTTCTTGCCATCTTTCTGCATGATGCCGTCTGACCCGCGCTTGAAGCCTGCGTCACCCAGCAACGCAATTGCCTTCTTGGGATCATAAGGCATGGGTTTGACATCCAGGTTGTACGCCCAGCTACCCGGGGCAAATGGACCGGAAATGATGGTCCCCTGATTATTGAAGAATGAGCTCAGCATCTCCTCGCGGTTCAAGGCATAACCAAAAGCCTGGCGAACCCGCTTGTCCGCCAGCAACGGGTTGCGCAGGTTGTAGCCAAAGAACGAGTAGGACAGTGCATTGTAAGGCTGCAGGATGAAGCGCTTGTCGCCCTGCAGCTCGGCTATGCTGCGCGGGTTCACCAGCACGATCATGTCGATGGCATTGAATGTCAGCGCCTGGGTGAGAATGTTCTGGTCGGCAAACGGTTTGGCCACGAATTCATCGATATTCGGACGCCCCTTGAAATAGTGCTCATTCGCCACCATGACGATTTCATGATCCTCGGTGATCTTGCTCAGGCGATATGGCCCGGTACCGATGGGCTGCTGCACGAAAGGATCATCGCGGGTCAGGTACAGGGGATTCTTCAGCGCAAATTTCGGAATGATCTTGAAGCTGAATTTTGCCAGTGCGTTGAGCACCGGACGCTTCAAGGTAAAGCGCACGGTGTAGTCATCAATCTTTTCCACCTTGTCGATAAACTCGTAACGCACCTTGAGCGGCGTAATGGTTTTCGGGTTCATCATGATGTTGTAGGTAAACACCACATCGGACGCAGTGAACGGCATCGGGGTTTCGCCAGGCTTGGCATGCCAGGTCACATCCTTGCGCAGATGGAAGGTATAGGTCATCCCGTCCTTAGCAATATCCCAGCTCTGCGCAAGCTCAGGCACGACATCCTGGCGCTCGTTGATGCCGACCAGCCCGTTGAACAACAGCTCGCTGATGCGCAACGCGATCATTTCGTTGCTCGTAATCGGATCCAGCGTTGCAGGACGGCCATACTCGCCATAATTCAGGACACCGCCGCGACGACTGTCTTCGGCCTGCGCAGCGGTTATGGCAGTCAGCAGTCCTGCTGCCAACATCAATATGACGACACCCTGTTTCATGACAAATCTCCCCAATAACTTCATGCGCGCCTTGCAAGCGCCTTCTAATGCTTTATTATCGACAGCAATTTTCATTCTTCACCCACCCTAAAAGATCTTGACCTCACCGGCACTGCGATGCTCCATGGCATATATCCCCTGCATCGCATCCTGTATCTGCCTCACCACCGGAAACTGCTTGCCCAGTTCGAAGTAAATTTCCAGGTTTTCCGAAAACTTCCTGTTGCGGTAACACGCCTCGGCCAGACTCACCATCATCAGCGGATCATTCGCCTCTATCTTGTTTTTGTACGATTTGTCCCGCCCTGCCTCCAGATACTGGAATGCCTGTGCATATTTCCTTTCCCGCAGGTAGTACCTGCCCAATGCCGAATACAGCGGAAAAAAGCGCTTGCCTTCGCCTTTCTCGGCGAGCACAAGGGCTGGCTTTTCCAGCTTGCCGCAATCCGCATGTGCATCCGTGCAGGCGTTAAGGATGACCGACATCAGCACAGGATCCTCCTGCCGGCCTGCCTGCAGGGAAGTCCATGCTGCAGCTGCATCCGCCTTCCTGCCTGCCATATATTGCGCACGCGCCTGTCCGGCCTGTGCCATGACACGAATTGCCGGCGGCAATTTCCCGGACTCCAGTGTCCTGGCGAAATATTCCTGCGCCGCCTCACCCCTGCCTTGCAGCAAATTTGCAACTGCCAGGTAATATGCCGCCGTTCCCGCCAATCCTGTGTCATTTGCGGCCTGCTTCAAATACATTTCTGCCGCCGCAACATGGACACGATACAAGTCATCAAACAGACTGGTGTCATAAAAGCTGATGGACTTGGAATTTCCCAGCTCCTCCACGATAGATGCCTCCCCCAGATCTGCGCCCTGCAGCAGATCCAGCGCTTTGCCCATGCTGCCACTGTATGCATAAACCCGCAGCAAGTTTCTCAGCACACGTCGTTCAGGATGCTTACCCGCAACTTTCAGCGTACGCTGCACTGCATCCGCGATGTCTTCCGGTTTCATTTCCTTCGCTGCTGCCATCGCATATACACCCGCCAGCGCCGAGCGCGTGGCATCATTCCCCTCGCTCATGCCTGCAAGCTCATGCAATGCCCGCTGAACTTGTCCCTTGCGCACCAGATCAGCCGCGATTTCGGCCCTGACCGCACTTCCAGCTTCGGCAGGCACGCCCTCCAGCCCGGCAAACTTGCGAAAATGCTTTACCGCTTCGCCACTCCGTCCCGACTCGGACAGCACCTGTCCCAGATACAGCTCCACATACCGGCTGGGCTTACCAGTCCTCTGTTTCGCCAGCAACTTCAGATAATCCTCTTCAATCAACAGCGCTGACCGGAACAATGCCTGATACAGCTCTGCACTCGCCAGATAATTCATGCCCAGTGCAAGGCTGGCTGCCGCTCGCTGGCCTGCTTCCATGCCAGGCATGGCAGGCCTGAGCAACTGCTCGGCTTCTTCGTAATGCCGCCGCTCATACAGACGCAGCGCACGGGTTGTCGCATCCTCCGACGACAATGCCAATCCGGCGATGAGCATCAACAATCCGCCAGCCGTCAGTTTGAGCAGCATCGACATCGGCTATTTCTTCAGCTTGGCGATGAAAATCTGATCCCACTGCTCATGCTGTGCACGGAATGCAATCAGACCGTTTGCACCACAGGCAATATCATGATTCATCTTGGTATCCGTCTTAAGCAAACTGATCTTGCGGCTGGCTATATCGACAATATGTATCGGGTTGTACTCCAGCTCATCATCCCGGACATAGACCAGTCCGCTGCCATCCGGCAGCCAGGCCGGCCCCTGCTCGATGTCGGGGATCACATCGGTCGCCACGATCTGCGCCTCGAGATGCATGCCATTCTCGCCATCACTGCCATCAGTATGAATCACGGCCAGAGCCCATTTCTTCAGGTCGCCAGCGGCATTGAAATTGGTATAAAACGCAATCATCCGGCCGTCCGGCGACCAGCTGGGACGCAGATCGTCATAGCGCCAGCGAGTCAGCTGGCGCAGACTGTCGAAAGGCCTGGCCAGATCATCGATGACATAAATATCGTGATTTTCCGTGCTGCCATAAATGAATGCGATCTTCTTGCCGTCCGGTGACCAGCGCGGATACAGATAGGGCTTGTCGCCGCGCGTAATCTGCCTGACTACATGTTTGTCCGGTTCAAGCAGGTAAACATCGCCGCGACCACTGCGGCCGGAAATGAACACAATCTGGTTGCCGGTTGGAGACCAGTCCGCCAGCCCATCCTTCTCCCTGTCATCGGTCAGCCTCTGGATGGCGCCACCCAGCACCTGGCTGTAGATATCATAATTGCCTTCCCCGCCATTGCTCATGAACGCCACCCGGCCTGCATCCTTCGCCCAGCTGACCCCACTGTTGTAACTCGGGTCCTCCGTCATGCCCGGCAGGAAAAACTGCGACTGCTTGCTGTCCTTCTCCAGGCCGGATAGCTGGAAATAAATTGTCTGCAACTGCGCCCCGTCCAGCTGTTCGATCACGATTTCGCGCTTCTCGCCATGGCTGCGCTCGAATGCGATCAGTTTGCCATTGGGTGACCATACCGGGTTGGAATCATTTCGGCCATTTTCGAACGATGTCAGCGCACGGACATATTCCGGCACCACCACCTCAAACTCCGACTTTGCCGGCAATGCAGGCTCAGCAGGCTGCTGCACAACCACCTCAGCCTGTCCGGCCGGTACGGTAGCATCCAGCTCGGCAGCAAATGCCGGCCATGCCGCAACCCCCTGCAGCATCACCAACATCAGCACTGAAGACATCCTGTTCACTTCAAAGCATCCTGTATCGGTAAACCTGCCTTTATTTATCCTTGATCTGGTTCCAGAATTTTCTTGCCGTCTCGCGGTGTGCAACAAAAGTCCTGTCGTTCTCCAGCGACTTGGGGAAGAAATCGAAGTAATCCCGCCATGCCAGGTTCGCATCATTCAGCATGTTCGAGCGCCCGCTGATCATGTACAGCTTCTGGTAGGAAAGCGCCAGGTAGTAGTAGGTGTCGTGCAATGCCTGGTCAAATTCATCGTCCGGGAAGAAGCGAGTGTTCTGCCGCGCCACCTTCAGATTCTGCACCGCCTTCGAGTAAAACTGCGCAGCATCGTTCCGGTTCACGTTCATCATCTGGTTGCCCTTTTCATAATAGGCATGACCAAGATTGGTATAGGCCACCGCATACTGCTTGTAGATCAGCTGCTCGTTTTCCGGCAGGGTCAGCACATTTTCAAATTCCCGAATGGCCTTGTCGTAATCATCCTTTTCATCGAGATAGAGCTGGGCCAGGCGATGATGCGCGCTGGCATAGTCAGGATGGTCCTTCTCAGTCGCAGCATAGGCGGAAATCGCCGCATCGACATTGCCTTTGGCCTCGGCGGCTTCACCAATCTTCAGGTAGTCCTTGTACAGCACAATCTTGCTCGCACCCGTGCGGTTTTCCACCTTCTTCGCAAACTCGATCACCTCTTCGAAGTCACGATAGGTATCACCTGCATGCAGGCGCACTGTATGGAATCCCAACGCCAGCTGGCGGCCATCGGAGATCGGCGTCTTGCCCAGCAGCTCGCCATCAACATAAACGCTGGCGCCTGAAGGCGATGACTCGACCTTGAACAAGGCATAATTCGCCGCCATCGCATACTGGTGGCTTTCTCCGTTCTTCTCCACGCGCAGACGCTGGGTAATCTGCTGGTAACCATGGCGATACAGCATCAGGTCATAGTTCTTGCCGGTACGAATGGTCACGCGCGCATTGCCATCACTCCCCGTGGTGCCAACCCAGTCATTATTCAGGTATACATTCACGCCAGCCAAAGGCGAGGCATCCTTGCCGGTGCCGCCCCTGACCTTGAGCACAACCGACTCACGCGTGCTGCCGCGGCTGCTGGACTCACCCTCTTTTGTCACACGCCTGACCACCCGGTCGCCAACCTGCACTTTCACTTTGGCCTGGCCTTCATCCAGCGCTGCCAAAGAGGTGCTGTCACCGGCCTTTTTCACCACAAGGATGGTATTGGTCGCCTCGGCATCCGCCCCCAGCAGCGCAAATTCGGTACCGCGCGACACCGCATATGCCTTGCCGAGATTGATTTCGTAACGGTCATCCTTCAGCGCAACCACCATGCCCTCGAACGGGAAACGCTCGATCACATTGGCCACGATTTCCCTGGCCGCACTGCTGATATCACTCTTGCCATCAGCATGAATGACCTGGCTGTAGATCAGTTTGCCACTGGAAGAATGGAATTTCGCCTCGATCAGGTAACCCCGTTCATCCTTGGCTACACTGCCCACCACCACCATATTGACCAGCCCCTGCATGTGCGTCTGGTTCCATCCCTTGGTCGTCATGATGCCGATACTGGTGCCGGCATGCTTCATTTCGCGAGCCAGCGTTTCACCGGGAACCTCGGTAAACACACTTTGCCGGAACAGCTGTGTACGCAGGGCAGACTGGGTCAGCGTGGTAATTTCCTTCAGGTCCACCCCGGGCGTGTTGCCACTGACCTGATACAGGGCAACCTTGATCGGCTTCACCGTAACCGGGTAGAAATAATGGCGCACTGTCGTGCCGCCGGAAAGCTGCATCCTGGTGACCCATTGCGCAGGCAGATAACCCGGGGCACTGTATGCCACTCTTAGCTGCTTGTTAAGATCCCCGGCATAGTTGTAAACCAGCGCCCCCATGTCATTGGTCTTGCCAATGACCTTGCCATCCAGCGAAACCGTAATTCCCTGGATGCCGGCGCCGCGGCCATACTCATCCTTAAGCGCCTCAAAGGTGACAGCCACCTGCCTGAATACATCCATCGACACCTTCAATGCCGGCTCCAGCCTCACCTGACGCCTGGATGTCGAATAACCGCTCTTGCTCACCTCCACCAGTGCAGAAGCTTTGCCGCCTTGCTGATAAACATACTTCAGGTTACCCGCGCCATCGGTCACCCCGGCATCAAGACCGTTCACCCTGACCGCAGCGCCTGCCACTGCCGCGCCCTTTTCCTGGGTGGAAATCACCACAAATGGCGCACCTTTGAGCTCGACATCAAATACATACTTGAGGATTTCACCGTCATTGGGCAGCTTCACCGTGAAATCGCTTTTCCACGGCTGCATTTCGTAACCTTCAACCTCCGCAGAGGCTTCCAGCTTGACCTGTTTTCCCGGCAGCAGGTTCATGGAAGTATTGAACTGTCCGTTATCCCCGGTTTCACCCAGCAAATTGCCATCCATCATCACCTTCGCATGCGGCACCGGCTTGCCTGCCATCAACACATTCACCTCCATCTCCATCGGTGGCGCCTTGTCGCCGCAGGCATGCAGCAGCACGGTTAACAAAAGCAAGATCACAACACGGATAGCATTCGCCATAAAGCCCTCTATACCCTGAAATACTTATTTAATCAGACAGATACAATTTAAACTTACATGCTGGGCGGCTGGATGTTCACTTCACCCGGATTCACGATCTTGTCTTCGTCCGTGCGCGCGCCGCGCAATGACCGGCGCTTGGTTTCCAGAATCTAGTGCACACTGACATCCACTGTCGGGCTGGAGAAAGTCCCGACTTCCACATTGCGTGTTTCAGTCTGATAACCAAGCTGTGTCACCTCCACCTTGTAACTGCCTTTCTTGATGGCATCCTTGGCGGACTCGAACTTGCCGTCAGCGCCCGCCAGCACCGAGTGCGATGCCTGCTCGACGGCTTCAGTGGTATTGATCATGTTCACCACGGCACCTTCCGGTGTGGCGACTTCGGCGGGGATGGGGTGGTTATTGGCGTCCACCAGCGTAATCGTGCCGCGGATGCTGGGTGCACATGCCGCCAGCAGCCAGGATGCACAAATTGCTGAAAACATGGTGTATCGCTTCATCACTCCCCCCGGATTAATCATAATTCGGTGAAGAGTAACTCAGCGTATCAGTGAGTGCAATATTATTGAGGCATATTCGTTCAAACTTGTTGCAGCAAACGCAACAAGCCCCTCATCGGCAAGCAGCCTGCTTGCTTATATTTTGCGCAATTTGAGCAGCAGCACCGCACCCAACACGCTTGCCACCAGGAACATCAAGCTGGAAATGCCATGCCACATGCCAAACTGGGCGGCGAGCTGGCTCTGCATGACAGGCAACGGCAATGCCTCCTGCTTGAGTGATACCAGCAAGGGTTGAATCGCGAACTGCCCGGTCAGCACCAAAGCCAGCATGCCCAGAATGACCCGCACAATCGCCTGTCGCAACATGACCTGTCCGTATTTCACCCAGCTCCACAGCAACAACCATGCTGCACAGACCAGCCCCACATAAGCTGTCACCGCAAACATCTGTCCCGCCACATTGCCAGACAAAATCTTGTTCGGAATGACATGAAACACCACGGGCGCCGCGATATAACCGATCGCCCACATACCGCCCACCCAGGCGCACGCAACAATGATCGCCGACGCCTCAAATATTTTCAGAAATTTCATATCTATATGATTATATTAAGTTATATTCAATTATCAAGCGGACTCACCACCCCCCTGCCACCCTTGTTCAACACATGCGTGTAGATCATCGTGGTGGAAACATCCGAATGCCCCAGCAGCTCCTGCACGGTGCGGATGTCATACCCGACCTGCAACAGATGCGTGGCAAACGAATGGCGCAACACATGAGGCGTGACCGGCTTATGAATTTCCGCCAGCTTTGCCGCCTCGCGCACCGCCCTTTGCACACTGGCTTCATTCACATGATGCCTGCGTTCGATGCCGGAGCGCGGATCAACCGCGCGCACACTGGAAGGAAATACATATTGTCAGCCCCAGCTTTGCGCACCTTTGGGATATTTTTGCTCCAAAGCATAAGGCAGATACACCGCACCGAAGCCGGCATCCAGATCTTTCTCGTGCAAGGCCTTCACCTTGGCCAGATGCAACTGCATGGGCAGAATCAAATTCTCAGGCAGCACGGTCACCCGGTCCTTGTTACCCTTGCCTTCGCGCACAATGATTTCACGCCGCTCAAATTCAACATCCTTCACGCGCAAGCGCAAGCCCTCAAGCAAGCGCATGCCCGTGCCATACAACAGCGATGCCACCAGACCCATCGTGCCCGACATCGCATTCAGCAATCGGCGCATTTCAACCTGAGTCAACACCACAGGCAAGCGCTTGCCCATTTTTGCGGCCACCACCTCATCCAGCCAGGGCAACTCGATGTGCAGCACCTCTCGATAAAGGAAGAGCAAGGCAGCCTTGGCCTGATTCTGTGTAGAAGGGGAAACCTTGCGCTCCATTGCAAGATGGCTTAAAAAAGCCTGCACCTCATCTGCCCCCATATCTTTGGGATGCTTTTTATGATGGAAATAAATATAACGGCGCGCCCACTCGAGATAGGTTTCTTCCGTACGGATGCTATAGTGACGCACACGGATTTCCGCCCGCATTTTATCGAGTAGCCTGGGGGAATCTTGAGAAACGACTTTAGGTTCCATCCGCAAAATTTTAGGTCGCCCTAAATTTATTGTCCAGAACAATTTATAGTTAATATACTGATAAATATGAATTTACAAAGAAATCTTGACTGGCCAATAGAATTTAGGCGACATTATCGAATCAAGGCGATGTCGCCTATTTAACGCTAGATTCGGTTAGGGCCTCCGTTGAACAAGAATGAATATTTGCGGGAGACGCGCAAGACAAAGGGAAAAGTATATCCCTGAAAACGCGGTGTATAAAACACCAGGAATCGTGTAAAAAGCGAAGTGCAAGAGCGCGTTGTCGCTTAACGAGTTGAAGCGAACACCGCGCATGGCACTTCGGTCAGAGAGCCGGATGCGGGGCTTACCGGGAAATTGATATTGATAAGCGCCTGCAACGTGCGCATCGACAAGCAAGGG
>JAJXUI010000024.1 GCA_021782995.1 Pseudomonadota bacterium | reverse complement strand
AAGAAAGTGTGCGCAGTGCATGAATCGCAGCGGTCAGCTCCATCAACTGTTTTGGCGACTCATAATTCCGCGCAAACAAAATCACCCCGCCCACCAGTGGATGCTTAAGCCTTGCCACATCCTCTGCCGTTAATGTTTTGCCCACCACATCCAGCATCACCGGACCAATTCCCATTTCGTATCCCGTTGATTTAATTAATATATTTAGATGGAAAGCAAGTTTGCATTACCAATCAAATTCAAAGTAAGCATAATAATATCAGATAGTTAAAGGCAGCTTTATGGAGAAACCGCGACAGGCTGACAAACCTGGTTCAACCAAACTGTTTGCCCAGTTTCTTTTCAAACAAGGTGGAAATGGCAGAGGAGTCCTGCTCGCCCAGTCCCGCTGCGACAGCAGCATGGATATATCCTGCCACCAGGTCGGTGCCTGGTAAACCGATGCCAAGCTCACTGGCAAATTGCTGCACGATATGCATGTCCTTGTCGTGCAATCTGGTTTTGAATCCAGGCGTAAAGTTGTGTGCCAACATGCGCTGGCCGTGCACTTCAAGCATTTTGCTGCCAGCAAATCCGCCCAGCAGCACCTCCCGCACGCGTGACGGGTTTACACCTGCCGCGGTCGCCAGGGTAAAAGCTTCAGCAATCGCACCCAGCGTTTGCGTGACGATGATCTGGTTACACGCCTTGGCCACCTGGCCTGCGCCTGAGTCACCGATGTGCGCGATGTTCTTGCCCATCACCTGCAATACCGGCAGTACCTTCTGGAATACTTCTGCCTTTCCACCGACCATGACGGAAAGCGTACCCTCAATCGCGCCCTGGCTACCGCCGGAAACCGGTGCATCAAGAAACTCTACCTGTCGGCTTGCCAGCTCAGAAGCAATGTTGCGCGCGGCTGAAGGCAGGATGGTGCTCATGTCCACGACCACGCTGCCAGGCCTTGCTCCGTGGATGATGCCTTGATCTCCGAGTATGACCTGAAGAACGTCCGGCGTATCCGAAACATTGGTAAAGATGATGTCACAATGATGTGCAAGTGCAGCGGGGCTGTCGTATGGCGTTGCGCCCGATTGAACCAGAGTGTGCATTTGCTCTGCACGTCGTGCGTAGACATGAAGCGTGTATCCAGCCTTGAGCAGGTTGCCTGCACAGGCATGGCCCATCCCCCCCAGACCGATATAACCGACTGCCGGTTTCACGCCCGCTCCAGCACGACAAATGCGACTGCATGTTCACGCTCATCGCTCAGGCTGAGGTGCCAGTGCTTCACGCCACAGACATGAATGAAATCGATCAGGTGTTCCGAGAACCTGAGTATGGGCTTGCCCAGCTCATCATGTGCAACCGAGATTGCCTGCAGGCTGACCGGGTGACGCAAACCCGTGCCTATGGCTTTGGCAAATGCCTCCTTGGCTGCAAAACGCTTCATCAGCATGCGCGCAGGCTGCATGTGTTCCTTGTATTCCTCGAATTCCGATTCACTCAGGATGCGTCTTGCAAACTTGTCTCCATAGCGCTGGTGAAGCTCTTCCATGCGCTGGTAGGTCACAATGTCGGTTCCAATGCCGTATATCATGGTCGTGCGCCTATGTCTGCGACACCAGCAATGATTTCATTTTTTTCACCGCCTGCTCGAGGCCGATGAATAGCGCTTCGGCAATGATGGCATGGCCGATATTGAGCTCTTCCACGTGTGGAATGGCCACGATGGGCTGAACATTGTGGTAATTCAAACCATGTCCGGCATTGACCTGCAGGCCGATTTCATGACCATGCGCGACTGCGTGCTGGATGCGTGCCAGCTCATGCTGCTGCTCAGGCACGCTGGGTGCATCCGCATATTTTCCAGTATGGATTTCAATCACCGGCGCACCCGCTTTCTGCGCTGCGTCCAGCTGTTTCTTGTCGGGATCGATAAACAGTGAAACACGTATGCCGGCTTCCGCGCATTTGTCGCATACCGCTTTTACCTGGTCGAAATATTTCAGCACATCGAGCCCGCCCTCGGTCGTAAGTTCTTCCCGCCGCTCTGGTACAAAGCAGATGTCATGCGGCTTCACACGCAAGGCTATCTTCAGCATTTCATCGGTGATGGCACTTTCCAGGTTCATGCGGGTCTGCAGCATGTCGCGCAGGATTTCCACATCCTTGTCCTGGATGTGACGGCGGTCTTCTCGCAAATGCAGGGTAATGGCATCCGCTCCCGCGGCTTCGCCGATCAATGCCGCCTGCAATACATTCGGGTAGCGCGTCCCCCGCACCTGGCGCAGGGTGGCCACGTGATCGATATTGAGTCCCAGTTTGATCATGTTCAATCTCCAGTTACGGACAAGACCTGTGGATGTCACAGCTTGGTCAGGTCCTTGATAAGCTCTCTAGTATGTAAAACCCTGCCACCCAGATGATGGTTGAGCAGCATGCGCATCAATTGCTTGCCCTGACGCGCGCTTTGCGGATCTCTATAGTCATCCGCCGCAATATCCAGCAGGGTTTTTCCGCTGATCTGCAGGCCATCTCCCCGCCCTGCTTCTGCGCGTGCCGCACCATGCTCGACTATGTACTGATAATCTGCTGCCGCATCGATCGGCCTGTCACTTTCTGCTTCGCGCTCGAGCAGCAAGGCATAGCCCAGTTCCTGCAGCAAGTGCTTTTCAAAACAGCGCAAGGTGGCTGCCAGATCAGTCCCCTTGGCCAGCTGCTGCAGGGTATGCTGGTAGTAATCAAACAGCTGTTCATGCGGGTCGTCTCGCACCATCAGGTTCAGCAGCAACTCATTCAGGTAGAAACCGCATAGTAATGCAGTGCCCTGCAGCAGCGGCTGCCCGCCCTGCCACTCCGCGCCATGCAGGGTGCGCACTTCATGCTTGCCAAACCAGCTTAGCAGCAAAGGCTGGAAACTCATCAGCAGTCCCCGCACGGCAGATTTTGGCCGCCGCGCACCACGCGCCACCAGCGGAATACGGCCATGCTGGCGACTGAAAATTTCAATCAGCAGGCTGGTTTCACGGAAAGGATAGCTGTGCAGCACGAATGCAGGTTCGTTTTCCAGCCGATTCTTGTGCGACTGCATGCGGAGTTCTGCTTATTCGTAACCCAGGCTTTTCAGCATCTGCGCACTTTCTGCCCAGCCACTGCGCACCTTGACCCAGACTTCAAGATATACCTTGCCATCAAATAGCCTTTCCATATCGAGGCGGGCTTCAGTTGAAATCTGCTTCAGCTTTTCACCTTTTTTTCCGATCAGCATGGCCTTGTGCGCATCCTTGTCTACCAGGATGGCCGCATGGATACGTCGCAAGGCACCATCCATCTTGAACTGTTCGATCACGACACTGACCGAATAGGGAAGCTCTTCGCCGGTAAAGCGGAATACTTTTTCGCGCACGATTTCGGCTGCCAGAAAGCGCTCATTGCGATCGGTAATATCATCTTCCGGATAGATCTTTTCACCTTCGGGAAGGTAGGGGCGAATCGCTTCCAGCAGGGTATCCAGCTGCTTGTCGTGCTTGGCACTCACAGGAACAATGGCAGCATACTCACGCTCCTTCGATACTTTCTCGATAAAGGGCAGCAGTTCATTCTTGTCCTCCACCCCGTCCACCTTGTTGATGACCAGCAGCACAGGTACGTTTTTCGGCAGCAGCGCCATGACCTGCCGGTCACGATCATCATAATGCCGCGCCTCGATGACAAACAGTACGACATTCACATCGCGCAGGCTGCTGGTGACGACCCGGTTCAATCCCTTGTTGAGCATGTTCAGGTGCTGCGTCTGGAACCCGGGTGTGTCGACAAACACATACTGTAGATTCCCTTGAGTGAGAATGCCGTGTATGCGATGACGTGTGGTTTGCGCCTTGCGCGAGGTAATGCTGATCTTCTGTCCGATCAGGTGATTGAGCAAGGTGGATTTGCCGACATTGGGCCTGCCAACGATTGCCACAAAACCGCTATGGAAAATTTCAGGCATGGTGCCGCCTTCCGGATTGTTTTCATTTACTTGTTCAGACATAAGTTCCCCCTACACTGGCTGGGTGATCAATTTGCGATAAGCAGCTTCAGCTGCGATTTGTTCTGCAAGGCGGCGACTGCTGCCTTCGCCCCTGGTAGTCAGTTTGAGCTGCGCAATGACACATTCCACCTGGAATATCTGTGCATGCGCCTCACCTCGGGTGGCAATGACGTTATATCTGGGCAGGGCGAGTTTGCGGCTTTGCAGATATTCCTGCAACAGGGTCTTGGCATCCTTGCCCAGCGTCAGCATGTCCACACGCTTGATATGCGGTATATACAGACTCAGCGCAAATTTCTCGGCCGCCTCATAGCCGCCATCCAGAAATATTGCGCCTGTCAGAGCTTCCAGCGCATCAGCCAGAATTGAAGGCCGGCTGGCGCCTGCACTTTTGCGCTCCCCCTCGCCCAGCAACAATTCTTCACCCAGTCCTATCTGCTGCGCCAAGGTATACAGGGTGTGCTGGTTGACAAGGTTGGAGCGCAAACGCGACAGGTCGCCCTCTGCCAGGTCAGGACAGGTTTCGTGCAGATATTTGGCAATCACGCAGTTCACGACGCTGTCACCAAGGAACTCCAGGCGCTCGTTGTGCTCTGCGCTATGGCTTCTGTGAGTCAGCGCCCTTTTCAGCAATTCCGGCTGTGCAAATACATAGCCTATCCGATCGCACAGCGCTGCAATTTTCATTTACTGACTGGGTGTAGTTACTTTTTTGGGGCGTGCGGATTGAACTCGAACAGCAGTGAAACATTGCCACTCAACGGAACCTTTGCCGAATAATGCGCAGACAAGGACAAACGGCCATCTTCCTGATCTATTTCAATATCATTTGCATTCAGGGACGTCACGTTATTGATGGCAACGGCACGCTTGTAGAATGAGTCGCGGATTTCAGCAGGCGTGGCAGTTTGCATTGCCGGATCCTGCACAATCGTATCGAATGCCCCCTGGATTTTTCCATTCTCCATATAAGGCGGGATGACTTTGAAAGCGATCATTGATAGTCCGATAAATAATGCGCCAAACGTAAGCAAACCCGATAAAGACACGCCTCTCTGCTTCCTGATTGTGTTCATGGTATCCCCTTATTTAATGGTCAAGCCTATACGTTTCAAATCACCAAAATTCATCCAGATCAGGAAGGCCTTGCCGACGATCATCCTGTCCGGCACAAAACCCCAGTAACGGCTGTCACGGCTGTTATCCCGGTTATCACCCATCATGAAATAGTGACCTTCAGGCACGGTGCAGCGCATTTCATCAAAAGTATAGGTGCAATGGTCGCGCATCGGAAAATCCGACACCGCGGCCGCATGCAAGGCTGGCATGTCCGGGTTTTGCAGGATCGGATGCACTCTTGCCCCCAGGGTTTCAGAATACAGGTTGTT
The DNA here is from genome assembly GCA_021782995.1 of Pseudomonadota bacterium. GTDB lineage: Bacteria > Pseudomonadota > Gammaproteobacteria > Burkholderiales > Gallionellaceae > 39-52-133. The sequence continues at coordinate 39,235 of JAJXUI010000024.1, read as the reverse complement.
GTGCACAAACGTCAGGCCATTATCGACATAATTGTACTCGCCTTCGCTCTTGAGTTGCTGCACCACGCCATTCACCATCAGCTGCTTGTTGCGATAGATGATGACATCACCCGGCAAACCGATTACACGCTTGATATAGTCGATCGAGGGATTCTCCGGATAATGGAACACCATCACATCGCCACGCTCCGGATTCCCCATATCTATGATTTTTTTGGATATTATCGGAAGACGGATGCCGTAGGTGAATTTGTTCACCAGAATGAAATCCCCCACCTGCAAGGTCGGGATCATGGAGCCGGAAGGGATCTTGAAGGGCTCCACCAGAAAAGAACGCAACAGGAACACCACCAGGATGACCGGAAAAAAGCTCTTCGCATATTCGACCCACCAGGGTTCGCCCGTCTTGCGTTTTGCCTTAAGAACGAAATGGTCCAGCAGCCAGATGCAACCGGAAAGCACCAGCAGCAAAAACATGATCAAAGCAAAGTCCATCTTTTCTTCCTTGTTTATTTTTCGTCGATACGCAGGATGGACAGGAATGCTTCCTGTGGAATCTCTACGCTCCCCACCTGCTTCATGCGCTTCTTGCCTTCCTTCTGCTTTTCCAGCAGTTTCTTCTTGCGGCTGATGTCACCGCCATAACACTTGGCCAGCACGTTCTTGCGCAACGCTTTCACGTTTTCGCGCGCAATGATGTTGCCACCAATCGCCGCCTGGATCGCCACATCAAACATCTGCCGTGGCACCAGCTCACGCATTTTTGCGGCAACCGCACGGCCCCGGAACTGGCTGCTGGCGCGATGCACAATGATCGCCAGGGCATCCACCTTGTCGCCATTGATCAGGATATCCACCTTGACCACATCTGCAGCGCGATATTCCTTGAACTCGTAATCCATCGAAGCATAGCCACGGGAAACCGATTTGAGCTTGTCAAAGAAGTCGATCACGATTTCCGCCATCGGCATTTCATACACCAGCATCACTTGCCTGCCGTGATAGGTCATGTTGATCTGCACACCGCGCTTCTGTGTACATAAGGTAATCACCGAGCCCACATATTCCTGCGGCATGTATAGATTGACCGTCACGATAGGCTCGCGGATTTCCTCGATCTTGCCTGCCTCCGGCAGCTTGGAGGGGTTATCCACCTGGATGAGGGTTCCATCCTTCATCTGCACCTCATACACCACGGTGGGTGCCGTTGTAATGAGGTCCATGTCGAATTCACGCTCCAGGCGCTCCTGCACGATATCCATGTGCAACAAGCCCAGGAATCCGCAACGGAATCCGAAACCCAGCGCCTGCGAAACCTCCGGCGCGAACTGCAGCGAGGCATCATTCAGCTTGAGCTTTTCCAGCGAGTCGCGCAGGGCATCGTACTGATTGGCCTCTACCGGGAACAGGCCGGCAAACACCTGCGGCTGGATTTCCTTGAAACCCGGAAGCGCGGATGCTGCCGGGTTTGCCTGATGCGTAACGGTATCGCCTACCTTTGCATCCTTGAGCTCCTTGATGCCGGCAATGATGAATCCTACCTGCCCAGCACTGAGTTCGTCACATGCCAGGGATTTGGGCGTAAAGACACCGATATGCTCAACCAGATGGTTGGCGCCGGTCGCCATGAACAGGATTTTCTCTTTCGGCTTGATGGTGCCATTGATGATGCGCACCAGCATCACCACGCCGACATAGTTGTCATACCAGGAATCAATGATCAGCGCCTGCAGCGGCAATGCCGGATCACCTTGGGGAGGCGGGACTTTGCCGATGATCGCCTCAATGACCTCATCCACGCCCATGCCGGTTTTGGCAGAACATCGCACTGCATCGTGCGCATCAATGCCGATGACATCCTCGATTTCGGAAATGGCATTGTCTGGATTGGCTGACGGGAGGTCGATCTTGTTCAGCACAGGTACCACTTCCACCCCCAGGTCAAGCGCGGTATAACAGTTGGCAACTGTCTGTGCTTCCACACCCTGGGCGGCATCCACGACCAGCAATGCGCCCTCACAAGCAGAGAGGGAGCGGGAAACCTCGTAGGAAAAATCGACATGTCCCGGCGTATCGATCAGGTTCAGGTTATACACCTGGCCGTCCTTGGCCTTGTATTTCAGGGCGGCAGTCTGCGCCTTGATCGTGATGCCACGCTCACGCTCGAGATCCATCGAGTCCAGTACTTGCGCCTCCATTTCACGGTCTGAAAGACCACCGCACATCTGGATGATGCGATCGGCAAGCGTGGATTTCCCATGGTCAATATGGGCAATAATGGAAAAGTTTCTGATGTTCTGCATCTATATGATCTGTAAGTTGCCAAAGGCCTTGAATGGCCCGATTGAAATCCGCCGGGCGGCAATTCTGTGCAAAACGCAAATTTTAGCCGATTTTGACGGACTTAGCTGATCATCTGACAGATCAAGGGCGTTGAGTCTCGCCCTGAGAAATTGCATATCATATTGATTATATTAATATTTTTCATCAAGCCTGATAGGAATAAAAGATTTTGAATCTCCCCGACTGACCCACAATGCAACATTCCGGCCTTTGGGGATGGGTTTCAGGATGGCGTTCAACTGCTCTATCGTATCGACCGGTGTATTGTTAACGGCAAGCAAAATATCTCCCCGTTGCAGCTCGGCTCGCGCGCTGCTGCTTTTCACCTCTTCTATCATCAGGCCCGAATCGATATCCAGTTGCTTTTTCTGGTCATCGCTCAATTCAGTCAATACAAGGCCAAGTCGTGAAATTTGCTCACCAGCAGCATCATTCCTCGATGTGCGTGTATTACGCCCTTCTACCGGCATTTCACCTACCACCAGCAACACCTCTTTGCTGGCGCCCTTGCGCCAAAGCTGCACTATAACCTTGCTGCCTGGGCGTGTTGCCGCAACAATGCGTGGCAAGTCGCGAGAGGCAGTAACAGGCTTGTTGTCGAATTTAAGGATGATATCGCTGGGTTGTATGCCAGCTTTGTCCGCAGGTCCGCCCTTTTCAATAGAAGAAATGAGGGCTCCCGCGTTGCCATGCAAGCCGAATGACTCCGCCAGTGCCTTGGTAACATCCTGGATGATAACCCCGATGCGCCCCCTGCTGACCCTGCCACTGGTGCGAAGCTGCTCGGCCACCTCCATCGCCACATCGATCGGGATCGCGAAAGACAGCCCCATATACCCGCCCGACCGGCTGTAAATTTGCGAATTGATGCCAACCACCTCGCCTTTCATGTTGAACAATGGCCCGCCTGAATTCCCGGGGTTGATTGCAACATCCGTCTGGATGAAGGGGACAAAATTCTCCTGCTGCAAGGAACGCCCCTTGCCGCTGACAATACCTGCGGTGACGCTGTTGTCAAAACCAAAAGGCGAGCCTATTGCAAGCACCCATTCGCCTACCTTGAGTGCGGCCGGATCACCTTCAATCACCCTCGGCAAGCCTGTCGCATCAATCTTGATCAGCGCAACATCTGTACGGCGGTCTGCACCTATGACCCTGGCCTTGAATTCACGCTGATCCGTCAGTTTGACGGTAATTTTATCGGCTGAGTCGACGACATGCGCATTGGTCAGAATGTAGCCATCTGCACTGATGATAAAGCCGGAGCCCAGTGAGTGCGTTTCCTGTTCCTGCGGCACAGGCGGCGCGCCAAAACGACGGAAGAATTCAGCCAGGGGATCCCCTTCCGGCAAGCCAGGCGCCAATGGTGCCTGCTGCGATGCCTGGGCAGTTTGCGTTGTGCTCACATTCACAACTGCACTGCCATATTTTTCTACCAGCGCAGTAAAGTCCGGCAAATCCTTTGCATGAGCAAAGCCCGAAAACACGAACAAGACAAACAAACCCAGAAAATTTCTGAACATATCCCTGACCGATTCCTTAGTGCACTAACCAGATTTCAATCAACCGCATTACGCGTTATGACAGGCTGAATGAAATGGAAGCCCCTGCTCCCCGAAGAAAGTCGCCTGACCGCCATAAAGCCTGCGAACAGCCCCACGAAACCCGACAGGGCCGAATACATTTCGGCGGATGGCATACCTGCGTATGCCTGCATCCCCAGCATTGCGCCAGCAATCATCAGCAACAGCGGCAACAAATACATAAGCAACGCACCATTCAATACCATTCCGTCAGGCAGGGAAACCTGCACAATGTCTCCCACTGATGCGCGGGCCTCATTCCTGACCCTGAACTGCCGGCTTGCGCTGGACAGCAGCGACTTCTTGCTGCTGTTGCAACCCTGCGCCGAGCTGCAATGCCCGCAACCAGAACTCGCCATCGACTCGACAATGGCATGATCCCCCTCCACAAGAACGACCACTGCCTGAGCATGCATCATTTCCTTGCCCCTTCATATCTTACCGATTCCGCAACCTGCATGACCGTGCGCGGCGGGACCTCACCGACAACTGTGAGCAAATTGCCATCCTGCATCTTGGCAAAAACATGCGAAACCCCTTTGCTGAAAAGCCCCAGCCGGGAAGCGGGTTTCTGACCTACCTTCTCGATAAATACCGAAATTCCCGCAAGGCCATCTGAATAAACCAGCTGAATGACAGGATGGTCACCACCGCGCATATACCTGCTTAATTCTGCAATTTTCCGGAATCCATCCGGCAAAGCATTTACCTTCCAGCCGCTTTCCACGGGAACAGGCTTGAGATTCTGCGGACTGTCATTTTCGGAATTGGCTTGCGGTTTTGCCGCAGCAAAATTTTCCTTGCGTATCCATTTCCTGTCGATATCGCCACCAATCTGAAGCTGCGTGAATACATACTGATCAAGCACATGATGGTTTTCATCCAGCACTGCTGCTTTCAACAACATGCCGCTGTCACTGAACGCCCAGAACTTGTGCGCAAAACGCATGCGATCCTTGGGCTGGAACAGGAAGCTGATTGCATGGTATCCGGCAACCCGGTCTTCCTCACCATGGCTGATCAGGTAATTTTCCTGCAGCAAATCCAGGCGGTCAGGCAACAACACCGGGAAAGTTCGTGCACCTTCCCGTTTTGCCACCATGACCTTGCTGTCGCCCAGATAGCACCACACCTGGTCATTCTTGCGAATTACCTCACTTCTCTCCCCGTCCAGGCCTTCGAGCTTTTCAAACTCATTTTCCCCTTCCCGGATATGCGTGATACGTGAAGTTTCAAGATAACTACCGGACTGGTATATGAATGTTCCCGTGTAATCGGACTGCCTCGTTGCCACTACAATTTTCTTAAGCCAGTTCAGATCATCCTGAGATGCCTGCTCTGCCCCGGCTGAAAAGGCAGCCAGCAACAGCGAAACGGTAAAGATCGTGCGTATCATCATGAACAATAACCTGCCGCCTAAATCTAGTGGTTCACTGAAACTGTGCGAATATAGGAATTCGCCCCGCGCAATTCGGTGCTTGGTGAATACTCATGATGCGCCAGCAGGTAGTCGTCCATATTCTCCCCTTCCGCCAGGGGGGTGGAAGAGGCTGGCTGCTGTGCAAGCTGCTGCATGCGGACATCCGGTTGCGCCTTGTCGATATGCATCGCAAACCAGGCCAGGAAGGCCATGGCCATAATGGAAGCGACTGCCGACATGGCAAAATACTGAAACCGTGACTGACGCCTGGGTTGCGGTGCCAATATGGTTGGCTCGGCAGCCAGTCTTGCGTAAAACCCAGCGCCCAGATTACCCGGCAGGTTGCGCGGCTGGCGCATGACATCGCCGATCAGATGAAATGCCTGCCAGTCTTTGCTCGCAGCTTCATCCTGCCTGATTCTGCCCAGCAGCAAATCAGCTTCCTCATCACACAACTCGCCATCCATCAGAGCAGATATATCTTGCTTCATATTTACCACCTCTTGTCATTACTGGTACCCAACAGCGGGCGCAAATTGGTTGCGATCGTTTCTCGAGCCCTGAATATCCTAGACCGCACCGTTCCGATAGGACAACTCATGATTTCCGCAATTTCTTCATAACTCAGCCCTTCAATTTCACGCAAAGTCAAAGCAGTACGCAAATCTTCGGGGAGCTTCTGCAGGGTATCATTCACGACCCCGACAACCTGCTTGCTCATCAGCTCGTTTTCCGGGGTACTGACATCCTGCAACAGGTCTATCGCCTCAAAATCCTCAGATTCTTCAATGTCCAGCGGAGTGCTGGTCGGCGCCCGCCGCCCCAGTGACACCAGATAGTTTTTGGCAGTATTGATGCCTATCCGGTATAACCAGGTGTAAAAGGCACTTTCACCACGAAATGCCGGCAAAGCTCGATAAGCCTTGATAAAAGCTTCCTGTGTCACATCCTCGGCTTCAGCCGAATCACGCACAAACCTCGAAATCAGCCGCCCCAGACGGCGCTGATATTTCCCGACCAGCAGCTCAAAAGCATGCTTGTCTCCGCGCTGAGCGCGCTCTACCAATTGTTGATCGACTTCCCTGTCGCCCATTGCCGGTTATCCTGCTTTTATTGTCCGCCCAAGCGGAATATTTAATGTTCTAGTATAACCGCAGACCAATCCAGCGTCAGCATTGCCAGCCGCCCAACTCTTTCAAATCCGATCCTGTCCGCCCCCCCGGGCGCCAATTTCACCCCATTTACCAACAAAGACAAGCGCCAAGCAAAATAGTTCTTTGACTACCCCTGTTTTGGACGGGAATACCCCATCGATATTTGCTATAGTTCACCCTCGCAACGGAAACCTCTCCGAATTCAATCATGTTCAGATACGACACCCTCATCATCGGTAGCGGACTGGCAGGCCTGTCCCTTGCCCTCAAACTGGCAGAAAATCAGAAAGTCGCTGTCATTACCAAAAAAACCCTGCTGGATGGCGCCAGTGCATGGGCTCAAGGCGGCATTGCCGCAGTGACCTCGCCGGAAGACTCCTGGGAAGATCATATTCATGACACCCATGTGGCCGGAGCCGGACTGTGCGATCCCGCCGCCACCCGATTTGTTGTGGAAAATGCAAAAGAGGCGATCGACTGGCTGATTGCGCAAAGCGTGCCATTTACACGAGACGAGGACAATGGTTACCACCTTACCCGGGAGGGAGGCCATAGCCATCGCCGCATCCTGCATGCCGCCGACGCCACAGGCAAGGCAATCCAGCAAACAATCGCCGACAAGGCCAAGTCCCATCCCAACATTGCAATTCTCGAACACCATATCGGGATAGACCTGATCACGACCGGCAAACTGGGCTATCAAGGGAATCGCTGCCTGGGGGCATATGTCCTGAATACCCTTACCGAAGAGATCATCACGATAGCAGCACGGAATACCGTACTTGCAACTGGCGGCGCTGGCAAGGTGTACCTGTTTACCACAAATCCCGACACTGCCACCGGGGATGGCATCGCCATGGGATGGCGCGCCGGCTGCCGGGTTTCCAATATGGAGTTCATTCAGTTCCACCCGACCTGCCTGTTCCACCCGCATGCCAAATCCTTCCTGATCAGTGAAGCCGTGCGTGGTGAGGGCGGCCTGCTAAAACTGCCAGACGGCACACGCTTCATGCAGCAACACGATGAACGCGGAGAACTCGCCCCCAGGGATGTCGTCGCGCGAGCCATCGATTTCGAGATGAAAACGCATGGCCTTGACTGCGTCTATCAGGACATATCGCACCAGCCAGAAGAGTTCCTGAAGCAGCATTTTCCAACCATCCACTCACGCTGCCTTGAGCTTGGCATCGATATTTCAAGGGAAGCCATACCTGTAGTACCTGCCGCACACTATACATGTGGCGGAATCCAGGTGGACCTGCATGGCCGAACAGACATTGATAATCTGTATGCAGTTGGTGAAACATCGAACACCGGTCTACATGGCGCCAACCGCCTGGCCAGCAACTCGTTGCTGGAATGTCTGGTCTATGCGGATGCTGCAGCACGCGACATTCTCTCCCGCCCATCCCTGGCGGCTCCGGATTTGCCGCTATGGGACGAAAGCCAGGTAACGGATGCCGACGAAGCCGTGGTCATCTCGCATAACTGGGCCGAGCTGCGCCGGTTCATGTGGGACTATGTCGGCATCGTGCGCACCACCAAACGTTTGCAACGCGCCCAGCGCCGCATCCACATGCTGCACGAGGAAATCAACGAATACTACAACCACTTCAGGGTTAGCGCTGACCTGCTTGAGCTGCGGAACCTCGTCCTGTGTGCGGACCTGATTGTGCAAAGTGCATTACAACGGCATGAAAGTCGCGGCCTGCATTACAGCAAGGATTATCCGGATACACTTCCAGTCGCAGTTCCAAGCATCATTGAATCACCCGCATATTTTGCCGCGGGCAATTCAGGCACTCCTTGACCTGCCTTCGCTGGCATCATCTCCATTTCAGCAATACCCTCAATTCCCTGTAGCGCTCAACGTCCAGGCTGTCGGCAAAAATCAGCACTGGCCTGAAGCTTAATGCCCGTTCGCCTGTTACATGCAGAATGGTCAGCCTGGCAGTAATCAGGGACGAACTGCCTAGCCTACCCTGAATATTCTGGCCATTGAATTGATGAATCTCGACAACTTCCGAATGCAGTGTAAACGACACACAGGATGTTCCAGCCCGCAGCATTACATCACGATACAAGCCATGGATATACCCAGCCACCAGCAAAGACAAAACACATACGATCAACCACCATGCCAGCGGCAGGAAACAGGTTACAGTGAAAGCCGCCGCATAGAGGAATGAGAGGAGATAAAGAAAATAGCGTGAGGGGCTAAGCTCGAATTTGAAAGCCGAGGTTGCCAGGTTTCTTTGACGGGAAATGGCGGCCGCTTACTTCTTGAAAATGAAAATTGCAGAGATACCCAGTATGACCAGGGCAATGATAACAATCAGTATCAACCCGCCCCCCTTGCTTTCACTTTCTTCCATGCGGGGCTGATTGTCAGAAGCTGACTGACGGGGCTTTGAAAATACCGGCGGCTCCACTTTAAGCTTGGCGGTTGGAATGGTAGATGCAGCAAAGCTCGAAACTTTGGGCTTGGCTTTATTCAATTCTTCCTCTGAAGGGATCGGCATCTTGAAAGTGCGCGAGAACTCTTCCACATCCTCAGAGGTGCCAGTCAAGGCCGCCAGCCGCATGGTGGCCGCCGCCGAATCAAATGCTGTAGACAAGCCGAATGTTGCCACAGGTTTGGACTCATCTTCAGTGGCGTCAACGGCAAGTTTGCCATCTGCCACAATTTCCTGGCGTGGTGCTGCAGGTTTAGCTGCATCCGGCCTGGCCGCATCGCGCACTGATGGTCTTGGCATCCGGTCTCGGCAGGCATATAAATCGGCGGCCAGCTCCTTGATATCCTGGTACCGATGCTCCAGTTTCTTCGCCAGCGCCTTAGCCACAATGAAATTGAGCATTTCCGGCACATTGGGACTCAATGTGCTGGGCGGCGGTGGCACACTATTCAAGGTCTGATACATGATTGCATTGACATTTTCACCGCTGAACGGTGCCTGGCCCGTCAACATTTCATAGAGCACCACGCCCAGCGAAAAGATATCCGAGCGCTGATCAGTCAGCTTGCCAACCACTTGCTCCGGTGACATATATTTCGGCGAACCCAGAACCATGCCCGTCTGTGTTCTCACGGCAGCAGATGCCATCCTGGCAATGCCAAAATCGGTAATCTTTACATGACCATCCCTGACGATCATGATGTTGGAAGGCTTCACATCACGATGAATGATGCCGTTTTCATGTGCATAGGCCAGACCCTGCGCAACCTGGGCAACCACATTGATCACCTTCTCAACTGGCATGCGCTGTCCATCGTTCAGAATGTCTCGCAGCTCACGCCCCTGCAGGAATTCCATCGCGATATAGGCGATTTCCCCACTCTTGCCCACATCGTAGATCGTGACAATATTGGGATGGCTCAGACGTCCGGCAGCCTTGGCTTCCTGATAGAAGCGTTGCTCGTACTCATCCTTTTCATCCATAGCCAGGCTGAGATTGATGGTCTTGATGGCAACAACACGATCGATCAAAGGATCCACAGCCTTATAGACTGTGCCCATGGCACCTTGGCCAAGCTCTCCGATAATGTTGTAACGTCCCAGCTGACTTATCATGTGGTTTGAACAGAAGTATGGCTATTCACTTTGAATATGATAGCTTATTTTTGGAATTTACTCTTTACGCTTCTGAATACCGGCCCCCATATAGGATGTCCGGCCTCGGCTGTAGTCAGTTTGAAGTTCGGATCTATCTCCAACGCTTTGCTGAAGTAATCCCTGCATTGGGCCTCCCGCCCTGAAATACACTGGATGAATGCCAGGTATTTGTATGCCATTACGCGCTCAGGTTTTCCACTCAATCCTGTATCCAGAACACCCTGCAGCGCAGTGATGGAGGCCTGGTAATTGCCCTCTTCATAGCTCAGGACGCCATAATTCAGCTTTTTATCTGCTGGAGAGCTCCCCGTATGGCTGGTGCCAACGCAGACGTCGGAACTGGAAGTCTGGCATCCTTGAAGTGCCATGAGTACAAACAGCAAGGTCAGAGTCTTGTACATACGCAACAACAAAGGATTGCCCGTCAATTGGTGAATCTGTGAGAAATATTGATTTTCTCGCCTGATTTTGCCTGAATGGTAATCCGGTAAACCGGAAAATTACCATTTCGAATCTCTATTTCATGCTTACCAGGCGCAACCTGCAGCTCCAGCAAGGGGGGTGAAACGCCCTGCATTCTACCATCAAGCACCACTTCGCCCCATGGCTGAATCGCAAGCTTCATCACCGCGGCCTTGCCCGTCGTTTCCTCCAGTGTCCTGACTCTTGCAATACTGGTCTTCTCGGCCCCCTTGCCTGTGGCATCATGCCTCGCACTATCCTTTACTCCCTTTTCGTTTACCTGTGCCGCCTGCTTGACGGTCTCACCTGAACCCGACGGGGAGACGCTGCCGATCGTCATTCCCGAGCTTTGCTCCGCTTCAGGATAATAGCGAACAACCAGCTTCTTGTTGTCCGACTTGTGATCCGATTTCCAGGCAATACCCACTGCTGAAATCAATACGGCCAGCAAGGGGATGCCTACATACAGCGCCTTATACAAGGGCGTCGCCAGAGCGAAAGATTTTTGCAGGGTTATAAACGATTTTGCACCGGACTGCTTCACATTCTTGGTCGCACGCTTCACCTTGCTGACCAAAGAACCTCCTCGCAGGCTGGACATGGTGAATTCACCAGGATATCCAATGGCATAAATCTGGTGCTCGCGTACATGCTTGTCAGTACGCGACCCCTGGTAATGGAACATCCCCGCATACTCCTGGGAAATTCTGGAAACGGCGTCGTAATAGGATCTGGAAACTAGCAATTGACCTGCATCGGCAAACCCCATGATGCGCTGGGCAACATTGATGCCATCACCGACAATGTTCGGTTGGTTATTAATATCTTTGACGAGCCTGACAGGTCCCAGATTGATACCCATACGAACCAGCAATGGCGTATCCATATATACGCCAGCAGTCATCAGGCTATGGCGCATGCTGAGCGCCACTTTCAAGGCATCTTCAATATCGCCCAGGAAACTGATGGCTGCGCCATCGCCAGTATCCAGAATAATGCGGTCTTCAGCCGGTATTTCCGATAAGGCTGTCGACAGGAATACATTGAAACCCTCTTTCAGGGAAATTTGCCCGGCAACGTTTTTCTGTGAATATTCAACGATATCCAGGAACAACACGCTGCAGATGATGGTTTTATTTTCCCGCTCTTCCATTATTCCAGGTCTTTTCCGTTCCAGGCTTAAAGGGTTATATCCCGCGAAGAGATTATAACTTTAATTAACAAACTATCCCAAGTTAGTGGATTTTAATGAGTTAAATGTATTCATGCCAGCTTTAAGCCCGATTTCCCGGCTTTTTGAGTGCAGGCTTTACCCTCGGCTTCTTTCCTTCGTCCGCACTTTTTCTGCTGGCAGGCTTGCCCGCAGAAAATCCTGCCGGCTTGTTTTTCAGTGGTTTCGGAGCCAGTACCTCGGTCGACTTAGGCAAGGATTTGGTTTTATTTTCAGCATTTTGGGATACCTGAGCCACCCAATCCACCACCTGTTTCACCTCACCCTTTCCCAACTCAGCCATCTTCCCTCGCTTGATCGAGGGAGGCAAATTGATGATGCCAAAACGGACTCGCATCAAACGGCTGACCGTCAAACCCAAGGCTTCGAATGTTCTGCGCACAACCCGGTTGCGTCCTTCCTTGACGACCAGACGGTACCAGTGGTTGAAACCCTCCCCGCCCTCATCGGTCAGCTTATCAAACCTCACCAGACCGTCTTCAAGCTCGATGCCCTTGTTCACCATCTGCTTCATCTGTTCCTGCGACATTTCGCCCTGAATCCTGACCGCGTATTCGCGCTCGACAGCAAAACGTGGATGCATCAACTGATTCGCCAATTCGCCCGAGGTTGTAAAAATCAATAATCCACAGGTATTGAAATCCAGCCTTCCGATCGAAATCCATTTCATGCCGCGCAGTTGTGGCAGCTTGTCGAAAACGCTGACACGGTTCTCAGGATCATCATGACTGACAATTTCCCCTTCCTGCTTGTGATAAAGCAGAATACGCGGCAATGCCTGCTCCGATGCGGATTTCACAAATACGGTCCGCTTTCCGACCCGAATCACGTCACCCTCGAATACACGCATACCCAGCGTGGCAACTTCGTTATTTACGGTCACGCGGCCTTCGGCGATCCACGCCTCCATTTCGCGGCGCGAACCTACTCCAGCTTGAGCCAGCACCTTCTGCAGCTTATCGCCACTGTCCTCAATGATCTCTTCTTCTTTTTTCATCAGGGTATTTCCCGCCTTTCCAGCACAGCCTGTGCCAGTGTACCGCTATCCACATGCTCCAGCTCGCCGCCCACCGGCAGCCCTCGCGCAATTCGCGTCACCTTCGCGCCATGCGCACGCAACAGCGTGGAAATGTAATGTGCTGTCGCCTCGCCTTCTGTCGTGAAATTGGTGGCGAGTATCACCTCGCAGGGATGCTCCTGCACACGTCGCACCAATCGCTCCAGATGCAACTCACGTGCACCGATGCCATCGAGCGGCGACAGTCTGCCCATCAACACGTAATACATTCCCTGGTAACACTGCGCCTGCTCCATCATCAACAGATCGGCCGGCATTTCCACCACACACAGCAGATTGGCATCACGCCGGTGAGAGCTGCACATCTCGCACACTTCATCTTCGGAAAAATTATTGCACTTGGCACAGTGATGCAGCGTCTCGACCGCATGCTGCAAAGAATGTGCAAGTCGCATCGCCGCAGGTTTATCTCGCTGCAGCAAATGGTAAGCCATGCGCTGGGCAGATTTTGGCCCCACGCCCGGCAATTCGCGCAATGCCGAAATCAGCGCCTCCAGGCTGGATGGGGTTTTCATGGTTGCGTCAGGATCAGAATGGCAGATTCATTCCAGGCGGCAAGTTGAGCCCGGCAGTAAAGCCACTCATCCTGGCCTTGGTGGTATCCGCCACCTGTTTCACTGCATCGTTCAGCGCTGCGGTAATCAGATCCTCGAGCATCTCACGATCATCCATCACGCTATCATCCAGCTTAACGCGCTTCACATCGTGATTGCAAGTCATCGTGACCTTCACCATGCCTGAACCGGCCTGGCCTTCCACTTCCACCATGGCCAGTTCGTCCTGAGCCTTTTTCATATTGGCCTGCATCTGCTGTGCCTGTTTCATCAGGCCACCCAGTCCACCTTTCATCATGCTACTTCCTCCGTACAACTTTGATTATAAATTTCCGAAATTACGAATTCTTGAAATTACAGCTGCCATCCAAAAACCTGACAGATCATTCCTGCAAGTATTTGATTGAATCCTGCACGATCTGCGCATCCAGCTGCGCTTGAGCCTCACGCACGAAGGGGTCCTGCGCAATCGCATCAGCCGCAGCCTGATGCCTGTCCTGCCTGATCTGCCGCTCCACCACAGCAGGCGTGGCAACTTGACCCGCCTCATTACCCAGCACCAGCTGGATTCTTACCGGTTGAGCAAAATAATCACTCAGCGCAGCCTGCAACTTTTCCTGTGCAATCCTGTTGTTCATGAACTGTTTATGCTGGGGCTCGACATGCAATACCATCTTGCCGTCTTCAAAGCTCTCCAGCACACAATTCTTTGCCAGCTCACGCGCCATGCCCTGTACTGTCAGCTGGCTCAGCAATACATTCCAGTCCAGCTTGCCACCCGCAACAGGCCTGCTTGCCGGCATGGGCTGCTCGACAACTTTTGCCGGCATTGCCAGCTCGATTGCCTCCTCACCAAAAGGCTTTGCATCCACCACTGGCTGGCTTGCAGAAACTTTAGACGAGGCAGCCGGTTTTGCTGCTGTCGGTTTCACCGTTGGCACTGACTGGCCCTGCGAGGAAGGGCTAGCACCAACCGGCGTTGCACTCCCCATCGGCTTGAAGGCCAGCATGCGCAGCAAGCTCATCGTGAATCCCGCATATTCATCCGGCGCAAAATTGATTTCATTGCGGCCGTGGATTGCAATCTGGTAAAACAGCTGAATTTCTTCGGCAGAAAACTGTTGTGCGAGTTCCAGCAAGCGAGTGCGGTCTGGATCATCTTCCGCCACAGCGGCAGGGATAGTCTGCAATAACGCCAATTTGTGCAGCAGTGACGCCAGGTCCTGCAACGCCGATTCAAATGACATGCTGCGCAGCGCCATGTCATCGGCAATTTTCAATAGCCCCGCGCCATCCTGCGCATGCAGCGTCTGCAACAGATTGAACAAGTAGCCCTGATCTATCGTGCCCAGCATATTGCGCACGGTGGCTTCCAGCACCCGGGAATCGGAATAGGCTATCGCCTGGTCCATCAGGCTCAGGGCATCCCGCATGCTGCCCTGTGCAGCGCGTGCCACCAGATTCAGCGCTCCCGGCTCAAAAGGAATGTTTTCCTGCTCCAGCACATATTGCAGGTGCTTCAGGATCAATGCCGGCGGCAACTGCTTCAGGTTGAATTGCAGGCAGCGCGACAGCACCGTCACCGGAATTTTCTGCGGATCAGTTGTCGCCAGGATGAATTTCACATGTGCGGGTGGTTCTTCCAGCGTCTTCAGCATCGCATTGAAGGCCGATTTCGACAGCATGTGTACTTCGTCGATGATATAGACCTTGTAGCGGCCACTTGTCGGTGCATACAAGGCACTTTCCAGCAGCTCGCGCATGCTGTCCACCTGCGTGTTGGAAGCCGCGTCCAGTTCAATCAGGTCTATAAACCTGCCGCTGTCGATTTCGGTACAGGCCGAACACTGCCCGCACGGTGTCGCGGTCACACCGGTTTCACAATTCAGAGATTTCGCAAAAATACGTGCAATGGTTGTCTTGCCCACACCGCGGGTGCCGGTAAACAGATAGGCATGATGCAAACGGTTCTGCGCCAGGGCATTGCTCAATGCCTGGACGACATGCTCCTGCCCGGCCAACTGGGCAAAATTACGTGGACGCCACTTGCGCGCTAAAACCGAGGTTGCTGACAAGATATTAAATTTAATTTAATCAAGTGGTTAGGAATGAATGGCTATCGCCATGCGGGGCTGCATAAACTTTGCGCATTCTAGCACGATTCGATACAGGGGTTTCCCGCAGCATAAGAGTGGATCAGAAAAGAAAAAGGCGCCCACAGGCGCCTTTTGTATAGGAGGCGAGCCTGAACCCCGGCACTTGCACCGCTTGGCTGTGGCTGCTTCCTTCCGGACCTGACCAGGTTCACCAAAGTGCAATGCGGGGAGACCCGCCAAAACTGATAATTTCATCATTCCGGCAATAACCGGAAAGGGCCGCAATCATAGTCTAATTGCGTGGAGAAATCCATTCTCAAAGAATTTTCAATTCCAATGCATTCTGGAAGACGTTAACTTCCTCACACTACTTTCACCGGTATCACGGCAATCCGGCTCTTCCATTCCGCCGGGCCGGCTTCATGCACTGATGAGCCCCGACTATCCACCGCCACCGTCACCGGCATGTCCTGTACTTCGAACTCATAGATCGCCTCCATGCCAAGGTCGGCAAACGCAGCCACACGCGACTTCTTGATGGCCTTGGCTACCAGATAGGCCGCACCACCTACGGCAATGAGATACACCGCCTGATGCTTCTTGATTGCCTCGATACCTGTCTTGCCACGTTCGGCCTTGCCCACCATGCCGATCAGTCCGGTCTGTGCCAGCATGGTCTCGGTGAATTTATCCATGCGTGTTGCAGTCGTGGGACCTGCAGGACCCACCACTTCATCGCGCACCGGATCGACCGGACCCACGTAATAGATAAACCGTCCTGTGAAATCCACCGGCAGTTTTTCGCCGTTGGCCAGCATGTCGACAATGCGCTTGTGTGCAGCATCGCGTCCGGTGAGCAACTTGCCGGACAGCAAGATGGTTTCACCTGGCTGCCAGCTGGCGATCTCCGATTTGGTGACGGTATCGAGATTCACACGGCGAGCATCCTTTGCCGGCTGCCAGTGAATATCAGGGTAGTCCTCAAGCTTGGGCGGCGTGAATTGCTCAACCCCTGAACCATCCAGCTCGAAATGTACATGACGTGTGGCCGCGCAATTGGGAATCATCGCCACCGGCTTGGAAGCGGCATGGGTGGGATAGTCGAGGATCTTCACATCCAGCACGGTAGTCAACCCACCCAATCCCTGCGCGCCTATACCTAAAGCATTCACGCGATCAAAGATTTCGATGCGCAATTCCTCCAATCTGTTGGCAGGGCCGCGCTGTTTCAGTTCGGCCATGTCGATGTGCTCCATCAGCGATTCCTTCGCCAGCACCATCGCCTTTTCCGCGGTGCCGCCTATGCCTATGCCCAGCATGCCAGGCGGACACCAGCCCGCTCCCATGCCCGGCAGCTGGTTAACCACCCATTCCACCACATCATCGCTCGGATTCAGCATCGCAAAGCGCGCCTTGTTTTCCGAGCCCCCTCCCTTGGCACCAATGCGCACATCCACCTTATTACCCGGCACCAGCTCGATATGTACTACCGCAGGCGAATTATCGCCGGTATTCTGGCGCTTGCCCGCCGGATCGGCCACCACCGATGCACGCAGCACATTATCAGGGTTGAGATAGCCCTTGCTCACGCCCGCATTGACCATCTCCGATACTGTCATCGTCGCCCCCTCCCAGCGTACCTCCATGCCGATACGCACAAATGCCACCACGATGCCGGTATCCTGACACACCGGACGGCGCCCTTGCGCACTCATCTTTGAATTGCTGAGAATTTGCGCCATTGCATCTTTGGCGGCGGGCGATTCCTCTTTCTGATACGCGTCCGCCAGTGCCTTGATGAAATCGGCAGGATGATAATAGGAGATAAACTGCAAGGCATCTGCAATGCTGTCGATAAAGTCCTGTTGACGTATTGTGTTCATGTCACACCTTGATATTTGGAAATTGACCGATTATGAAAGCAGCTGCATATAGCGTCAAATGCCTTGCCAGATAATGCCATGGCAATCATAACCGCAAATAAATCAGGGCACCGAAGTGCCCTGATTACATATGAATATATTTTGACTCAGAAATTGAACGAATAGGCCGCCGCCAGTACATTCACCGTGTAATTGGGTGCCTGCTGATTGGTAGCCATCAGCCTGGTGGGGGTAAAGCCATATTGCAGACCGTTATAGTAGTAATCGCTGCTTTCCATTTGCTGGAAAATATATCCCAGCGACAGCCTGGATGCCTTGCTCAACTTGTATTTTCCGGTCAGCTTGAACTGCAGCACGTTATTCTTGATCGGTGGCAGCGCTCCGCAAGTTAACTGGGTCGAGCTGCTACAAGCAGGCGTTGAGGTGTAATTCAACACTGTTCCATATTGGGCATTTGCCATGCTATAGGTCATATCCTCAGTCAGCTCAAGTCTGGAATTGGCCAGGCCATTCTGCCTGCCACCCACCCCGAATGTTGTATCTTCATTTTGCAAAGTATCAGTCCAGCTGCCAGTCGTTGATGAACGGAAATCCGTCATCACATGCTGTTGTTGCTGCTGTGTCGCATAGACAGATACCGAGGCGTTCTCACTGTAGCTATAGGAACTGTCAAGACTCAGGCTCCAGGAGTGGCCATTTTGCACACCATAGTAGGAATTATCGTATTTATCTTCAGTAATGCGCCCCAGAAGCCCCATGGACAGCTTTTCGCTGGTTTGCCAGTTCAATCCCGCCTTGGCTATTTGTTCAGTACGGGTGGCATCAAAGGCCGGATAGAACCCCGGAAAATCACCCGCATTCAGGCCCATGATCTGCTGCGATGCAGGCAGGCTCGGGTCATTACCATTCAAGCCGATACGCGCCGTAATTGCATTCGAATCGGATGCCGTCATGCGCTTAGCCAATGAGTAGCCGAGGTGAAAATTGACAACCTCAGAGGCCCTCATGCGGTAACTCGCCCCCACCTTGTCTTCAATGCTGCTGGGGGCAACCACACAATTGGTTCCAGCCGGGTATGTATTGTTACCATTCCAGTTGGCGCTTGTACCAAGTCCACCCACTGCGTAATTTTCACACCAGCGCTTCACCCACTCCCTGTCATAGGCTACTTTCAGGTGCTGGTCTGACGACAATCTGTATTCCCCTGCAAGCTCAAGGAGGCCTTTGCTATTGCTGTAGGGCGTATTGGGGAAATAGGCCTGATGGTTAACGGCGCCATCCAGTGCATTGAAGTAATAGAAATTCGACTCTGTCTTGTTATTCCGCTCATCATATCTGGCCATCGCAGACAACATCAGATTACGTGCAGCCTGGCTGGTCAGCTTCACATCGGCATGGGTGGTTACAACCAGAGCATCCGCCGAACTCCGTGGTGCGGCACTGACCATGGAAATACTGTCTACAGCGTAATCGTCATTCTGTGTCGTGCGGCCATACGAGTAACCTGCAGTCAGCCGTGTTGCCTGGGAGAAAGCATATCCACCCGTCAGATTGAACTGATGGAAAGCATTGCTGGGTGCCGTACTCATGATTTGCATATTATTGGCACCCGCAAAGGTCTGGAAAGATACAGCGTTATATGCATCCTTGAAATAGGAGCCCGCATAGGCAGCAGTCATGCTGCCCTTTTCACCAAGCCAGTTCAAAGCGAGATTGAGATTGTCTGTTGTATAGTTCGTCGGGTCAGGAAGAATTGAAATCGCCTCGCCAGTTGCCCCCCCGCCTGCCATCGAGCCGAAAGCTCGCAGTTTGGCGCCGGCCTGCTCCAGATGATTGATGTCAAACATGATGCTCCACTGTGCACTCAAGTTGGCGCCGACTGTAAACTTTGAATTCTTCCTGCTGGTATAGACATCCACCGGCAACAACAAGGCCTGTTGACCCGCGCTCAAAGTCCGGGTGTTGGCTGCTGTGCCAAATCCCGGCGCGAGCACAAAGTAATTGCCCCCCATATTTCCCAGATACGGTGACTGATAGGTATCGGTAAAATTATGCTGCAGCTCGTCATAGCCCAGACCAATCGACCAGGAACCCTGATTCTTGTAACTGGAAGTGAAAGATCGCGTGGTCAATCCCAGGTCATCGCCCTTGATCAGCCAGCGCGCAGTCCCCACATTGTCACCATAGGAATTGCCTCCCTGCACACTGAAACCGCCGACCATAAACCCGCCATTTTTGTTCATGCCGTTATATTCGCCGAACTTTGCCGAGCTGCTCGACACCGTGCCCATCCCCAGATCCAGATAGCTGGCCGGGTACACCAGCGCAGCCATATCCTCTTCATCCGCCAATGCGGGCAATGCGAACATGGCTGCCAGGGCGCTCTGTATTGCCAGAAACAGCACACTTGTTTTGACGCCTTGTTTGTAAATTCTCATCTTCTTCTCCCGTATTCGTGATTAACGCTGGAGGTATCCGCCCGCCGGGCTGTTGGAGCCGTGTATCTGCCTGTGACAGTTCAGGCATCCCGCGCCCACATTGTTGGCACTTGGATTACTGGTCAGGCCCGCCTGGTTGCCGCCGGCATTGGGGCCAACCGGCGTTCCACTGGCATGCGTACCGTCATGGCACTCCTGGCACATGAATGGCGGACGAGTTTTAAGCAAAGGCGAAATATTCGAACCATGCGGCGTATGACAATTGGTGCAATCCTCTGTAACCGGCTGATGTTCGAACAGGAAGGGACCGCGTTTCTCGGCATGGCAGGTGTAGCAGGTTTCCACCACGGTGTTTTTCTTCAGCAATTTCGGTCCTGCTGACCCATGCGGGTTGTGGCAATCCGAACAGGCCATCTTGCCGGCATCAATCGGATGCGTAGAAATCTTGTGGGTATCTGCCTGCTGTTCCTTGTGGCAAGTAAAGCACACACCAGGCTGCAGTTTCCTGTCGCGCACCTTGTCGACTGGGCTGTGGTTGGTATGGCAATCATTGCAAGCAATCTGATTGCTTTCATGCTGGCTCCCCAACCAGTGCGTGCGATTGCCTCCCTTGTGACAAGTCTCGCATTGCTCGCTGCGCAAATGCGCATCAGATGCAGGATAAGCGCCTTTCTTGAACACCACATCAGGCGCAGGCCGCTTGCTGGCACCAGAATCGCCTGCCAGATGCTTCAGGCTTTCGCCATGACAGGACTGGCAGGCCGGTGTGCGCGGATCGGCTTTCACGCCGTGCGCAGTCTGATACAAAGACAATACAGGCGTTGCAGAATTTTCATCATGACAGCGCGTGCACACGGTGTCGCGCTTCGTACGAATTTGCGCAGGCGAGCCCAAGGCCGGTGTCTCTCCCATATCCGGCAACTTGCTTGCAGCCGGCATTTTCAAATCAGGCGACGTCACCGACGCTCCCCCCGCATCTGGTTGCACAGCTGGCACGCTACTCGTTGCAAGCGCTTCACCTTGCATAGCAGCAGTCGCCTCAGCCATGCTACCTGCCGAATAAAGCGAAGCGCCCGTCAAGCATACTGATAACAGCAATGTTCTTAAGCTGAATTTCATATTTTCACCCGATTGATCTTATGTAGTTGCCAAGACTCAAGGCTGCACACGCTCCCACAATCAAAGGGAAAGTATCCAGTCCACCAGATTTTTCAACTCAGCCTTGTCTGTCGTATTGATGATCATATGCGGCTGGGTATGGCCATCCGGAAACTTTGCCGGCTCACCGGAGGTCAGATGATTGATCAGCTTTGCTTCAGCTTGCGCATTACCTTTGTATTTGGCAGCAATCTGGTGAAAGGCAGGTCCGACCTTCTCCCTGTCCGTGCCATGACACAACAGGCAATTATTGTGTTTTGCCAGAATTTTCGCAGCCTCCGCATCCATTGCCTGAGATATCTCGGGTAACACAAGCACCGCAAGACATGAAATTGCACAAATACATTTAAAGATCACTTTCATTATTTTTCTCCCTGTCATCCGGAACCCAATTTGCCAGCTAGAAATGCGTATCCGCATTTTTTGCCACTGTATACCTTAATTATCGGCATTCATACTTTTGGCACTGAATACCCGATTAATTAACTCATTAATTAATATTGGTTTTGTATAAGCCCTGATACAAAATGCTGAGTTTGCACGGCCTTTAAGGTCTCAATCAAAATTGGATTCGTGCTTATCAGAATATTGCCTTTTCAGGCAATCTCTGTTGAAATTCATACCCGACAAAAATGCTCGGACTTTGAGCAAGTCCTGAATCATGGTTGTAAAGGCCGGTTATTCAATTTCTGCCCGATCAGGGCTTTTGTTTTATCTGCGCCCGCAAGACACACCGGCAACGGCTGCAATCATTAAAAATACTTTAATTTAAACAACAGGATATTAAGGAAACCCTATGGCAATCAAATCATTTCATCCGCCCCAGCGCACCCTGATGGGCCCCGGCCCTTCCGATGTCAGCCCCCGAGTGCTAGCCGCTATGGCCAGACCTACTCTTGGCCACCTGGACCCGGTTTTTGTCTCCATGATGGATGAAATGAAAGCGCTGCTGAAGTACGCCTTCCAGACCCAAAATGACCTCACCATGCCGGTTTCCGCACCCGGCTCAGCAGGCATGGAAACCGCTTTCGTCAACCTGGTTGAGCCAAGTGATAAAGTGATCGTGTGCCAGAACGGCGTGTTTGGCGGCCGCATGAAGGAAAATGTGGAGCGCTGCGGCGGTACACCCGTCATGGTGGAAGGCACCTGGGGTCGCGCGGTGGATCCGCAGCAACTGGAAGATGCACTGAAAGCCAACAAGGATGCAAAGATCGTCGCTTTCGTGCATGCCGAAACCTCGACCGGCGCCATGTCTGACGCAAAAACACTGGTTGAGATCGCGCACAAATACAACTGCCTGACCATCGTCGACGCCGTCACTTCGCTGGCCGGTTCACCGATCAAGATGGATGAATGGAAAATCGACGCAATCTATTCAGGCTCACAGAAATGCCTGTCCTGCACGCCCGGCCTGTCGCCGGTCAGCTTTGGCGAGCAGGCCATCCAGAAAATCAAGAACCGCAAGAGCAAAGTGCAGAGCTGGTTCCTCGACCTGAATCTGGTGATGGGCTATTGGGGCGGTGCCACCAAGCGCGCTTACCATCACACCGCACCGATCAATGCGCTTTACGGATTACATGAATCACTGGTGATCCTGCAGGAAGAAGGCATTGAAAATTCCTGGGCACGTCACCACAAAAACCATCTTGCACTGCGCGCCGGTATAGAGGCGATGGGACTGAATTTCATCGTTCCGGAAAACGAGCGCCTGCCGCAGCTCAATGCCATCAGCGTGCCTGATGGTGTAGATGAAGCTGCAGTACGCAGCATACTGCTGAACGACTACAGCCTGGAAATCGGAGCAGGGCTTGGTGCAATGGCAGGTAAAGTCTGGCGTATCGGCTTGATGGGACATGCCTCGAACAAGCGCAATATCCTGCTGTGCCTGAATGCGCTGGACGATGCACTGGGTCGCGTCAAAGCCCCCGTAAATCGTGGTGTTGCAGTTGAAGCCGCACTCATGGAAATGGCCCGGTAGCACACCAGGCTAATCAAATAGAAAAGCCCGCATGATGCGGGCTTTTTTTCATGACTGTTACTGCAATGTCTTTCCATGAAGCCCCCGGCTTTATCCAGCTTTCAGATGAGATTTGGATTTCCTGCCCGGAGAAAATGACGGCAAAACCCCGGCAAGCCGCCAGCTAAAACCTTCAACCTTCTTGCTCTTGATGAATTTGATGGAACGACAGGAAACCAGTTCCCCGTTTTCCGCCAGATCATCCAGGTAGGCTCGCGTCCTGGACAAAGTCATACCGACTTCCTGCGCTATCTCGGTGTCATGCCGCTCACCTTTGACTTTGAGATAAGCCAGAATTTCCTTTACTTTTACGTTATCAAACATCAAGTACCTCCATATGCGGTGTAAACCGAAAATTCGCAGCGCCATGCCAGCCACGATTTCCGATCTGCAAGGACTGAAACTGCAAAATCACAATTCAAAATCGGGATAGCCCTGCACAAAAGTGAGTCCAGGAGAAAGCTGAATTCAGTACAGCAAGCGCAGATTCTGATTGAGCAAGAATGATGAAATCCAGCAAACCCGGCAGAAGCAACAATCTCTGCACAGGGTATACCGACCAGCGTAACTGCTTGGATTGCACCCTGAAGAGTAGATGCATATCGAATCACACTAAGTTGGTACTACCAGAGCTAAATACTGCGATGAAAAAACGATGATAAATGCAAGATTCAAAGTTGATCAACTGCGATACTGAGCAGCCAGGCAACTATTCCCTATCGAATCCTGATGATTATATTAACATAATTAATAGATTTACATGAATATATTTTGTGTCAATATAAAATCAAGCCTGGTATTTAAATCCTGACGGCAAATTTCCAAAACGAGTGATTCTGCACTCTCAAAACTTTCCAGAATGAATTGAAACTGCTTGCAAATCCTTGCGTTGACGAGATTTCAGAAATTTGTAGCCACATCCAATGCCCTGTGGCATTACCGATATCCAGTAAACGGTTGCAGATAAATCTTGCCAGCATATTTCCAGTGAAAATTGTGAGGCTTCATTGAACTTCAATGCGGTGCGGGATATATCGATCCTGCTCCAGACCTTGGCATCCCTAACATGATTGAGCCTTTGAAAAATACATAACTGACCGGTTGACCATCGTGACAAATGAAATCCGATCAATCTATCCGTACCACACACTGGCAATGGGGCAATGAAAGCCTGCAGGTAATATCCCCAGGCATGTCAATCACAAGGCACGTCAATCACAAGGCACGTCGAAGTATCAGGCAGGATCAGCCGCTTATATCAGTTTCGGCTTCAACGGGGGCAAATTGTTTAGCTCACGCAACTTCTGGCAATCCGGACTAGGCTCCCCATCAGCCGAATAGATATTGAATTCCCTGCACGGGCTGGGGCGATTCTCGTAAATTGAGCAGGCAACCCGCTTGCCGATTTCACCGGTAAGCGCGATACAACGGGGATTTTTCTGGTTGGTCCCCTTCATGCAGGCACGTGTTTCATTCAGCTTTTCAGTCAAATCTGCCGGTACCATCCCGAAGGGCATCGCATCCACCTCCCCGTGATAAAACGACACCCGAAAATGACTGCAGCAAACGCCGCAAGTCATGCACTCATGCAGATTTTCCTGAATACTCATAGGCACTAAGCGAGAACGAACACGGCGCGCACTATACCCAATCTGACAGGGAAAAGCCATTCGTGTAAAATACTGTTTTTATTAAGGTAAATCGCATGACTATTCAATGGTTTCCCGGCCACATGGTCGCCGCCCGCAAGAAGGCGGAAGAGACCCTGGAGCGCACCGATGTGGTGATCGAAGTGCTGGATGCTCGCCTTCCCGAAGCCAGCTGCAATCCAATGATCGACAGCCTGCGCAAGTACCGCCAGCGCCCCTGCCTGAAGATACTCAATAAAGCCGATCTGGCCGACCCCATGGCTACCAAGGCCTGGCTGCAGTATTACAGCAAACAGAAAGATGTCAGCGCTGTGGCACTCTCCTGCAAGAAGCCCGGTGATGTCGCGAAGATTCCCGGGCTGTGCGAAAAGCTCGCACCGCATCGCGGCACCACATTGAAACCATTGCGCATGATGATCATGGGCATTCCCAATGTTGGCAAATCCACGATGATGAATGCCTTACTCAACAAGCGCGTGGCCAAGGTGGGCGACGAACCAGCCGTCACCAAAAGCCAGCAGCGCCTCGATCTCAACGAGCGCATGACGCTGGTCGATACCCCGGGCATGATGTGGCCGAAGATCGAGCACGACTCAGATGGCTACATGCTGGCAGCCAGTCATGCCATCGGCCGCAATGCGGTAATCGATGAAGAAGTCGCCGCCTTCCTCGGCGACATTCTGCTTGCGCGCTATCCCGCCCTGCTCACCGCTCGCTATAAATTTGCAGTGCACGACCTGGATGGCCACGGCCTGATCGAGGCCATCTGCAACAAGCGCGGCTTCAAACTCAAGGGTGGCGCATGCGACCTGGAAAAAGCCGCATTGACACTATTGCAGGATTACCGCGACGGCGCGCTCGGCCGCATCAGCCTGGAAACGCCAGACACACGGAATGAAATGCTGGCGCGCGATGCGGAACTCAAACTGCAACAGGCAGAACAGGAGCAACAAGACAGCGATGAAAAAAACTGAGCCGATCACCATTTATTACAACCCCCGATGCGGAAAATGCCGCGAGGCCGCCGCCATTGCCGAAGCACTGGGCTACCAGCCGGAGCTGATCCGCTATCTGGAAACCCATCCGGGCAAGGAAGAACTGCGCGGCATTTTGCAAAAGCTGGGCATGAAACCGCATGACTTGATCCGCACCAAGGAAGCCCTCTACAAGGAAAAGTTTTCCGGACTGAACTTGAGTGATGAAGAATGGCTGAACGTGCTGGTCAAACATACGATCCTGATCGAGCGTCCCATCATCATCAGGGGTAACAAGGCCGTAGTGGCAAGGCCGGCAGAAAAGGCACGCGACATTCTCTAGTCAGGCTGGCAATGGAGCGCATGTAGACATGCTGGAAAACAACTTCAAGAGTATATAATTCAATAATTAATTCAATATATTGCGCCTGGACACTGATACACCCCGATCGCATTAAAATGTGACTAAGCACATCCAGAGCTTAACGCGCAAATTGGCCATCACTGACAGTCTATCAACCATGACAAAAATCGTCGCAGTTGTGAACCCCAAGGCCTGTAATGGCCGGGTCGGAAAAAACTGGCCGGTGTATGCCAAAACCATTCTTGCAAGATTCGGCACCGTGTCATTCATGCACTCCGCCATGCCGGGAGAAATCACCACACTGGTTCGCCGTGCCATTCATGAAGGCGCACAACGCATTATCGTCGTTGGCGGAGACGGCACAATGAATGAAGCAGTCAACGGATTTTTTGAACACAATCGGCTGATCAATCCCGACGCTGCACTCGCGCCCTGGCCGGCAGGCACGGGCGGAGATTTTGCCCGCACTATCGGCTTGTCCGATACCGACATCAGCCATGGCTATGACCACGCAACGGAACGCATGATCGATGTAGGCAAAGCCAGCTTTGCGAATACTGCCGGCCAGCAGACCTCGCGGTATTTTCTGAACATCGCCAGCCTGGGCTCATCAGCACATGTTGCCTGCAAGGTGAATGCATCCAGCAAACTGCTGGGCGGACGCTTGTCGTTCTATCTCGGCTCATTGCGAGGCCTGATGGCATATCGCAATCAGCCGGTAAGCCTCAACATAGACGGACGGACGGAAGACATGGTGGTAAACACCGTGGCCATTGCCAATGCCCGTTATTTTGGCGGCGGCATGATGATTGCCCCCAATGCATCACTGGATGACGGCATGCTGGACATCGTGGTGATAGGCAATGTAGGCGTGTTCACTTTTCTCAAAGATGCCGCGCTGGTTTACAAGGGACAACATCTCGCACAACATTACGTACGCCATTTTCGTGGAAGAACTGTGGAAGTCACCTCGCTGGGAAACTCCATACCCATGGAATTTGATGGTGAGCCGATAGGCGAACTCCCGGTACGTTACGAAATCCTGCCCGAAGCAATCAGGCTATATGCTCCCATCATCAAAGCCATTTGAGATATCCAATCCGCAACAAAATGTAACAGCATTACAAATGCTCCGAAAGAAACCAGGTCATGTACGTTCGAGATATATAGACTGCTTTCTGGAAACATATCTCAACCTTACATTGACCGTTCCGTGCCCCAAACGGACTTCTCAATGCAATAGATTGATGGTCTGCTATCGGTGGCTCGGATTCCATTAAAGACTGTCGGACTCGCAGAAATCAGTCATATTGGTCATCGTCTAATGGCTGCTCTTGGAAGACTTCAGCCTATGTAAATTACATTAAAAATCGGCTGTTAATGGGACATTTTGCTCATTTCACAATGTCCGCTTTGGCGCAGTCTAATTCAGAGGCCTAATTGTCGCAATTGCAAGCTTGCGGCCTCCCGATACCCTTCAGGAGTTAAACAATTCACCCTTGTCAGCAACATGACGCACCACCTGCGCTACCACCTCGGGGTTTGCCAAAATTCGCGCATGGCCCAGCGCCTCGGTTTCGACCAACGGCGTACCCGGAAATTTTTCCTGCAGCTTGTAACTCGCCTCGATACGGTTGATGCGGTCAAATTTGTCATGTACGAGCTGTAAGCGATGTCGTGAAATTTTCGATTCCTCCAGCATGCATTGCTCCGCAAGCTTCAGTCCGGTATCTGCTTCGATCATGCCGATCACATGATCAAACAGCCTGGCATCGATGCCGATACGCATGCGTACCTTTTCCAGCCAGGCAAGAAAATCGTCCACCGGCGCGATCAATGTAATCTTCAAGTCCTGCCGCGCATCTTCACTCGCCTTCAGCACCGTATTGCAACCGATGGAATGCGCGATGATGCCGGACAGATCCTGTGCATAGTGGGCCATGACAAGTTGCGTACCTTCTGTCATTTCCAGAAAACTGCTGTAGCGAGAAGAGCTTTCGCCGTGTCCTTTGTGATCGAACGCCACTACCTTGAAACCGCAGCCTAGCAAGGGTTCGATGAAATGGCTCATCTGCAGCGCACGCCCATTCCAGCCATGCACCAGCAAAATTACCGGCCCAGAGCCCCACTCCAATATGCTGATTTTATTATTTTTATTTTCAATGAACAGATGTCTGGCTTGCCCCCGCAATGCTTCCTGCGCGTGCTGCAGCCGGTAGGGTTTGGTTGAGAAAAACCAGCGGCGGAACCAGCCTGAAATCACGCCGGGGGCAAGGCGATAGCCAATACCGCTGAGCTTCAGGAACAGCAGTGCCCTCATCCTGTTAAACAGTCCACGACGTTTGGGTGTTTTTAACCGGTTGCGCATTTCGCCCCTTTTCTTCTATCGGGAATTCCCGACTTTCCTTTTTGATATGTTACTCTTCAGGCTTGTTCACTTTTGCATTTTACAGGGAATCCTATGCACCCCATTCTCGACCAGTCCGCACTCAACCAGCTGTTTGAAGATGCCCGCACCTATTATGCCTGGCAGGACAAACCTGTCGGCGATGAGTTGCTGCACAAGATCTACAACTCCGTGCGCAATGGACCGACTTCCGGCAATTGCTCGCCGATGCGCATCGTGTTCGTGAAGAGCAAGGAAGCCAAGGAGAAACTCAGGCCGGCGCTGGATGAATTCAACGTCACCAAAGTGATGACAGCTCCCGTCACCGCCATCATCGGCTATGACATGCGTTTCTATGAGAAGATGCCTTTCCTGTTCCCGCATGACCTTTCCGCACGCAGCTGGTTCGACAAGGATGAACAGACCACCTTCATCAATGGTTTCCGCAATGGCACGCTGCAGGCAGGCTATTTCATCATGGCTGCCCGCGCCTATGGCCTGGACTGCGGCCCGATGTCGGGCTTCAACAATGCCAAGGTGGACGAGCTGTTTTTCTCCGGCACGGCAATCAAGTCCAACTTCCTGTGCAACCTTGGGCATGGCGATGGTTCCAGACTTTTCCCTCGCAGCCCAAGATTGCCGTTTGAGGAAGCATGCAGCATCGTCTAGCAGGCAGCTGCCCCTGCCGCACTGGTAATTCGACTTGCTTTTGCATGCCGCGAATTGAGTAGCGCCTCCCATGATGTCCGGCGAACTGGAATCGTTACTCAAGCAACTCCGCACACCAGCGGTACGCGACCTGGCGTGGGTGATTGGCTCACCGCCTTTGCTGGATGCGCGTTTCAGCGCCTATCAGGGCAAGGTTGCAGGCAATGTATTCTGCCAGCAGGCGTTGGCCGCTTGCAGCGAAAACCTGCTGGCGCTTGATCACAACCCAGCGCCACTGCTTCAGTTCATTACTCAGCAACCCACTCGCCGCCTCGGTTATTACTTTGAAACGCTGGTCGAATACTGGCTGCGCCAGGCTTCAGGCATCGAGCTGCTGGCGCACAACCTGCCGGTGCGCGATGCGCAGCGCACGATAGGTGAATTTGATTTCCTGTTCCGGCAACAGGGAATCGTCATCCATTGGGAAACGGCCATCAAATTCTATTTGCAGGCAGCGCCCGGCGAGCAACAGCATGTTTTCGTCGGGCCCGGCGGTTATGACCGGCTGGACCTGAAGGTGGACAGGATATTCCAGCATCAATTGCAACTGTCAAATGCCGAGGCAAACCATCAGCATGTGGATGCGGCACAGGCATTCGTCAAGGGCATGCTGTTTTACCCTATCGATAGCCAGCTCACGAATGCAGCAGGTGTCGCAATTGATCATCTCCGTGGCTGGTGGCTTCGCCACTGCAATAACGCCTTGAAGCAATTTAGCCCTGCAAGCCGCTGGATCGTGCTATCGCGACTGCGCTGGCTTTCGCCTGCCCTGCTTTCTCATGATGCAGCTGTGATGAAACCTGAAGAAGTGACAGCAATGCTGGATTTGCATTTCAGCAAGATGAACATTGCACTGTTGCTGGCAGAAGTGCAGCAGGATGCCGCAGGATACTGGCAGGAAGTTTCACGCGGATTTGTAGTGTCTGCCGAGTGGCCAGTCAATATGCAATGAGTCAGGCTTGCACCCACACTTGCCCGGCTTCAACTTTCACCGGATAAGTGCGTATCGGCGAATCCGCCGGCTCACAGGTGGGCTGGCCGGTGGTCAGGTCGAAATAACTGCCATGCAATGAACACTTGATCTTGCCATCCTTGATGCAGCCCAGGTACAGCGAGTAGTCCTCGTGGCTGCACATTTCATCCACACAGTAATGAGTGCCGGCCGAATTGCACAGCAACAGCCGCTTTCCAGCCACCACCACGCGTTTCATCTGCGCCGGCTTCAACTCATCCTCACGCGCAACTGCAACAAAATCCGCCATCACTTCACCCGCTTTGCTGCATGGCCGGAATCCAGCACGGCACGGATGCGGTTGGCCGCATCTTCCAGGGTTACGGTTTTACCCACATGGTGCAGGATGATCGCACCGCTCAGCACCAGCGAATCGTAATACGCCCCCTTCTCGCCTTTCAGCGCCCGCAAGCCGGCTTCGGCAGCAGCCTTGGCGGTGGCGGAGATATCGATCGCCGCGACAATTTCATCCTCACCTTCGGCAGTGGTCACACTTCCCGGCAAGGGAACTGCGCGGACTTCCTGCTGGATTCCGAGCGTGGTCGGATCTACCGGAATTTCAACCTCCGCTCCCATGTCGTGATACTGGAAGTAACGGCCGACCTGGCGCAATGATGGGACGATGCCGCCTTCCACCCCGCGCACGATGCACGCCGTATCAAAACCGGCATTGCGCGCAAGGTCTGCATAGATCGGCGGATAGGGTTTGTGCACGAAGCCGGTAATGAAGTGGGTTTTGAGTTTGCCCTGTATGGGCTTGCCCAGCACTTCAACTGTAGTTAAAACCTGGCGCTTGATCATCTGCGCACGGAAGGGAACCAGGTTGTGCAGCCCGGGGTTGGCCTGCGCCTGGTCGATATAGGTCCAGCCTATGGCATGATCTTTCAGCCGGGAGGCTGCCTGCTCAGGGGCAAGGTCAACCGGAATACCCGCCGCCGCGCAGACATGGCGCGCGGTAACGCCATATTTCGGGCCGACCTTGTCGAGACCGTGAATGACACAATGCACACCAAACTCGGCCAGCAATGGACCAAGGAAAGCCGTGGTCGGCAGGCTGCGGTTGTAGCCGTCATAGGGGTCACCAATATCCACCACCTCATCGACTTCCGCGGTGACGCGGCGGGTGGTTTCCAGCACGGCATCCAGCACGCCGCGGTTTTCATCCATCGTCTCGCGCTTCATGCGCAGGGCAATGAAGAAAATCGCGGCCTGCACCGGATCGATCCTGCCTTCAATAATAGCCTTGCAGCCCAGATGCGCTTCTTCCCGGCTGATGTCCTTGGACAAATCGGGACCGGTCGCGATACGCTGGATGATGCTGCGCATCAGCAGTTTGGGATCAGAAGGCAAAGAAGTTTCCATGATTCATTTCCATAATTTGAGTTGCAC
Organism: Pseudomonadota bacterium; assembly: GCA_021782995.1. Classification (GTDB taxonomy): domain Bacteria; phylum Pseudomonadota; class Gammaproteobacteria; order Burkholderiales; family Gallionellaceae; genus 39-52-133. The sequence goes on along the minus strand of JAJXUI010000024.1, from coordinate 7,722 downwards.
GCCGGGATTTTATCATTTCCGGGGCGGTCTACATCCATGACAAGTAGAGGGCTTTGCCAGTCAACGCCACTCTGTGATATTTTCAACGCACCGTATTGATTCAGGAAACCGACATGCGCAACACAATCAAGGCATTGCTGTTTTCCCTGCTGCTGTTTCCCGGCACAGGCCATTTTGTGCTGGGAAAGGTCCGCCGGGGGCTGCTGTTCTTTCTGCCCGCCCTGGTGGGGGCGGTTTATCTGGTGAATGCAACCATCGAGCAGGCGGAAATCCTGGCGGAACAGATGTTGAATGGAGGGACACCACAGATCAGTGAAACTGTGGCCATGGGCAATGCCTCCTGGATGCTTTTGGCCTGCTGGCTGCTTGCCGCAATCGATGCGTTTTTTCTCGGACGCAAAGCGGATCACAATGCCAGTGCCGGGAATAAACCTGAATAATGCTTTGCCCCAATTGCAGCTACAACAACCCGGACAATCTCAGATATTGCAGGAATTGCGATATCGACCTGCAGCCGGAGCCCGCAGAAACACCCATTGAAGTCCCGGCGCAAGAACTTCCTTATGCCTCACTGGTGTCGAGATTGCTTGCCACGTTTCTTGATCTGCTGCTGATACTTGCATTTGCCCTGATCCTGATGGCGCTGCTGCTGGGCGTGACGATCATTACCGGAGTAGACAGCCTGCTATATGACAATTTCACGCTGACGACATTCATGCGGGCAATTGCCGTGATTGCCGCCGGCTATTTCGTCGTACTGGACGGGGGCAGCAACAAAGGGACCTATGGCAAGCGCTGGCTGAACCTTGCCGTACACAATCCCCTGCATGAGCCCATCGGGATATTGCGCAGCCTGCTGCGCCTGCTGCTCAAGCTGGCGACATTACCCCTGCTTCCCCTGCTGTTGATACAGCCATTTACGCCACACAAGCAGGCACTGCACGACATGGTTGCCGGCTCAGTAGTCACCCGTACCACAACCAGCAAGAAAGTTTCGGTGATGGCACCCCTGCTGGTGCTGTTCATCGCGCTGATGGTGCCTGTTACTGCGCTCATGGCAACAGCGGGCATTCCGTTTTTCCTGCAGTACATCCAGCAAGTTCAACTCGAAAAGGGCATCAAGATCGGACACATGGTCAGCGCAGGCGTGGAGCGATATTACCGTGCAAATGGCCAGGTTCCCGCCACACTCGAAGAAACACATACCCCGGTCAAGTCCCCGCTGATCTCGGCTATCGCGATTAATCCAAAGAGTGGCGAGATCACCCTTACCTTCAGCAGCGATGCGCGCAAGAACCTGCGCGACCGGCACCTGCTGTTCACCCCGTCACAGACGGAAGACCAGGGTATTGTCTGGCGCTGCCATAGCAACGATATTGAAAATTATTTGCTGACTGACGTTTGCAACTGATCGGGCAGGAAGAATCTTAGGCTCAATGCCTCCAGTCCGAGCATTTGCAGAAGCTGGGTCAGCCTTTCTGCCGCGCGCCGGTTAGCCTGGCCCTTCTTTTCGGCGATGATCAATTCATTCTTCATCGAATGTTCCCATCCTACCAGCTCCGTCACAGTGACCTGATAACCATGCGCCTCCAGTTGCAGACAGCGCAATACATTGGTGGCATGGCTGCCGAACTCACGGGAGTGGATCGGGTGACGCCACAGCTCGACCAGTACGCTTTCATGCAGCATCCGGCTCTTGTTTTTCTTCAGCTCGGCGGCCACCTCGGCCTGGCAACACGGCACCAGCACGACAAATCTTGCCTGTTTCTGCAAAGCAAAATGAATTGCATCATCCGTAGCCGTATTGCAGGCATGCAAGGCCGTGACGACATCCACCTGTGGCGGCAACAGCGCTGACCGGATCGAGTCGGCCACCGACAGGTTCAGGAAACGCATGCGGCCAAACCCCAGCTGCGCCGCCAGCTGCGTTGACTTTTCCACAAGCTCCTCGCGCGTTTCTATGCCGTAAAGAAAAGACGCATCCTCATGCAATTTGAAAAACAGGTCGTACAGGATGAAACCCAGATAGGACTTTCCCGCGCCATGGTCCACCAGGCTGATCGGTCGCTCATCCTGCTGCAGGGTTTTGAGCAGGGGCTCGATGAAGTTGAAAAGGTGATAAATCTGCTTCAGCTTACGGCGGCTGTCCTGGTTCATCTTGCCGTCACGCGTGAGGATATGCAGCGCTTTCAGCAGCTCGACGGATTGCTCGGGTTTGACTTCGTACATGGTATTTTCAGTTTCTTCATCCAGGCCAAATACAGAGAGCGGATTTGCCATCGTGCGGGCGCTGCGGTCTCTGTGCTGGCCTGATATTCAGCAGCGGGAAGACAGCTAAACTTTATCCGCCACCCCAGGGCCCTAGCAGGGGGAACAGTGCCAATTACCGATCTGAATCATCCCTCAATTCATGAGTAGACACGCTCATCTCGAAAGGAGAAGTGATTCAACATTTCGCTAGAACTCCATTTCGCGGAACACCATGCCAGCATTTCTGGTATGCAGTTCATGATAAGTATCCAGATAGGCAAACGGCCGCTGGTCTATCTTGTAGGCATCCGCCAGGGAACCGCCATGCTTGATGACCTCAGCCACTTTTTCGCGCAGGAAGGTCAGGTAGCCCTTGGTGACGCTGGTTACCTCTTGCATATTGGTCGGCCCGCCATGACCGGGAATCACATACACAGCATCCAAAGCTTCGAATTTTTTCCAGGTTTCCAGCCAGGCTGCAGTATCCGTGTCTTCAAACAGCGGCGGCATGCGCTCATGGAATGCCACATCACCGGAAATCACCAGCTTCTTCTCGGGTATCCACAAGGACAGGTCACCGGGGCTGTGTGATTTACCCTGATAGATCACTTGCATGTTCCAGGAGCCCATTTTGAGTGAATAGGATTCCCCTGACACGATGATATCCGGCATGACCAGCTCGGTCTTGAAGGCCTTGTCGCGCGCGCGGCGTTTCATCGACTGCAGGATGCCCTCGCCATGTTCTTCTATAATCTTGGCAGCCTCGGCATGCGCGATGATTTTTGCTCCCTGTTCCTTCCAGTAGTTGGAACCCAGCATCGCATGGCCCTGGCTGTTTTCCAGCACGACATACTTGACCGGCTGCCTGGTGCGCTTCTTTATTTCTTCATGCAGCGACTGCGCCAGCAGGTAGTTGTCACCCGAATTCATCACCACTACGCCATCGTCGGTGATGACGAAAGAAAGATTGTTGTTGTGCCCGGAATTTTCATATGAACCTGGCGCGGTTTCACCGATGGATGTCCACACCCCCGGTATCACCTCGACCGGTTCGCTGTACAGGAAGGAATTCAACGCCTTGTCCTTGTATTTGACAGGCAGCCCAGCCTGCTTCCATTTGTAATAGCCATCGGCATAGTTCTTCACGTTCTTATAACCGAGCTTGACCAGGCTGTCTGCAGCCAGCACACTGCGCCGGCCAAAATCGTCATACACGACAACAGGCGTACTCTTGTCAGGGACCTGCGTCTCCATTTCAAATTCGAGGTTGCCGCGAGGTATGTTGAAAAAATTTTCAGCACGTATGTAGCCACCATTCAGGTTGATCTCGTCTTCATTCCGAACATCGATCACGACAGTCGGCGATTGCGGCCTGAGCAAAGCCTGCAGCTCAGCGGTGTTGATGCTGCTGACCCTTTTGCCAGCCTGCTCCAGCAACTTGCTTGTGCCCGCACTCAGCTCAGGCGCAACAGGCAATGGCTCTGCACTTTTTCTGTCCGGGCTGATTTCCGCCGCACCAGCAGCCACAATCAGCATACTCATCAATATGCACGACAAGATCAGATGTCTCATGTTTATCTCCATGTTTCAATTATGTTTTCTGCCTGATCGCCAGGACTGCCTGGTTACGCAGGGTTCGCAGCAACGCCAGCTGCTTGGGGGTGATTTGCAATGTCTTGGCTTCCTGCATGTCCGCATAGATCAGGCCGACGGCCATCTTGTTCACCACGACGGGTAATAGCAGGAAATAGCGTGATGTGACATTGCGCTTGAACCAGGCCGGCACCTTGCTGGCAATATTCGGCGCATCCACATCCTCAATGATGATGTCCAGGTTCTTTTCCAGTGCGAGGTGAAACACATCCGCATCATAGGCCAGCGGAAAGCGCAGGTTGGGCAGCATGTCTCCCACGCCCTCGCCGAAGCCGAAACGGGCAATCATCAACCCCTGTTTTGCATCCCGGCTGAAGATGATGACATGCTTGAATCCCAGGCTGCGGTAGATGGTTTCCAGCACCATCTGCAACACATCATTCAGCTTGTACTCACCAACCAGGGTATTGGTCACATCCTGAATGCCATCGGTCAAGGTCACTTCCGGATCCGCTTTCTGCGATGGCGACTCGACATTGACCAGCGTTTGCGCATCGATCGCTGCCTCTACCAGTGTTTTGGCATGATTTCCGTGCGCATCACCCGCCTGCGCCGCTTTCTTGCCATCTCCCGCATGTGCCAGCCAGGCACGCAGGTTTTTCAGCGGCGTGCTCTTCGACGCGTCGATCCCCAGCACTTCGGAGCGCACCGCGAGATCATTCAAGCCTTTTTCCAGCGAGCTCGACAGCCGCTCGTCACTGGCATCTGCAACTGACACATAGCGGCTGCGGATTTTCTTGAGCGCCTCCTTCTTGCCTGCAGGATCGCTGACCGTGGCAATTGCGCAGAGGTCATGGGCCAGATTGACCGTGACACTCAGCTTGCCAACTTCGCCCGGGGGCTGCGTGATTTTTTCGCCCTTCAGCTTCTGCATGCCAGCAATCAGGCGGGGCGGGAATTTCCAGGTCTTGGCGATGCCGATACCCAGTTCGGAATATGAAACACCGAGCACTTTATGCGAAGCCTGCTCCTCATCAATTTTCTTGTCTTCCATCAGGCGGGTGACTTCTTCACTCTCTTCGAAGAAATAGAACTTGGCGATCAGACGCCCGAGATTGAGGAACATCGCACAGATCATCGCCTCCTCCGCTTCCTGCGGGGCGCTGTCCTGTGACAACTGAACGGCAACCACACCTGAAAAAAAGGCCGAAATCACATCATCCTTGAGATCTTGCGCCTGCGACTTGTTCTGAAGAAAGTCCAATAAAATCAAAGACATAGCAATGTTTCTCACGCTCTCGAAGCCGACGATTGAAACCGCCTTGGAGATGGTGTTGATCTGCCCGCCAAATTGCGCATAGGAAACCGTGTTGACCAGCTTCAGCAATTTGTTGGTCAGCGAGAAATCCTGCAGGATGGCTTGCGCCAGTTTGCTTGAGCCCTCCGATTCGGAAGCAACAATGCGGTTGATCTGGTGGATGATGCCGGACAGGGCAGGGAAATCACTCTTGGTCCGCATGCGCCGCAGCAGGAAGCGCAGCGTGCTGGAAAAGTCGGCATCTGGCGCATCGATATCGGTACCCTTTGAGGCATCCAGATAATTGATCAATGCCTGGCGCATGGCGGTTGCACTGGCAAAACGTTCTTCCGGCTTTTTGGCGATAGCCTTGAGGATGATCCACTCCAGCTTCTCATCCACCTTGAGGTTCTTCGAAGAAGGCGCATCGGCCTGTTCATGGGCATTGCGATTCAGGATCTGAAAGGCGTTTTCACCCTGCACCGCAGGGGAACCGGTCACCATCTCATACAGCATCATGCCCACCGAGAAAATATCGGAGCGGAATTCTGCGCCTTGCGCCGAAATCGTTTCCGGTGCCATGTACTGCGGCGTTCCTGTGATCTTGCCGGCGGCATCCGGTGTCTGTGTGATGGACCGGGCAATGCCGAAGTCCATCACCAGATGCTGTCCGGACGTGGACATCATCACATTGCCGGGTTTGATGTCGAGATGCATGATGCCTTGCGCATGTGCGGCAGCCAGTGCATCCAGTACATCTGCCACAATGCGGGCGGCCTGTGCCATGGTGAACGGCCCGTTGCGTTTCAGGAACTGTGATACGGTTTCCCCGTCAATATACGCATAAACCAGGTAAGGCACGCCATCGTCCGAGCCAAGGTCGTAAAGGGGAACAATATTGGCATGCTGCAGGTTGCTGACCGTCCTTGCTTCACGCAACAAACTGTCATTCTGTGCTGCCGTACCGGCGCGCAGTGTCTTGATGGCGACCTGGCGATCGAGCCGCGGATCATGTGCACGATATACAATACCCTGTGCACCCCGCCCCAGCTCCTCCAGTATTTCAAAACGACCGATCTGCTTTTTCGCCATCCGGCACCTTGAACCTGCATAGAATCACGATGTTCCATGATAGCAGCAAGCCTTGCGCCTCGTAAATGCAAAGCCGCACTGGATGTTATATGATGAACTGCTGATAAATCGGGAATTTCAGGCATCCGGGTAGGCTGGACAAGCCGGAATGCGGATCTGCGCAGAATGCACCGCACAGGAAAGTCACCCGATAACCGGGGCAATCCCTGAGCAATACCGATGAAATCAGACCTCGGAAAATACGGCGATGGCGTTCCTGCCCTTTTTCTTCGCCAGATACATTGCCGTATCTGCATTCTTCAGCAACTCCTTCTCGTCCGCACCATGATCCGGGAAGAATGCGATGCCGATGCTGGCAGAAATGCTTAACTGCAATCCATTTATTTCGAATGGCCGGTGGATCGACTGGCGGATATTTTCTGCAATCTGCAGCGCATCCTTTTCTGATTGCGTATGCAGCAGCACGGCAAACTCATCTCCCCCTATCCTCGACGGTGTATCCTCTGGCTGCACGTGGCTGGCTATGCGCCCTGCTGCCTGTTTCAGCAGCTTGTCGCCAATATCGTGGCCAAACTTGTCGTTGATGTATTTGAACATGTCCAGGTCAAGAAACAGGATGGCAAACCTGCATTGCTCACGCCTGCCTTGCATCAGTGCAAATTGCAGGCGCTCCGACAGCATGGTACGGTTGGGCAGCTCCGACAGCATGGTACGGTTGGGCAGCTCTGTCAGCATGTCAAAAGATGCCATGCGCTGCATCTGCTCATGCATCGCCTTGCGTTCGGAAATATCCCTGCCGGTACCGGTATATCCGATCACCTCATCCTTGCCATTCCTGAGGGCCACGAAATTGCACAGAAACGGCACCTTCAATCCGTCATGCTGCAGCAGGTACACTTCAAAAGTGACAGTCCCCTGCGCAAATACGTCCGCCAGCCGGTTCCCGACCCACTCCCGGTCATCGCGACTGGCGAAGTCGCCAAGATGCTTGTTGCGCATCTGTTCCGGCGGCAATCCGCAAAACTTCGCAAAACTTCGCAAAACTGGTATTCCATTGGATCAGCTCACCTTCCCGATTGAAAACATATAACAAATCCGGGTTGGCTTCCATCACGGCCTGCAGTTCGCGCAGCGCCAGCGACAGATCTTCATTCAAGCGGCTCTTTTCCTGCTGCGTCCGCTCGACTTCCATACTTTTCATGCGCAAGCCGTCTGTGGTTTCAACGATACGGTTTTCCAGCATGTCCCGGTCCAGCATCAGGTGCTGCGCCATTTCATTGATGCCGCTTTTCAGGTCTTCCAGTTCACGGATGTTGCTTTGGGTTGCGATCCTCGCCTCAAGGTCGCCGGAAGCGATCTGCCTGACTGCCTGGTGCATCTGCATGATGGGATCGGTAATGCGGCGGGCCGTTCGGATGGCCAGCACCAGGGCTATTCCGAATGCCAGCCCCGAAAAAAGCAGGTTGACCAGCAGGAATTCCTTACATCGG
>JAJXUI010000023.1 GCA_021782995.1 Pseudomonadota bacterium | reverse complement strand
CTGCATTCGACACTGGGCTATCGTTCACCGAATCAGTATTTGAAGAACTGGCTGGATTCTCAGCCACAGGAAAAGCAGGTAGCATGAAAACCGCCTGTTGGAAGACGAAAAATCAGGGGAAGGTCATCATAACTTTCTGGAACCTCGGACATTTTTCTTGACCAGAAGGAAATGTACTGCTTTATCGAGTCGCGTTCTTCATCAGAAAATGAAGGGCTATTGCCAAAAATATTTTGGGCTCTGATCAAGCCATCCAAAACCGCCTTGATTTCTTCTTCCGAAAGAACAGCTTGATAACACCCATGCCATTTATATTCGCTGGGCGGTTCGATATAGCCCTCGCTCAATATTTTGTCTATGAGACACACGCTGTCAGATTGTGTGTTCGATAACACCTCTCGAATTGACTCTAGTGTGCTTCTAGGAAACGTATCTTGGCGATAGGTAATGTATGTATATTCTCGAAGATCCATATTCTGAGCCAATTGAAGGATAATCACGAATGTCCATTAGTGGCCGCAAGCCGCAGTCCACCCCTCGATATTCACTGCCACAAAGCAGCCATTTGCGAACGACTTCAACTGGGACTATTCCGCCCAAAGAGTATGTCCGCTTTGGCGCAGTCTACTTGGGTTGATTGCTGTCAGCAATTTCTGATTTTCAAATATTATTGCAGTCTTTATGAAAGACTCAGGTAGCCGCATCCTGTCGCATCGCATCTGATGGCATTGCCGGTGGCATGCCAGTCTCCCAGTACCCATCGTTCACTTTCTTTTCCGTCTACAGTCAGGTGATGCAGCTTCTGCCGGTGCGTGTGGCCATGGATCATGCGCGGGCAGTCATGCATGCGGAACATGTTTGCTACAGCTTCGGCATTCACATCCATTATTTCCATGGCCTTGCCCTGTTTGTTTTCTTCGCTCAGTTTGCGCAGTTGCTCGATGATGGCCTTGCGTTGTTCGAGCGGCTGGGCAAGGAAATTGCTGCGCCAGGTAGCGTCGCGCACTTGTTTGCGGAAGGCCTGGTATTGCACGTCGTCTGTGCAGAGGATATCACCATGGGTGAGTACGGTGGGTGTGCCGTACAGGTTGAGTAAATATGGGTCTGGCAGCAGCGTGGCATTGCAGGCTTTGGCCATGTCCTGGTCCATCAGGAAGTCGCGATTGCCGTGCATGATGAAGAGCCGGGTGCCATTTGAGGCGGCTGTGCGCATGGCGTCGAGGATTTCGCGGTGATAAGGCGTGTCGCAGTCGTCATCGCCAGCCCAGTATTCGAACAGGTCACCGAGGATATAGAGTGCTTCCGCTTGTGGTGCGGTTTCCCTGAGGAATTTGAGGAACAGTTGCGTGATGTGAGGCTCGCCCTCGCTAAGATGGAGATCGGAAATAAACAGGGTATGCGGCATCAGGCAAGGCTATGATTATTTCTTGTAGCGGCAGGCAGCAATTTCAGCATCGGTTTTCAGGTCCAGGCAGTAGCGGTAGTCGGTCTGGTTGTCGCGCGCGGTGCGGTGCTGCAGTGGTGCGGTTTCCGATGGATTGGCAACGGCTGGCGTCGGGGCAGGTGCAGTATCCTGTGCTGCAGGTTTGGCAGACAGCCCTGTTTCCTTTCCATCTGCAGGGGTATCGGCGGTAGCGTCTGCGGCCTGGGCTGGCACAAACTGTTCTGTGGCCGGGCCGGATGCATCGGCAGCTATAGCCTGCAGGCTGAATGAAGTGAGCAGTGCGGCAATGGTGAAGATGATTTTTCTGTTCATGATCTTCTTCCTGTAAATTGCAATTGGGTGGTTCAAACGAAAACGGCGCACCAGGCGCCGTTTGCATTACTTCACGATTTCAGCGCTGGTGATGACGACGTCTTCTTTCGGTACATCGTTATGATACCCCAGGTTGCCGGTGGCGACTTTGCCGATCTTGTCTACCACATCCATGCCTTCTACAACCTTGCCGAATACGCAGTAGCCGTAGCCTTGAGGATTGGGCGCAGTGAAGTTGAGGAAGCTGTTGTCCTTGGTATTGATGAAGAACTGTGCTGTGGCGGATTGAGGATCATTGGTGCGGGCCATGGCAATGGTGTATTTGTCATTGGACAGGCCGTTGGCTGCCTCGTTCTTGATCGGGGCATTGGTGGACTTCTGGCGCATGCCGGGTTCGAAGCCGCCGCCCTGGATCATGAAGCCGTCGATCACGCGGTGGAAGATGGTGTTGTTGTAATGGCCGCTGGTGACGTAGTCTTCAAAATTTTTCACGGTGACTGGCGCTTTCTCGGCGTCCAGTTGCAGGGTGATGACGCCAAGGTTGGTATGCAGTTTGATCATGTGCGAGGGTCCTTTTTTAGGGGTGGTTGTAGTGGCTGCCATTGCCGGGACAATGAGCAGGCCTGCGAGTAGAAATGCGGTGATGCGTGTATACAGTTTCAAGATGCGGCTCCTTCGTAAACAATCTGCCACTGGTTGTCGCGTTTCATCCAGTACTGGCGCTTTTTCATGCGGTTGTTGAGGTTGTTGCTGCTGTAATCCTGCTCAAAGTTGACCACGACCAGACCGGGCTGGGTGGGATACGAAAACATGCTGACATCCGACAGGTTGACCTTGATCCAGGTTTTGCCGGAGTTGACCAGGCGTTTTTGTGCCGCCCAGCTGTCGAATTTGAAACTGCCGGCAGCAAAATCCCTGGCATAGTGTTTGAGGTAGGCATCGGTATTCAGGCTGGACCAGTCGTTGCGCCATTGTTCGAGTGCTTTACTTAGCGATTCCTGGTCACTGCGGGTCTCGTCATCCAGTGCTTCCATGCGGTTGGTGATGATCACGGGTGTGGTGCCAACCTGCAGCAATTTGCCTACATGCGAGAGGTCGTTGTTGGTAAGCACTACGCAACCGTTGCTGGCTAGGGGGGGGCGGCTGAAGGTGTCGCTGGGGGTGCCGTGGAGCCAGATACCGTGGCCATTGCGACCTTCGCGCACATCCCATTCATTGGGGTAGTTGATCGGATAGGCGTCGTCGCCATAGAGATCCGTGAGCTGCTTTTTTTCAAGGTGGGCATTGACGAAATACACGCCCAGCGGGGTCTTCTGGTCACCTTCTGTAACCTTGTCCGCGCCCTTCTTGCCCACGCTGATGTAGAAATTTTCGACATACCTGGGCGTGCCGTGATCATTCTGGTAAAGGTACAGCGTTGATTTGCTGGTATCCACCACGATGACATAGTGCTGCTTTTCATTCAGCTGCCAGATGAAGCGCGGCGGTGCGCTGGGCGGCTGATTCTGTACGCGCTGCAGGCGCACACGTGCCTCGTCGCGCAGGTCGTTGATGCGGTCTGCCGGGGCATCCGGCGCATCACCAAAGCTGGTGAGCGGTTTTGCGCGGGCCATCAGCAGGTCGCCCTTGAGCATTTGCGCAAGCTTGTAGTTGGGGTGGGCCTGGAGGATGGCGTCAACCTCATTCAAAGCGGTATCCAGTTTGTTGCTGCCGACGGCATGCAGGCTTTTTACCAGCATGGTTTCCAGTGTCTTGGAGTCCATCTCGCCGGCATGTGCCGGTCCGGAAAGCAGGCCTAATATGAGCAAGGATGAGTAGTTCATGCTTATACCCCGCTAAGTTCCGCCTGGATCAGCCAGCTGTCGTTTGTGCGGGTCATCACGAGTGTCTTGCGTGTGGTGGATTTCAGGCTGCCTGAGCGATAAGACTGGACAAAGCTTACCCGAGCGTTATTTTCATCCTTGATGCTGACCTTGGGATTGATGATGGTAACGCTGATTGGCTGGGGCTTGGCGATGCGCTCGCGTCGTTGCTGTTCCCACTGGCTGCGACTCATGTTGCCTGGCGTATTGAAATCCCTGGCATACATGGAAAGGTATTTGCCTGCATTGCGTGCAGACCAGGCTTTGGCCCAGTCATGAACTGCCTTGAGGATGTCAGCTTGATTGTCTGGCGAAGCCTTGGGGCTGCTTGCGGCAGCAGGTCCGGTTGCAACTGCTTTGGTTGGCTCGGTTGCGGCAGTCTGGGCTGGCGGTGCAACTTCGGCTTTGGACGGAGTCGCGGCGCGTTCAGTTTTTGCTGTGGTTGCCGCTGCTTTGTCGAGACGGGCAACCTGCATGGGTGTAGTGTCCGGTTTGCCGGCGACCGAAGTGATAGCCGTCAGGGCTGTCAGGCGGGCAGGGCTGGTGTTGTTGCTGCCACGGTCAAGCTGCAAAGCCTTGTCGTATGCAAGGCTGGCCATCTTTGCATATATCTCGCTCAGGTTTTCATAGGCAGTGGCGTAGCTGGCATTGGTGCGTAATGCTGATTCCAGCGCATTTTTGGCTTTATCGTACTGCCCTTGCGCGGCGTAGATAACGGCGAGGTTGTTATAGGCTTCAGGCAATTTTGGATAGTCTACGGTCAAGGCAGTAAAGATGCGCAGGGCATCCTCTCCCCGGCCTTGCTCGTTCAGCAGCACGCCTTTCAGCAAACGGGCCTCGGCATCTTTGGGATGCTGGCCAAGAAAGGATTCGACTTTGGTCAAAGCAGCGGAATTTTGTCCCTGTTTGGCCAGCCTTGTTGCTTCCTGCAGCTCGTCTGCAACTGCGGAATGGGTGTAGCACAACAGGATTGCACACAGTGTCGAGAGTGATTTGAAGCGGTTGAATCGGGTCATCTGGAATCTGCAAAATTTTATAGAAGGCAAGGGCCGACTGAAGGCCATGAATTCTACCAAAAAAGCTGTTTGTGGGCATTGCAATTGGCACGTTCCGGGGACGAGCGGCATGTTCTCAGGGTGCTTGCGCAAGGGAATACGGTTTTCGGTTAAAATCAGCCCCTTTACTGCCAACCCTGATATTGACCCCGCTATGAGCAGCAATACGAATGCGCCAGCCTCTTCTCATTTCATCCGCAGCTTCATTGAGGCCGACCTTGCCAGTGGCAAACACGCTGCCATCGTGACGCGTTTCCCGCCGGAGCCGAATGGTTACCTGCATGTCGGGCATGCCAAGTCCATCTGCCTGAATTTTGGATTGGCAATTGATTTTAAAGGAAAATGTAATCTTCGTTTCGATGATACCAACCCGGAAAAGGAAAGCGAGGAATATGCGCAGTCGATCCAGGCAGACGTACGCTGGCTGGGTTTCGAATGGAACGGAGAGGTGCGATGGGCGTCGGATTACTTTGAACAACTGTACCAGTTCGCCGTCGAGCTGATCAACAAGGGACTGGCATATGTGGATGAGCTGACGCCGGAGCAGATGCGCGAATATCGCGGTACGCTGACCCAGCCGGGAAAAAACAGCCCGTTCCGTGGCCGTAGCGTGGCGGAAAACCTGGACCAGTTTGCGCGCATGCGCGCAGGGGAATTCGCCGATGGTGCCAAGGTGCTGCGCGCGAAGATAGACATGGCTTCCAGTAACATCAACCTGCGTGACCCGGTGATCTACCGCATCCGCCGTGCGCACCACATCCGCACCGGCGACAAGTGGTGCATCTATCCGATGTATGACTATACGCATTGCATCTCCGATGCGCTGGAAGGTATCACCCATTCGCTGTGCACGCTGGAATTCGAGGATCACCGTCCACTGTATGACTGGGTGCTGGACAACATCACGATACCCTGCCATCCGCAGCAGATCGAGTTTTCCCGCCTGGAGCTGCATTACACCATCACCAGCAAGCGCAAGTTGCTGCAGCTGGTGACTGAAAAGCATGTCAGCGGCTGGGATGATCCGCGCATGCCCACCATTTCCGGCATGCGCCGCCGTGGTTATACGCCGGAAGGGCTGCGGGAATTTGCAAAACGGATAGGCATTTCCAAGAGTGAGAATATCGTGGACATGGCGGTGCTGGAAGGCGCGATCCGCGAGGACATGGAAGCGCGCGTGCCGCGCGTGCTGGCGGTGATCAACCCGCTGAAAGTGACCATCACCAATTTCGACGGCGCGCAGTCGCGCGAAGCGGGTTTTCATCCCAATCATCCTGAGTTTGGCAGTCGCGTGATCGACTTCAGCCGCGAGATATGGATTGAAGCGGATGATTTTGCCGAAGTGCCGCCGCCGGGCTGGCAGCGCCTGATACCGGGCGGCGAAGTGCGCCTGCGCTATTCCTATGTGATGAAGTGCGAAGAGGTGGTCAAGGATGCCACTGGTAAAGTGATTGAGCTGAAATGCAGCATCGACCACAACACACTGGGCAAGAACCCGGAGGGGCGCAAGGTAAAAGGGGTCATCCATTTCCTGTCCTGCGAAAAAGCGCTGCCGGCCGAGATACGCCTGTACGACCGCCTGTTTACCGTGGCGGAACCGGATGCAGACAAGGAAGTGGATTTCTGTACTTATCTCAATCCGGCATCATTGACCGTGGTGCAAGGCTGGGTTGAGCCAGTGGTGAAAGATGCACTGCCGGAAACGCGCTACCAGTTTGAGCGGCTGGGCTATTTCTGCAGTGACCGCTATGACCACCAGCCCGGTGGCAAGCTGGTGTTCAATCGCGCCGTGACGCTGAAAGATTCCTGGTCCAAAGAATAATAGTTGGTGGAGTGACAGATGGTAACTGACGAGAAAATGGACTCGCTGAAACGCATTACGATGATAGTTTACGCCTTGTATGCGTTTGCCTATTTTGCCGGGATTACCGCCATCATCGGCATCATGATCAACTACATCAAGCGCGAAGAGGTCGCCGGTACCTGGCTGGAAAGCCATTTCCGCTGGCAGGTGCGCACTTTCTGGTTCGGCCTGTTGTGGGCGGTCATCGGGGTGGTGATGGCGCTTTTCCTGATCGGCTATGTCATTCTGTTTGCAAATTGTATCTGGATACTGTATCGGGTCATCAAGGGTTGGCTGTACTTGAACGATAACAAGTCGATGCCTGCCTGATCAAACTATCAAATATCATCATGCTGAAAATCTATAACACACTCTCTCGTGAAAAACAGGTGTTCGTTCCGATCGAACCGAACAAGGTGCGCATGTATGTATGCGGCATGACGGTGTATGACTATTGCCATGCCGGACATGCCCGGGTGATGACAGTGTTTGACATGGTTTACCGCTGGCTCAGGGCTTCCGGTTTTGCCGTAACCTATGTGCGCAATGTGACCGATATCGACGACAAGATCATCAGGCGGGCTGCGGAGAATGGCGAATCCATTCATGCTTTGACGCAGCGCTTCATTGATTTCATGCACGAAGATGAGCGCGCCCTGGGTATTTTGTCTCCTGACCACGAGCCACGAGCCACGCAGTATGTGCCGCAGATGCTGGAGATCATCAGGCAGCTGGAGCAGAACGGCATTGCCTACAAGGCTGAAGATGGCGATGTGAACTATGCAGTACGGAAATTTGAAGGTTACGGCAAGCTGTCCGGCAAGTCACTGGAAGACCTGCGTGCGGGCGAGCGTGTCGATGTGGCGGATGGCAAACATGATCCACTGGATTTCGTATTGTGGAAGCACGCCAAGGAAAATGAGCCGGAAGAAGTAAAATGGGACTCACCCTGGGGCAGAGGGCGCCCCGGCTGGCATATCGAATGTTCGGCAATGAGTTCGGAACTGCTGGGCAAGCATTTCGACATTCATGGCGGTGGCGCCGATTTGCAGTTTCCGCATCATGAGAATGAGATTGCGCAATCGGAAGGCGCGCACGGCTGCACCTTCGTGAATTACTGGATGCACAACGGCTTCGTGCGTGTCGACAATGAAAAAATGTCCAAGTCCCTGGGCAATTTTTTCACGATACGTGAGGTGTTGGAGAAATTTGACGCAGAAGTGTTCCGCTTCTTCATCCTGCGCGCTCACTATCGCAGCCCGCTGAATTATTCTGATCAGCACATTGACGATGCGAAAAGTGCACTGACCCGGCTTTATACCGCACTCAAACCTGCGTCAGCCGGTGAGGTGAAAGTGGACTGGAATGAAACCCATGCACTGCGTTTCAGATCGGCAATGGATGACGATTTCAACACGCCGGAAGCGATGGCGGTACTGTTTGACCTGGCAAATGAGGTGAACAGGTCTGGATCAGTGCAAATGGCAGGCCAACTCAAGGCTTTGGGAGCCGTGCTGGGCATCCTTCAGCGTAATCCGCAGGAATTTTTGCAGGGAGGGGCTGCCAGCGATGGTCTGGATGAGGCTTCCATCCATGCACAGATCGCTGCACGTGCTGCAGCAAAGCAGGCTAAAAACTGGGCCGAGGCAGACCGTATCCGCAAGGATTTGCTGTCCTCGGGAATCGTGCTGGAGGATACGCCGCAAGGCACCAGCTGGCGCCGCGCATAACATCACTCAGAGTGAAAGCTCAGTCTGGGATTTGGTAGTTTCGGATGAAATGCGTCCCCAGCCGATCAGTGCTGCGGGATAGTTCTGCCAGCGGGGGTCGGGCTTGAATTGCGCAGCCCAGTCCGGAACTTCTTGTGCTGGCATGGCCCGGCCGATGCCGTTGCCTTGTGCAAGGTTGCAACCAAGATTCAGCAGGAGTGCGCCATGCGCGGCGGTCTCCATGCCTTCGGCGATCACTTCACGCTTGAATACACGGGCCATCTGCAGGATGCCATCCACCAGTGCTTTGTCTTCTTCATCGTCCAGCATGTCGCGCACAAAGGACTGGTCGATCTTAAGGGTGTTAACAGGTAAATGGCGCAGATAGGCAAGTGACGAGTAGCCGCTGCCGAAATCATCCAGGGAAATCCTGATGCCCATTTCCTGGCAGGCAAGGATGATGTTCCGGACATGATTCATGTCGGCCAGTGCTGAAGATTCGAGTATTTCCAGTTCCAGCTTGCAGGTCGGCGCGTCAGGGAATTGCGCGAGGATTCCCCTGATGTTTTCGATGAAATCGAGGCGCTGGAGTTGCTTGGGGGCGATATTCACGCTGATGCTCCAGTCATGCCCAGCCTGATGCCAGTGGGAAAGCTGGCGCAATGCTTCCTGTAACACCCAGTCGCCAATCTCGACAATCAGGCTGGACTCTTCTGCCAGGTGCAGGAATTCCATGGGAGGTAACAAACCTTGCTCGGGATGCTGCCAGCGCAGCAGGGCTTCCATGCCGAACACTTCATTTTTCTTCAGGTTGACCTTGGGCTGGTAATAGAGTACCAGTTCTTGGTTGGCGATCGCCTTTTCGAGCCGGGTCAATTGCAGGTGGTGTTCCTGCAACTGCAGGTCCATCGAGGCATCGAACAGGTGGAAGCGGTTGCGACCACCCTGTTTGGCCTGGTACATGGCCTGGTCCGCATGGCGCAGTAAAGTATCGGTGTCGCTGGAATCAAATGGGAAGATCGTGGCACCTATGCTTGCCGAAACTTTGAGGGTTGCATTTCCAACCGTGTAGGGACGTGCCATTTCATCCAGGATGCGGGACAGCAGTGCATCCACCTCATCCATGGTATGGATCTGGTTCAGCAGCAACACGAATTCATCGCCGCCCAGGCGGGAAACCGTATCTTCACTGCGGACGGCATTGATCAGCCTCCGGGCTACCTCGATCAGCAGCTTGTCGCCTGTTTCGTGACCATGCTGGTCATTTACCGCCTTGAAGCCGTCCAGGTCCATGAAGCAGATCAGCAGCAGGTGTTCCTGGCGGTTCGCCTGGGCAATGGCCTGGCCGATACGGTCGGACAGCAGGGTGCGGTTTGGCAAGTGCGTCAGGGTGTCATGCCCTGCCTGCCATGACATCTGCTCCAGCAGCTGGAATTTCTCCGTAATGTCATGGAAAACCAGCACACATCCGAGCACAAAGCCTTCAGCGTTGCGTATCGGAGAAGCGGTATATTCGATCGAATATTCCTTGTTGTCATGCGAAATCAGCGTGGCATGGTTGTTGGGGTCGTCTGTAACAATGCAACTGTTGCGCACGGCATGGTAGGCAGGATTGGGTACGGGGCTGCGGGACAGCTGGTTGATGATGTGAAATACCTTGTCCAGCGGCTTGCCTGTGGCCTCCTGCTGTTTCCAGGCTGTGAGGTTTTCTGCGACCGGATTCATGAAGATGATGGTGCCGTCGAAGTCTGTGGTGATAACGGCGTCGCCGATAGATTTCAGGGTGATTTCTGCCAGTTCGCGCTGGATGATGACACGATTTTGCGCATGTTGAAGCATGTCGAATGGCGACTTGACGCTGCAGGCAAATACGCCGCGATAGATGAAGTAATAGGCAGCGACTTTGAAGATGTGCCCGCCCAGATTGAGGGCGCCTGTTGTAGTTCCGTGCATTGCGATGCTTGTTTCGCTCAGAACGAGGGAGATGATGCCGAGCAGCATATAGCGGCTGTATTCATTGTCTTCCAGACGGTTGCCCAGCGTCAGCAAAAGCAACATGGCGGCAGCGACATGCAGCAAAATGAACGAGTATTCCGCGATCAGCCTGAAAGTGGTCAGTTTTGCCCCTGCCACATAAATATCGGGGAGCCAGTGGGGCAGGAACAGGATGAAGCTGCCAATAATTGCTGTATAGCCGAGGCTTGCAGCCATGAACTTTTGCGGCATGTGGTGTGCCGATTGCGGCAGCAGCTGGAAATAGAATGCTGCCAGCAAAGCTATGGCAGCAAGCAAACGGGCAGCCAGCCAGAAGGCGGGAGAAACCGCAGGGTTCTGGATAAAGGCGTACAGGGGCATCCCGGTATGCGTCATCAGATGTCCTGTATCGAGTATGCCGATGCCCAGGAACGCGCATGACAGCAGTGCGATGTGCAGGGTGTTGTTTGCGCGGCAGGTTTGCCAGCCGATGGTAAAGATCAGTGCACTGGCAATGACGCTCAGGATTTCCAGCAGGATGTGGAATGGCAGGTATTGCGCCAGCTTTTCAAATGGGAGAGGCAACGGCAGCAGCCAGCTGGCGAGGAAGAACATCCCTAGCCCGGCAATTGTCCAGAGAATGATGCGCCAGGATGGGTGTGAGTTATCAGTGGGGTGGCAGGAAATCATGGAGATGATTTTAAGGCAATTTTCCTGCAGACATCATGCGGTTAAATATTTGCGGACGGGATAGCCAGATAAGTATGTCGTCGTATGCGGGGGAGGGAGTATCGCTTTGATACAAGGGGTTGGCTGCGGCATTGGCTTCATAAGTTGCATTATTACCATCTGCAGTCCGGTTAGGGCCGGTTGAATAAACAATAAGAACTGGGCATTCAGATGTGGGGTTGGGTGTGATGCATCCAGTCGTGCTGGGGGTCAATGCGTTATTGTTACTATCGGCAATTTTAAGCTTGTCTACAAATCCTGTTGCAAGTTTGGTTGTTAAAAATGTGCCAGAAAGCGTGAAATTCCTGTCTACCCTGTATTTCCAGTAACCCGTCCAAGGATCGGAAGACGAAGTGCGGTGGCTTCCCCATGCGTCCGTTTCGCTGACACCGAGTGTTTTCCAGGGAAGGATTCCTTCAGCAGCGGCATCCGAGTTGCAGTTGTTCTGTGCTTCCCCGTAATTAGCCTGGTTCGGGTTGGTTATCGCCGGGTCTACAGGACAGGGCAAATAGCCATAGATGCTGGCATAGCCGTAAAGTGCCTGTTGTATGTCATCAAGCTGCTTACGGGTTTCATTCCTGCGCTGCTGTTCGATCTGGCTGCTGACGGTGGGTAACAGTCCTCCCAGCAACAGCATGACGATGAACAATACAACGGCAAGTTCGATCAATGTGAAGCCTGAAGGTTTCGACATAAGTGAGTGGGAGTTCATGGTATGCATGTCCAGATATCTGTTGAAGGCGCCGCCGCGGTATATGCGGTAGGCATGCCGGTTACTGAAGATGCTCCGCTTGAGAAAATACTCAGTGCGGAACCTTCCAGATAGTTTGTCCAGTTGTTCCTGTCAGTATTTGTATTGCGCACCTGGCTGGCGCCACTTTCTCCGCTGAAAATCAGGAGTCCCCTGCAGTTCACAGTGTTGACTGAAAGGCACTGCGTGCCCAATGCGCAAGCGGCATAGGCGATATTGTCCCGCCACTTTGCTAGGTTGATTTCATTGCATTCGGCAGGTTTAGGGAGGCTCAGCGCCGAATTTTTTGGTATGCGGCCAACTATTAACTGGTTCATCCCGGTGCCGACTGTCGTGCCGCCGGTTTCCACCATGCTGTCGAAATTGATGGTGACCGGGAGGTAGAGTGTATTGGGAGCATAGGCAAGATTGGTGAGCTTCTTGTAAATGCATTGAAACGCATTCGCAAGGATCACATTGTCGACGGTGCTTTTGAAGTCGGAACGTTTTTTGATGACGTCAAAAATTTCCTTGCGGGAGATGGTTATCATGCGGTCATTGACGAGCAAATTGCCGGATGCGTCATAGACCGCGCCACTGATGTATTGATGCACGGTATTTGCAGTGAAGTTGGTGTTGGCATTGTTTATCGAATGCAGTGTGTCATTATCCAGGTAATTCGCATAGGTGTAGTTTCCGCCACAGACCGGGGCTTTTGCCGGGTCGTTTGTCCTCGATTGTGAGTTGAATGGCGAGCCGGGTGAAAAGATGATTGCTGCAGGTTGGTCGGCAGGAGAGCCACCGGCCAGGTAGTTTGTTGCATCCTGCGCTTTCAGCTGAAATAGTCCATTGTTATCCCAGTTCATGAAGTCTGTATCCGGGCTGATTTTGAAAGTGCCGGAAACCGCATATAACAGGCAATCCCCATTGGCATCCTTCAATGGCGTCAAGCCTAATGTTTTCCAGGGAAATTTCCCCAGGGCATTGGCGTTTTTGCTGCCACATATGCTATTTGCAGAGCCGTCGGTTATTGCCTGGCCCTGGTCAGGGCAAGGCAGGAAACCGTTTACATTCGAGCCGGAGTGAGTATCGGCATAGGTTGCAGCATAGGCGATCAAGGCATCTTTTGCCTGTACCAGTGCCAATGATGTTGTCTTGTCCCGTTCTGCCTGTATGGTTGCACTGGAGAGTGATGAAACGAGAATTGCACTTGCTGCAACCACAAGAACTACCATCAATATCATCAACGCTGCACCTTGCTGTTTGCGCGAGGATTTTTTTAATTCATTGATTATATTATGGTATTTTTTCATGATGCAGATTCATCATGGCTGGCTGCTGTCTGTTGCCTGATTTTCCGTGGAGGGCGGATTCAGCAGGATTTTATCGCCCACCTTGAGGCGGATGGTGCCGGACTTGCCGGGGACGGTGACTGTCTGGCTGGTCAAACTGGCGTTGCCGCTGTGGGGTGATTTCTGTGCGACACCATTGATCCAGACAGTGCGCGGACCGCCATCTTTCTGCACGATGCCATTGATCGTCAGAATCGGGGCTGTTCCACCCGTTTCAGTCGCATTTCGGGCATAGCTGAAATCGAGTTGCGCGCGCTGCTGCGGCGAATAAAACAGCCGCCCCAGCGAGTCTGCGGCATGAGCTGGCAAGGCGAGTGTACACAACACAGCCAATGTGACGGCTGGTTGAGTGATTGTGTTGTATTTATTCAGGAAGTTCATTACGCATTCCTGTTCTTGATGGTCAGCAGGCCACCTGTGCATTCTGCTTCGAGGCGGGTGGAATTGTCATTCCGTTTTACGCTGCAGGATTCAAGTATAAACCAGCCGGGCATGTCCTGCTTCATGCTGTCCAGGAAATGCATAAGCTGACCTTCATGCAGCAATTCCAGCTGTATTATCATTGGGCTAAACAATATATCGAAATTGCCTGGGGTAAGCGCGACTGGTGCCTTGTAAGGTTGCTGGGGAGAAATGGTGTATTTGAAATCCAGCACAAGGTTGCGGCTTTTCAGGCGGTTCAGCACTTCGATCATGCTGAGGCGGCGCTCCTCGCCGATTATCCCGTGTTGCTGCATGGCGGTATATTCACGGGTATAAATGGCCATGTTCTGCAAGTCGCTGCGCGTGGTATTGAGTTTGCTGCGAGCATTTTGCAGCTCCCGCTCTGCCTGTTGCTTGTCGTGTTCCGCTTGTTCGGAATATTTCTGCGTGAACAGGATGGCCCCCCCGCCGATGGCAAGGGCGAACAGCAAGGCCAGCAGGCTCCATTTGATATGTGGCAGATCGGCCTGGCTAAAATTCATGGCATGCTCCTCCACGCGAGCTTGAGCGAAAAGGCGTATGGTTTTTCCGTGCCGACCAGCTTGATGTCATCGTTTATGCTCGACTTGCTGCTGAAATCCAGCGGCAAGCTGACAGGGGTGACAATATAACCGGACTGGGTCAGCGTTTTCTGGAAGCGGTCAAAATAGTCCAGCGCTTCACGATAATTGTTGCCAAACGCCAGCAGCTCTCCAGCGTAATTGATTTCGGCGCCAGGCTGGCCATTAGCAGAAATTTTCCAGTCTATCTTGTTCGTATTGACCTGCGGGAAGGCGTTGAGCGTTGTGCCCAAGCCTTGCAGAAGTTGCTGCATGCTTGCTGAATAGGGTTGCAGGGCCTGCATCAGGGTGACGGCTGTTTTCATGTCGGAAGCGGAAACGTTTTTTCCATTCTGTCCCTGGATGCTGTCTGGCAACTGCATGGAGACTTGCCTGATTTCGCGATTGAGGTTGCCGACCTGGTTATGGATGTTGTCGATTTCCGTATTCATTGCGCTGCCGCTGAAAACAGAAAATATGCTCCATAGCACGCTTACGATGGCAAGCACCGCAGACAGGCCATACATTCCCCGCCGCGCCTGCCAGAGCTGATAAAAATGCATGTGCGGTGCAGTGGCATAATTGGCCTTGGGCGGGTGACTTGCCAGCAGGCTCATGAGCAGGGGGGTTGCGTCGGAGTCGGTATGCGGATACTGGCATTTGTACTGCTTCGACAGTTGGGCAATATCCAGGTAGGCATATTGCATCTGGTTGTTGCTGGCGAGGTATTCATCCAGCCTGCTCCTGTCATCTGCGTGGCACACGATATATACGTTCAGCGATTGTCCCTGCGGGGTAAGGCTCAGGCTGCGCAGGTATTGTTGGGTAAGCGCAGATTCATTGGCGATGACCTCGGCAAATGTTCTGTCTGCATTGATAGGGGTCAGGCGCGAGAAGCGCAGCCGTTTGTTGAAGAAATAGGTTTGTCGCAGTCCGGCATCCTTTTCCCATGTCAGCAGCAAGAGATGATCGGAATCGATATCCTTGATCAGCGGCGAGCAGGTATGCGGTACGGAGTAGATGCCTGCCAGCGGAACCTGGAGCTGCATCAGGATGTCCAGCCATGGGCTGATGCGGTTTGCATTGGTCAGCGCTGAAAAAAGCATTTCGTCATCTCGCCTGCCTTCGTCCTGGCGAAACTGGAAGCTGGCCAGGCGGAACGGGGTGTTGCGGTAATATTGCTCAAACTTGCGCAGTAGCAGGGCCTGGTGATTGGAGCCTGTCAGGTGCGGGATGGTTTCCTGGCGAAAATCTTCTTCGATCAGGTCCACCAGCAGGTAGGCGGGGCATTTGTGTTCACGCAGGAAGCGCGCAAGCCTTTGCGGGCCGTCACCCGCACTGGTGAAATAGTAAGGCGCTTCCATTTTTCCATTTTTCCAGAGATGGGCATGGAAGCTGTCAGCATTGAGGAAGAACAGGATTTTGTTCGTCATGGTGGACGGGTAGCTCTCTAAGTATGGACTTTGCCGATGATGTCGTAGATCGGCCCCAGCACGGATAACATCACCCAGCCCAGCAGCAGGCCAAGCACGATGGTCATGGTGGGCTCTATCATGACCTGGATCTTCTTGATGGAATCCTTGACATCCCGGTCGTAGAAATAGCTGACATTCATCAGGGCATTATCCAGCTGGCCGGTGGCTTCACCCACCTTGAGCATGCGGATAACCAGTGCCGGAAACATGCCTGTCTGCTGGAAGCTTTGCGTCAGGTTTTTACCGGCTTCGACTTCATGAATGACCTGCTCCATGGTTCTCGCCATGACCTGGTTGTTCATCACATCCTTGGCGCTGGCAAGACAGTTGAGGATGGTGATGCCGGAACCATACATCATCGCAAATGTATTCGCAAAACGCGCCAGGATGATTTTGCGCAATACTGGTCCGGTGGGCCAGATGTGCAATTTGATGCTGTCGACGACATATTGCAGGCTCGGATAAATTTTCAAAAGCCCGAAATACCCGCCCACCAGCACAAAAGGCAATGCCAGGATGACATACCAGTAATTGACAAAGATCGCTGAGGTCGCCAGCAGCAGCCTGGTTTGCAGCGGAATTTCCTGTCCCATACCCTTGATGAAGCCGATCAGTTGCGGCACGAGGTAGATCATCAGGAAGAATGTGATGGCCATCACCACGCCGCCGACGAACAAGGGGTAGATCATCATGTTCTTGGTCTGGGTGGCCATTTCATCCTGCCATTTGATGGACTCGGTCAGGTGCTGGAATACTTCAACAAGGCGACCGCTGTCTTCGCCTGCCTGCACCAGATTGACATGGATCCTGTCGAAGGCATTCGGATGTTGCGCCATGGCCTGAGAAAGTTTCTTTCCGTTTTCAATCGACTTCACCAGGTTGGCGATGATTTCACGGAATACCGGCTCCTCCATGCTGTCACGCAGGTCGACCAGGCAGTCAAGCAGCGGTACACCTGAGCGGGTAAGCTGTTCAAGGTTGAAGAAGAATGTAATCAGTTCCGGTCGCTTGATTTTTTTCAGGCCGAAAGAAGAATTGTTTTCTACCAGCCGCGCATTGATCAGGTCCAGGCCACTGCGTTTGAGATGCAGCTCCAGATCGATCAGATTGGCAGCATCCTGCAGGCCACGCGTGCTTTTGCCGAGATGGTCTACCGCTCTGTATGAATACATGGGCATGTCTTCAACCCATCCTGTCAGTCAAATCAACTACGCGCGCAACTTCGGACAGGGATGTAATTCCCTCAAGGACGCGCTGTATACCATCCATCGCCAGTGTGCGGAAACCTTTCTCCTGCGCGATATGCCTGAGTTCACGAATGCTGGCGCGGTGTGCTATGAGGTCGTCGAGGTCGCTGTCGAGTTTCAGCAGTTCCATGATGGCCATCCTGCCCTTGTATCCCTGGTGATAGCACAGGTCGCATCCTGCGGCACGGTAGAGTGTGACATGTTCCTGCGGGTGGATGCCCAGCAGGAGCTTTTCTGTATGGTCGGGCTGATAGGAGTATTTGCAATGCGGACATAACACGCGTACCAGCCGTTGTGCCACGATGCCGATGATATTGCCAGCCATGATGTCAGGCAGGATGCCAATGTCGAGCAGGCGCGGGATCGCGCCAATGGCAGAGTTCGTATGCAATGTGGAATATACCTGGTGACCTGTCATCGCTGCACGGAACGCCATTTCAGCCGTAGGATGGTCACGAATTTCGCCGACCAGGATGATGTCCGGATCCTGGCGCATCATGGAGCGGATACCGCTTGCGAAATCAAGCTTGGCTGCCTCGTTGACCGACGACTGCCGGATCAGTGGAATGGGGTATTCCACCGGGTCTTCCAGGGTCATGATGTTGACTGACTCGGTATTCACGTGGTTCAGGATGGAATACAGCGTCGTGGTTTTACCGGAGCCTGTCGGGCCGGTGACCAGGATGATGCCTTCGGGTTTGGCGATGATCAGCTTGAGTGTATTCAGTGCATCTTCCGGCAAGCCCAGGTGACTGATGGGCACGATGCCTTTTTGCCGGTCCAGGATACGCAGGACGAGGTTTTCGCCATGGGTGGTGGGGTGAGATGCAACACGAAAATCGATTGGACGGCCGGATAGGCGCAATGACATGCGGCCATCCTGCGGCGCACGGGTTTCCGCGATGTTCATGCCGCTCATCACCTTCATGCGCACCACCATGGCAGGCCAGAAGCTCTTGTGCAAACTGCGCACCTGTCGCA
Source organism: Pseudomonadota bacterium (assembly GCA_021782995.1). Classification (GTDB taxonomy): domain Bacteria; phylum Pseudomonadota; class Gammaproteobacteria; order Burkholderiales; family Gallionellaceae; genus 39-52-133. Next base: position 26,925 of record JAJXUI010000023.1, on the reverse strand, counting down.
ATACGCCATCCACGCGGTAGCGTATCCGCAGGAAGCTGCTTTCAGGTTCAAAGTGGATATCGGAAGCGCCCTGTTGTACAGCTTCGGTAAACAGCGCATCGATCAGGCGCACGACGGGCTGGCTGAATTCGGTGACGCCCTGATTGAGCGTCTGGTACTCCATATCGCCAGGTTCGATTTCGTGCAGGATGCCGTCGATGGAAAGCTCGAAGCCGTAATACTGGTCGATGGCCCTGACGATGTCGGATTCACTGGCAACCTGGGTGGTCAGCTGATATTCACCGCGCAGCAGGGCACGTACCTGGTCCAGCGCAAGAATGTTGTTCGGGTCGGCGATGGCCAGTATCAGGTGTTTGTTGAGCTGATCAACTGAAAGTGGCAGCAGCTGGTAACGACGAGCGACATCTTTGGGGATGAGTGCAATGGCTGCAGAATCGATAATGACGGTGCTGAGGTCTACACTTTCAGTACCAAGATTTTCTGAAAGCACATCGCGTATGGTGGCTTCGGAAAGGAAGCCCAGCCTGACCAGAAGTGAGCCTATGGGCTGGTGGTTTTTATGCTGCTCCTGAACGGCAATGCGCAGCTGGTCTTCGCTGATTACGCCTTTTGATACCAGCAGTTGGCCGATGGGGGCCTGGGATTGCTGTTGAGTTGCTGCCATCTAGTGCCTTTAATTTTATATATTCTCAATGTACGGCCAACTGATCCAGCCTTTTTTGTGTCTGTGCACGATCAAAGCCGGAGTTGCCGTTTGTGTCGAACTGAAGCGCCTGACGATAGTACTGTGCTGCGACCCTGGCCTGCCCGAGGTGGTCCAGGCTGGTTGCCAGACTGAATGCAAACCGGGCATTGGCGGGGTCCAGCCTGAGCGCATTGAAGTAGGCTTCCTGGGCCTCACTCCAGCGGGACTGGCTGACGTAAAGATTGCCCAGCGCATAGAACAGCGCGGTAGAGTCTGGTGTTTGTGCCAGACTGTATTTCAGCTTGCTTTCCTTGCTGGCATCATCACCTGATGAAAATGCAGTCAGGCCGGCCAGGGCGACAGGGTCCTTCGGGTCAAGCACCAGTACGCGATTATAGAGTTGGCGTGCGCGTTCATCCTGTTTTTGCTGCTGTGCAATGGCTGCCAGGCCCAGCAAGGCATCCCTGTTTCTTGCATCCCTTCCCAGGACTTCCTGGTATTTCCGGCGGGCCGTTTCAAGGTCGCCATTTTCGTATGCCTGGTAGGCCGCCATGGTGGTGGTGTAAATATCATCCGTGCCGGATTTCTGCTGGATCAGGACGGCATCATCACGGCGCGGGGCAGGCCGTGTCTGCCTGTTTATCCTGACGGGCTCGGCTCTTTCCGCGGCAGGTGCATGTTTGCTGGTTGCCCGGGATTCAGTTATCGGTGCAGTTTGATTATTGAGTGTCAGCAAGGGTTGTGCGGGGGGTGTTGCTGCAACTGGTGGAGGCGGGGTGTAATTTGTCGGGGCAGGTCGGTATTGTGCCTGCTTGGGTGGCTGAATTTCATACCATACATAGATACTGCCGGCTGTACCAAGAATGACGCCAATGATGATTGTGGTAGGAACGATGCCCAGGTTATAGCTGAATTTGGGTTTGACGGGCGCCTTTTTTGCAGCGAACAGATTTTCTCCGGCACTGCGTGGTGATGGTGCGGCAGCAGTGTGTTGAGGGTTGCCGGAAGCGGGATTTGGCGCGTGCCTTTCCGGCAGTTCTTCCAGCGTCAGTTCCGAAAGATTATCCTGTCCGGCCGGTTTATTTGTTCCTGCGCCGGTTTTTTTACTGAGGGCATCAAGTAGTAGGCTCATATTCAGGGCTCGATATGTTTGCCGCGTGCATCTTCATGGAAGAACTCTGCATCCGGCAGGTTTTTGCCATATGACTGGAAGTCTCCGGCAAGGCTGGCGTCTTTGATAACCACTGGACGCAGGAAAATGACCAGTTCTGATTTTGTGGTTTTGTCGTCACGGTTCTGGAACAGGTTGCCGATCAGCGGAATGCGTGCAAGGAAGGGAACCTCGTTGCTGTTCTTGTTGATCGATTCCTGGATCAGGCCGCCCATGACGGCAGTTTGTCCGCTGCTGACCTTGATGATGGATTCCATTTCACGGGTCTGGATTTCAGGAATCACATTCTTGATCGGGGCGATCGTGCAGTTAGTCACGCCAAAACCGCAGGGGTTGGCCAGGATCGGGTTGGGGTCCTGAATGCCGGCGCCGATTTCACTGGAGATGGAAGGGCGCACATTCAGTGTGACCAGATCGTTGTCGCTGATCTGCGGGGTGACACTCATGGTCAGGCCGACAGATACCGTGTTTGGTGTAGTGGAGTATGACGCAGATGCAGCACTGGTTGCTGTAGCGGGAATGACGTCCGCCTTGACCTGGAAATAGACCTTGTTGGTTGCGACCTTGAGTGAGGCGGTCTGGTTGTTCATTACGGTCAGTTTCGGGCTGGACAGGACCTTGACGTTGCCGAACTGCTGCAACAGGTTGATGGAAGCCAGCAAGTTGCCGTATTGCGAGTTGGGGTCAAGATAATTGATGGTCAGCGCACCGGCGGTTCCGGCAATGCCGACAGTGCCTGCCTGGCTGAGTGCAAAGCCCTGGGCGCCGAGCAATGCGCGAGACCAGTTGATGCCTTGCTGGTATCGGTCATTCAGTTGAACTTCGACGATGGTAGCTTCGATCAGGACCTGGCGTTTAGCGGAATTCATGACCTTGTCGATGAATTCCTGGATTTTTTCATGTTGTTTGGCTGTAGCGCGCACAATCAGCACGCCGGTTTCCTTGTTGGCGAAAACATTGACTGCCCTTTCGTATTCAGCTTTGCTCTTGGCAAGTGATCCGCTGCCTTGCACATCCTGATTGCCGCTGCCAGCCACAGAGCCGCCGGCGGCTGGTTGGGCATTTGCACCATTACTCTGCTGGTTGCCCCTGCTGCCTTGCTGGCTGCCAAATGATGTGGCGGCAGAAGCGATGCCATCTCCTCTTGCGCTGGTTTTCTGCTTGCTTTCGACTTCAATTCTTTCATTGAAATGGATTTTGTCTTCGTCCAGCAGGATGTTTTTCACATCCTGGATCAGGCTTTCCATCAGGTCATTTACCGTCTTGCTGGTGACAGTGGTAGATGAAATGTTGCCGATATTGCCAGCAGTGCTTGTCGACCCTGTTCCTCCCGTACCCACGTTGCCGGCAATCTGTCCGGACGTTGCATTCCTGCTTTCAGCAGTGCGCGACATGTTGATGAAGTCGATCTTGTATGTCTTGAGGTAAGGCGAGTCCTTCATGACGTGGTAAGTGCCGTTCTCCAGTTCATAGCGGATATCGACTTGCTTGCTGATCCGGTCAAGTATTTGCGGCAAGGTCTGGTTGATGGCATTGATGGTGACCCTGCCTTCGATATCGGGGTTGACATCAATGTTGACCTTGGCATCCCTGGCCAGCTGGAAAAGCAGGTCGCGCGCAGGCAGGTCTGTTACCACTACGCTGTAGGTTTCCACTTTGGCGGCAGGGCGAGGGGGCGGAAGGGGGATGAACTGGCGGGTTGCCTGTGGGATTTCAGTGCTGTCGGCGGCCGCTGTTGCTGCAGGTTTTTCGATGTGCTTGTCAGAAGGCGTTATCGGATTTGTTCCGCATGCACCGAGGCATGCGCAGGTCAGATAAAAGGGTATTCGGCTAAGTTTCAATTTGTTCCCCTGGAAGGTGCGCCATCAGTAAATATTTTGCCTAATTTCAGCATGCTATCCATCATTTTATAAATAATCAATGGATTAAAGGGCAGGGCTTGCGTCAAGGAGGTAGATTGCCGGAGCATAAATGTCCAGGTATTGCCGGGGCAGGGATTTGATTGCCGCACGTGCTGCCTCGCTGTCCGGATAGATGCCGTAAAGTGCGCGCAATCCCTTGCGGCCGTTCAGCTTGATAGGCAAGAGGTAGATTTTGTCCAGCCGCCCCAGCGTGTTTGCCTGTTGCAGGAATTTTTCAAGGCGTGCGGGGCGTACATCATTGGTATAGAACAATTGTATGCTCGCACTGCCGCTGGATAGTTTGGAGAGCAGGAGTTCTGTTTTTTCAAGTCTTTGTTTAAATAAAACTATTTCCGGTTCGGCAGGTGTGGCGTGGCTGGCGGTGGCGGTCGGTTTGGGAACGTTGTGTGTAACCTGCGGCACGGGCGTGGAATGGGCGGGCAGGGCTGGAGCGGGTGCAGGCATAACTTGCGTAGCTGGTATGCCCGAGATGGTTGGAGGGAGCGTCGGTGCAGTCGCCGGCATGGCAGCCGGTCTGTCGGTTGTTTTGGGCGGGAGCTGAGTAGAGCTTGCCGAGCTCAGGCTGCCCAGATACCAGCCGCCGGCTGCAAGCAGGAGGGCGATCAGGGCGGCAGAAATGGCCGCAGTGGCCGGGATTTTCTGTTGCCAGCGGCCTTGCGTTCCACTTGCGGGTTCGGTGTCGCGAATCGCGGCCTGCACATGGCGGAGTTCGACGCCATGTGTATTTTCCACAAAAGCTGCAAGCAGGGATTTGTCAGCAAGAATGTTGACCCGCCGCATCAGCCCCTGGGATGATTTGCCGATGAGGGCCGCAGCTGCAGGAGAAAAAGGTGAAGGGCCGCGATAGCCCGCGGTTCTCATACGGAACAACAGGTAGGATTCGATGATGTTCTGCGATAGTGGCAGCATGGTGAAATGATGGATGATGCGGTCCTTCAGCTGGCGCATGTTGGGCTGGCTGAGCTTGACATTCAGTTCCGGCTGGCCGAAAAGCATGATATGCAGCAATTTGTGGTTGCCGACCTGGAGGTTATACAGCAGCCGCAATTCTTCCATCGTTTCCAGCGGCATGGCGTGCGCTTCGTCTACCAGGATGACGACCTGCTTGCCTTCGGCATGTTTCTGTTCAAGATGGTTTTGCAGCGTTTGCAGGATGACGTTTACGCGCTGGCCTTCCAGGTCCAGATTCAGGCCGTCAGCGATGGCATACAGCATTTCTTCGCGCGTCAGGCTGGGATTGGCAAGGTACACAGCCTCGATATGTTCCGGAAACCGCTCCAGCAGCATGCGGCATAGCATGGTCTTGCCGCTGCCGACTTCGCCGGTGACCTTGATGATCCCTTCGCTTTCGGTAATGGAGTAAAGCAGTGCTTCCAGGATCTCGGCGCGATTGGCGCCTGGAAAGAAGAAGTCGGTGACCGGCGTGATCTTGAAGGGTTGTGCGTTCAGTCCGAAATGTTCCAGATACATGACATGAGAATCCTGAATTGATTTAGTAAATTGCTCATTCTTCCTCCGGACTGCCCCTTGCAATGAGGTTGCTGCATTGCAAGAGGTGGTTTGCCTTTGCTGACTGCTTCTGCAGTTCTGGCTTATTGGTTTTTCTGCAGGGATTCCATACGACTGTATAGTGTCGTGCGGTTGATACCCAGCAATTTTGCTGCTTCGCTGATATTGTTATTTGCTAGCTCCATGGCCGCCTGGATATATTGCCTTGCCTGTTCCTGCAGCAGGGCATCCAGGTTGAAGCCGGTGGTATTCTGCAATTTCAGTTTGGCATCAGACAACGGGTTTGCGCCAGTTTCAGGTGCAACATCCTGTGCGGGCATGTCAAACTCTGCGGCCAGCTGTTCCTTGCTGATGCTGCTTCCGGGAAATTTGGTAATCAGCCGAATCGTGATGTTGCGCAATTCCCTGATATTGCCCGGATATGAATAATTTTCCCACAATTGTTCCGCTTCGGGTTGCAACGAAAACGGTTTTCTGTTGATTTCTTTCGCGTAAAAGCTGCGGAAGTGTTCCAGCAGCAGGAGCTTGTCCTTGCCGAGTTCGCGTAATGGCGGCACGTTGATGGTGAAAACGCTCAGGCGATGATACAGGTCGTTGCGGAAGTTTCCGGCGCGCACTTCCTGCCTCAAATCGCGATTCGTGGCGGCAATAATGCGCGCCCGGCTCTTGCGAGTGATGGTTTCGCCGACTCGCTGATAGTCGCCATTTTCCAGGACGCGCAGCAGATTGGCCTGCAGCTCCTGCGGCAGTTCGCCGATCTCGTCGAGAAACAGGATGCCATCCGCAGCATCTTCAAAAAATCCGCTTTGCGTCTGATTGGCGCCGGTAAACGCGCCTTTGGCATGTCCAAAGAGGGTGGAAGCTATCAGCGTGGGGGCGATGGCCGCGCAATTGAAGATGAGGAAGGGTGACTGTTTTTCGGGCGCCAGCTTCTGGATGGCGGTAGCTACCATTTCCTTGCCGCTGCCCGATTCGCCCTCTATGAGGATGGGGAATGGTGTGGTTGCATACAGGCTGATCTGGTTGAGCATGGCGATAACCGGCGGGCTTTGTCCTACTATGCCCAGAATTTCGCCTGTTGTTGATTCATGGTCTTTTTCTGTGTTCTGGATCAATAAAGCCTGACGCAGCTGTTCCTTGATCTTGTCCGGTGTGCAGGGTTTCGAGATGAAATCACTTGCACCCAGTGTGCGGGAATGTCGCGCATTGCGGTCATCATCCTGCCCGGAAAGTACAAAAATCTTGATGTCGGCAGAATGGGCGAGCAGCTCGCTGATCAATCTGAATCCCTCAGTTGGTCGGTGCGGGGAGGGCGGGAGGCCGAGGTCGACCAGCGCAAGTTGTGGCGGAGCGCTCATGGTGCGCAGCATTTTGATGGCCTGGCTGCGGTTTTCGGCGGCATGGACCTCGAAAGTATCCGCCAGTGCAATACCTAATGAGTCGCGAATGAGCGGATCATCGTCCACAAGCAGCAGGCTGGGAAGGGCAGGGGTGGGATTGGGGGATATCAAGGGCATGTCGGTTGTGTTCATTTCCAGGCCAGAGAATAGCCGGCAAATCGGTCAAGCTCAAGCAAGACTTGCTGTAATTGGTTGTGTCGCGCGTATCAGCACCTGCTTATGGTTGTGATAGCGGATGGCGTGGTTTAGAATGCAAGTCTTCAATTTTCAAGCTGGATTGCAGATTTGTGACATCTACACAGCCTTTGGTCGAAATTCGTGACGTCAATTTTGCCTACGACCGCCGCCCTGTCCTGAAAGGTATCAATATGACCCTGCCCAAAGGCAAGGTCATTGCTGTCATGGGTGGCAGTGGTTGTGGCAAAACAACCTTGTTCAGGGTGATAGGCGGGGCACTCAAGCCTACCAGTGGCTATGTCAAGTTTGATGGCCAGTCTATCCATGACCTGGATCAGAAAGGTTTATATGAAATGCGCCGGAAAATGGGCGTGCTGTTCCAGTTCGGCGCGCTGTTCACGGACATGTCGGTGTATGACAATGTTGCATTCCAGATGCGTGAGCATACCGATTTGCCAGAAGAAATCATCCGGGACATGGTCATGATGAAGCTGCATGCGGTGGGTTTGCGCGGTACCCATGCGCTGATGCCTGCTGAGCTGTCCGGTGGGATGGCAAGGCGGGTGGCGCTTGCGCGCACGGTGGCGCTGGATCCGATGCTGATCTTGTATGATGAGCCGTTTGCCGGCCTCGATCCGATCTCCCTGTCTGTTGTGGGGAACCTGATCAGGAAGCTGAATGATGCACTAGGTGCGACATCGGTGATTGTGACCCATGATGTGCAGGAGTCGATGAAGATTGTTGATTACAATTACTTCATCGATCGTGGCGTCATCGTTGCAGAGGGAACGCCTGACGAAATTCGCGTATCGGAAACACCGTATGTCAGGCAGTTCATCAATGGTGAAATGGATGGCCCGGTGCCGTTCCATTACCCGGGTGTTGATTACCAACAGGATTTGGGAGTAAGTGTCTGATGCCTTTGATCAAGAGTGTGAGAGCAATCGGAAACAGGACAGTCAACAGTGTCTGGAGATTGGGGTATGCCAGCCGTTTTTTCATGCTGACGCTGATGCATTCTGGCAGCAGTTTCCGTCGCTTCCATCTGATTGTAAAGGAGATGTTTGCCAGTGGCGTGATGTCGCTGATCATTATCCTGGTGGCGGGAACCTTTGTTGGCATGGTGCTGGGGTTGCAGGGCTATGAGACATTGAAACGATATGGTTCAGAGTCTGCTCTGGGTTCTCTGGTGGCGTTGAGTCTGGTGCGCGAACTGGGGCCGGTATTGTCGGCATTGCTGTTCGCCAGCCGTGCCGGTTCCGCGATGACCGCGGAAATCGGCCTGATGAAGGCGACCGAGCAGATAGCGGCGATGGAAATGATGGCGGTCAATCCGATTGCGCGGGTGATTGCCCCGCGTTTCTGGGCGGGCGTGATTTCCATGCCGCTGCTTTCCGCATTGTTCTCGGCGCTGGGCGTATTTGGCGGTTATGTGGTGGGTGTGGTGCTGATCGGGGTCGATGAGGGTTCATTCTGGTCGCAGATGCAGAGTTCGGTAGATTTTCAGCATGATGTACTGAATGGCGTGATCAAGAGTATTGTGTTTGGCATTGCCGTTACGGTCATTTCCCTGTTTGAAGGGTATGATGCGCCGCCGACCGCTGAGGGAGTTTCCGGGGCGACGACGCGGACGGTTGTGCAGTCTTCGCTGGCGATACTGATACTGGATTTCATTTTGACTGCATTTATGTTTCGGGGAGAGTAAGCATGGAACGCACCACGCTTGATTTGTGGGTCGGGGCTTTTGTAGTGGCAGGACTGGCCGCATTGGTGCTGCTGGCAATGAAAGTAGGCAATCTGAGTACATATAATGTGTCGGACACCTACCCTTTGAAAGCCTATTTCAATAATGTCGGTGGCTTGAAGCCAACTGCTTCCGTACGCAGTGCAGGTGTGCTGGTTGGGCGCGTACGCGACATCAGGCTTGATACCGAGCGTTATCAGGCTTTGGTGACGATGGATATCGATAAACGCTATGAATTCCCAAAGGATACCTTTGCAAATATCCAGACCGCCGGCCTGCTGGGCGAAAACTTCATAGGCTTGCAGCCCGGCGGTGACGACCAGATGCTGAAAAATGGGGATACCTTCAAGAAGACCCAGTCTGCAATGATCCTGGAGGATCTGGTTGGCCAGTTCCTGTATGGAAAACCTGATGGCAAATCGGCTGGTGAAAAATAACCCGGAGGAAAGTGCATGAAAACAAGATCAATATTCCTGATGCTGTGTCTGGTGATGGTGGCTGTGGTTGCTCCGGTGTCAGCCAGTCCGGTACCCCCCGATGAGCTGATTCGCTCTACCGTGCACGATGTACTGGAAATCATCAACCAGGACAGGCGTGCGAATGATGAAAGCCAGAAGAAGTTGCTCGATTTCATCGATGCGAAAGTGCTGCCCCACTTTGATTTCGAGCGCATGACCAAGCTTGCTGTCGGCCGGGCATGGCGAAGGGCTACACCCGAGCAGAAGGCATCGCTCGTTACTGAATTCCGTACGATGCTTGTCAGGACCTATACCCGTGCGTTTACCCTGTACAAGGAAGTCAGCGTGGAAACCAAGCCTTTGACCGTTCCGGATAATGCAGATGAAGTTACCGTCAAGACCGTCATCCTGCGTCCGGGCGCACAACCGGTGCCGGTGGATTATGAAATGGAAAAAACCGACAGTGGCTGGAAAGCTTTTGATGTGACGGTGGAAGGTATCAGCCTGGTTGCGACACATCGCAGCTCATTTGCAGAAAAAGTTCAGCAGTCAGGCATTGAAGGCCTGATCCAGTCATTGTCAGACTTGAACAAGAATGCAATGAATGAAAAATCTGAAAAGGCAGGCAAAAAGTGATTTCGCGAGACGGCAACTTGATCCGTCTTTCCGGGGATGTGACTATCAATACGGTTAATTCCGTGTACCGTCAAGGCCTGTTTGCCGGGAATGATGGACAGGCAGCTGGAGAGTTGCAGGTAGATTGTTCCGGTTTGGGCAAAGTGGATTCTTCTGCTGTCAGCTTGATGTTGTCCTGGGTGCGTGAAGCACAGCAGAAAGATGTCAGGCTGGGCTTCAGTAATGTGCCAGAAAGTTTGCGCAGTTTGGCCAAGTTGTATGGCGTGGCTGAATTGATTGATTATAACTAATTGATTACAAAAGAGTATTTATGGTAACGCCGGAAAGTATAAAAATTGATATTGAAAAGGGTATGCAGACCAGCCTGGTTGAAGTGATGGGAGATGGCCAGCATTTCGATGCGCTGATCGTCAGCGAAGAATTTGCTGGCATGAGCAGGGTGCAGCGTCAGCAGCGTGTAAACAAGGCGCTGGGAGATCGCATGAAAGGCGAAATCCATGCGCTTTCAATGAAAACCTTTACGCCACAAGAGTGGCAAGAAAAGCAATAAGACATGCAGAAACTGGCAATCCAGGGCGGGAATCCGCTGCACGGAGAGATATTCATTTCTGGCGCGAAAAATGCGGCATTGCCCATCATGTGTGCAAGTCTGCTCAGTGCGGACTCCCTGCGGCTCAGCAATGTACCAGACCTGCATGATGTAGCAACGATGCGCAAGCTGCTGCAGCAGATGGGTGTGGTGGTGGATGTGCAGGGCGACTGCATGAATATGCAGGGGGGGAATGTCACAAAACTGGAGGCGCCGTACGACATGGTGAAAACCATGCGTGCTTCCGTACTGGTGCTGGGGCCATTGGTTGCGCGTTTTGGCGAGGCAATGGTGTCTTTGCCGGGAGGCTGTGCAATCGGTTCGCGTCCGGTTGACCTGCATATCAAGGGCTTGCAGGCGATGGGTGCGGAAATCTCCATTGAGCATGGCTACATACATGCCAAGGCAAAGCGCCTGAAGGGCGCGCGTATATTTTTTGATATTGTCAGCGTCACCGGCACGGAAAACCTGATGATGGCTGCTGTTTTGGCGGAAGGTGTCACAGTACTGGAAAATGCTGCACGCGAACCTGAAGTGGTCGACCTGGCGAACTGCCTGATCGAAATGGGGGCGGATATTGCGGGTGCGGGCACCGACATGATTACCATCACCGGTGTGGACAGACTGCATGGTGCTGAGTACAGCATTTTGCCCGACCGTATCGAAAGTGGCACCTTCCTCGTGGCAGCAGCGGCAACAGGCGGTAACATCACGCTCAGGAATACCAGCGCCAACATTCTGGATAATGTGCTGGAAAAGTTGCAGGAAGCGGGGGCAAAAATTCAGACGGAGGCCGATACCATTCATCTGGAAATGCGGCAGCGGCCCAATGCAGTCAACTTGCGTACCGCGCCCTATCCGGCTTTCCCGACCGATATGCAGGCCCAGTTCATGGCGCTGAATACCATTGCGCAGGGTAGCGCGATGATGGTGGAAACCATATTTGAAAACCGCTTCATGCATGTGCAGGAATTGCGTCGTCTAGGGGCACAGATTGATGTGGAAGGAAACACGGCTGTGGTGCGTGGTGTTGCCTCCCTGGAAGGCGCCATGGTGATGGCAACCGATCTGCGCGCATCAGCCAGCCTTGTCATTGCTGGCCTGGTTGCCCAGGGAGAAACTGTGATAGACCGCATCTATCATCTGGATCGTGGCTATGCGCATATCGAAACCAAGCTGACAGCGCTGGGTGCCAATATCCGGCGGTTGAAGTAGGACTTAATCCAACCTGTCCCGTTTCCATCATTAACGGGATGCAACGAGAAAGAGCAAGCATCATGATTACCATCGCCTTGTCTAAAGGGCGCATTTTTGAAGAAACCCTGCCGCTTTTGCAGGCAGCCGGCATTACGCCGCTGGAAGCGCCAGAGTCTTCGCGCAAACTGATATTGCCTACGAATCGAGAAGATGTGCGACTGATCATCGTGCGTGCGTCCGATGTGCCTACCTATGTACAATATGGTGCTGCAGATATCGGTGTGGCCGGAAAGGACGTGTTGAATGAGCACGGTGGTGCCGGTTTATATCAGCCGCTCGATCTCAATATCGCAAAGTGTCGCTTGATGGTGGCAGTGCCTTTCGGATTTGATTATGCCTCAGCCGTGAAACAGGGGGCAAGATTGCGAGTGGCGACCAAATATGTTGAGGCTGCAAGGGAGCACTTTGCTTCCAAGGGTGTGCATGTCGACCTCATCAAGCTGTATGGGTCAATGGAGCTTGCACCTCTGGTCGGGCTTTCCGATGCGATTGTTGATCTGGTAAGCAGTGGCGGCACGTTAAAGGCCAATAATCTTGTGGCGGTTGAACATATCGTCGATATATCTTCTAGGCTGGTCGTCAATCAGGCCGCGCTAAAGTTGAAGCTATCGGCAATCCAGCCCATGCTGGATGCGTTTGCACAGGCGATCAAGCAATGAATATCAAAAGACTTTCCTCTGATCAACCGGATTTCTCGGCGCAGCTGGATGCTTTGCTGGCGTTTGAAGCAACAGCTGATGATAAGCTGGAAGCGACAGTGGCTGCCATCCTCGAAGATGTAAAGCGACGGGGCGATATGGCATTGCTTGAATATACACAGCGATTTGACAGGCTGTTTGTAGCAACTGCGGCTGAACTGGAATTGCCGCATTCAGAACTGAAAGCGGCTTATGATGGACTTCCGGAAGAGCAGCGTAGTGCACTGAAACAGGCGGCTGACCGGGTTACCGCATACCATGAAAAGCAGCGTATGGAATCATGGAGTTATACCGATGAAGACGGTACGCTGCTGGGTCAGCAGGTCACGGCGCTCGATCGTGTTGGCCTGTATGTGCCAGGCGGAAAGGCGGCATATCCTTCATCGGTATTGATGAATGCGCTGCCGGCCAAAGTGGCCGGAGTGAGTGAATTGATCATGGTGGTGCCAACGCCGGATGGCATAAAAAATCCGCTGGTGCTGGCAGCTGCTTACCTGTCGGGTGTGAGCAGGGTATTTACCATAGGGGGGGCGCAGGCTGTCGCGGCGCTTGCATATGGCACTGATACCGTGCCGCGAGTTGATAAAGTTGTCGGGCCGGGCAATGCGTATGTGGCCTCGGCCAAGCGCAGGGTGTTTGGCGTGGTAGGCATCGACATGGTGGCGGGTCCGTCTGAGATTCTGGTCATTTGTGATGGCAAGACAGCTCCTGACTGGATTGCGATGGATCTGTTTTCACAAGCTGAGCATGATGAACTTGCTCAAGCCATCCTGTTGACACCAGATCCGGCTTTCGCCGATGCAGTTCAAGCAAGTGCGGAAAGGCTGCTTAATCAGATGCCTCGTAAAGAAATTATCCGTACGGCGCTGGAAAATCGTGGCGCAATCATTACGGTCAGGGATTTGGCTGAAGCCTGTGCCATCAGTAATCGCATCGCACCGGAACATTTGGAGGTGTCAGTGGAAGATCCCCGGCAATGGCTGCCCGACCTTAAGCATGCGGGTGCCATTTTCATGGGAAAATACACTTCTGAATCATTAGGTGACTATTGTGCCGGTCCGAATCATGTTTTGCCGACATCCGGAACGGCCAGGTTTTCCTCGCCCTTGGGTGTCTATGATTTCCAGAAACGTAGCAGCTTGATCCAGGTTTCCGCAACAGGCGCAAAAAAACTGGGGGAAATTGCTTCAGTATTGGCATTTGGTGAGGGTTTACAGGCCCATGCGCAATCGGCAATCTACAGAAAATCTTAACTACCCTTTGACAAGTTCCGAATAAGTACGGATAATTGCGAGTTCATCTGGAGGGGTTCCCGAGCGGTCAAAGGGATCAGACTGTAAATCTGCTGGCTCTGCCTTCGAAGGTTCGAATCCTTCCCCCTCCACCAGAATCCAAAGTAGTTTGCGGTAGATAAGCGCTTGTATGCTGAAGGGCTGCAAGCGAATTAGTTGTGCATGTTGTTGCGGTGTCGCATAGATTTAGGCATCTGGGATGCTTCAGGAAATGCGGGTGTAGCTCAATGGTAGAGCAGAAGCCTTCCAAGCTTACGACGAGGGTTCGATTCCCTTCACCCGCTCCAGTAGGAAGGCCCATGTGGCTCAGTGGTAGAGCACTCCCTTGGTAAGGGAGAGGTCGCGGGTCCGATTCCCGCCATGGGCACCACATATTATTGTTTTGATTTAATATTTTTAATTGGTCTTGGTGAGGAAATATCATGGCAAAATCAAAATTTGAACGTACGAAACCGCACGTTAACGTAGGCACGATCGGGCACGTTGATCATGGCAAGACAACCCTGACAGCGGCGATCACCACAGTGCTGTCGAAGAAATTCGGTGGCGAGGCGAAGGCATATGACCAGATTGATGCTGCGCCGGAAGAGAAGGCGCGCGGTATTACCATCAATACCGCCCACGTGGAATATGAGACAACTAATCGTCATTACGCGCACGTAGACTGCCCGGGCCACGCTGACTATGTAAAGAACATGATTACCGGTGCTGCGCAGATGGACGGCGCGATCCTCGTGGTATCTGCAGCCGACGGCCCAATGCCTCAGACACGCGAGCACATCCTGCTGGCTCGTCAGGTTGGCGTACCTTACATCATCGTCTTCCTGAACAAGTGTGACATGGTTGATGATCCAGAACTGCTGGAACTGGTAGAAATGGAAGTGCGTGAACTCCTGTCCAAATACAACTTCCCTGGCGATGACGTGCCTATCATCAAGGGCTCTGCCACCATGGCGCTGTCTGGCGACCAGGGTGAGCTCGGCGAGCAGGCAATCGCCAAACTTGCAGAAGCGCTGGACTCTTACATCCCGACACCAGAGCGTGCGGTAGACGGCGCATTCCTGATGCCGGTAGAAGACGTATTCTCCATCTCCGGTCGTGGTACCGTAGTGACGGGTCGTGTAGAGCGCGGCATCGTCAAGGTGGGCGACGAAATTGAAATCGTTGGTATCAAGCCAACCCTGAAAACAACCTGCACTGGCGTGGAAATGTTCCGCAAACTGCTGGACCAGGGTCAGGCGGGTGACAACGTGGGTGTGCTGCTGCGTGGTACCAAGCGTGAAGAAGTTGAGCGTGGCCAAGTGCTGGCCAAACCCGGCTCCATCACCCCGCATACCAAATTCACAGCTGAAGTGTACGTACTGTCCAAAGAAGAAGGTGGTCGCCATACCCCATTCTTCCAGGGCTATCGTCCACAGTTCTACTTCCGAACCACAGACGTGACTGGTTCCGTAGAGCTGCCAGCGGGTACGGAAATGGTTATGCCTGGCGACAACATCTCCATCACAGTCAGCCTGATTGCGCCAATTGCGATGGAAGAGGGTCTGCGTTTCGCGATTCGTGAAGGTGGCCGTACCGTTGGTGCGGGTGTGGTTGCAAAAATCCTGGCTTAAGCCGGTACAGTAAGCTAAGTAAAAATATAGTGCAGCGGGACATTGTCTCGCTGTATAATATTGCGTTCTTTAATCTGCCGGCAAAATACGGCAAAAAGTGAGAGAAGTTATGTCTACAAATCAGAAAATTCGTATTCGTCTGAAAGCGTTTGATTATCGCCTGATTGATCAGTCTGCATCGCAGATCGTTGATACGGCAAAGCGTACTGGCGCCGTAGTAAAAGGCCCGGTTCCCTTGCCTACAAAGATCGAGCGTTATGATGTGCTGAGATCGCCGCATGTTAACAAGACCTCTCGTGATCAGTTTGAAATTCGTACTCACTTGCGCATGATGGACATCGTTGATCCAACAGATAAGACAGTGGATGCGTTGATGAAGCTTGATCTGCCTGCTGGTGTAGATGTGGAAATCAAGCTGCAATAAGTAAGTTGTTTGATGTAAAGAATCGGCCAACCAATTGAAGTTGGCCCCTTAATTAATAAGAAGGAAAGAAAATGAGCTTAGGACTTGTCGGTCGAAAGATTGGCATGACTCGCATTTTTACGGAAGATGGAACTTCACTGCCCGTAACCGTGCTGGACGTGTCAAATAATCGCGTGGCCCAATGCAAGACAGCGGATTCCGAAGGGTATAGCGCTGTTCAGCTTGCATATGGTTCTCGTCGTGCAACTCGTGTATCTAAATCAGCAGCGGGGCATTTTGCCAAGGCTGGTATTGAGGCGGGTAGTGTTCTCAAAGAATTTACAGTCAATGCTGATCAAGTAGCTGGTATGAAGGCCGGTGACAAGGTGGGCGTTGACCTGTTCCAGGTGGGTCAAAAAGTTGACGTCACAGGTGTGACTATCGGTAAGGGATATGCTGGTACGATCAAGCGTTATCACTTCAGTTCTGGTCGTGCTACGCACGGTAACTCCAAGTCGCATAATGTTCCAGGGTCCATTGGTATGGCGCAAGACCCGGGTAGAGTATTCCCTGGTAAGCGTATGACTGGTCATCTTGGTGATGTACAACGAACTGTGCAAAATCTGAAAATCGTACGTATTGATGCGGAACGTCAGCTCCTGCTGGTCATGGGCGCAGTGCCTGGCAGCAAGGGTGGAAATGTCATCGTGCGTCCCGCAGTAAAGGCAGGTGCGTAATGGAAATTAAAGTAATCAACTCTAACGGCAAAGCGGCTGCAAGCATCAATGCATCTGATGAGTTGTTTGGAAAAGACTATAACGAAGCGCTGGTGCATCAGATTGTTGTTGCTTATCAGGCAAACGCGCGCTCTGGCAATCGCAAGCAAAAAGGTCGTAGCGAGATTGCCAAAAGTACACGTAAGCCATTTGCGCAAAAGGGTACCGGCCGCGCTCGTGCAGGTATGGCGTCCAGCCCGTTGTGGCGTGGTGGTGGTAAGATTTTCCCAAACACTCCCGATGAGAACTTCAGCCAAAAAGTCAATCGCAAGATGTATCGCGCTGGCTTGGCCTCTATATTGTCTCAGTTGGTGCGTGAAGATCGCTTGACTGTAGTAGAAGACTTGACTCTGGAGACGCCTAAAACTAAGGTTTTGGCTCAGAAAATCAAGAATATGGGTTTGAGTAATGAGCGCGTACTGATTATTACAGACAATATTGATGACAATCTTTACCTGTCATCAAGAAATCTGCCTACAGTACTTGTCCTTGAGGCGCATCAGGCGGATCCTGTAAGTTTGGTTCGTTATCCTAAGGTACTGGTAACTAAAAAGGCGATTGCTCAGATTGAGGAGATGCTGGCATGAGTAATACACAAATGAATCAGGAAAGGCTGATGAACATTCTGCTTGCTCCGCAAATTTCTGAAAAGGCTACATATATAGCTGAAAAAAACGAGCAAGTAATTTTCCATGTTGTATCAGATGCCACTAAGCCTGAAATTAAAGCGGCTGTTGAGCTTATGTTCAAGGTAAATGTGGACAAGGTGCGGGTGAGCGTTGTAAAAGGCAAGAAAAAACGCTTTGGCAGATTTATCGGTGCCCGCAAGAACTGGAAAAAGGCATATGTTTGCCTTGCTCCGGGACAGGAGATCAATTTTGCTGCAAGTGAGCAAGGATAATTATCATGGCATTGATTAAATTAAAACCTACTTCTCCAGGTCGTCGTGCAGTAGTTCGTGTTGTTTCCCCGGAGCTGCATAAAGGCAAGCCGCATTCAGCATTGCTTGAAAAGAAAAGCAAGAGTGCTGGGCGTAATAATAATGGGCATATAACGGTTCGCCACATGGGTGGTGGTCATAAAAAGCATTATCGTATGATCGACTTCAAGCGCAATAAGGATGGTATTCCTGCTGTGGTTGAGCATATTGAGTATGATCCTAATCGTAGTGCGCACATTGCTTTGTTGTGCTATGCGGATGGCGAGCGTCGTTATATTATTGCGCCAAAAGGTGTATCCGTTGGTACACAACTCTCAAATGGATCTGAAGCCCCTATCAAGGTAGGTAATACACTGCCATTGCGTAATATACCTGTCGGTTCTACGATTCACTGCATCGAAATGATGCCGGGCAAGGGTGCTCAACTCTCTCGTTCAGCCGGTACTTCTGTGCAGCTGTTGGCGCGCGAAGGTAGTTATGCACAGTTGCGCTTGCGCTCTGGCGAAATTCGCAAGGTACACGTGGATTGCCGAGCAACTATCGGTGAAGTAAGCAATGGCGAGCACTCCTTGCGCTCTATAGGTAAAGCTGGAGCAAATCGCTGGCGCGGCATCAGGCCAACCGTACGTGGTGTGGTAATGAACCCGGTAGATCACCCTCATGGTGGTGGTGAAGGTAAAACCGCTGCTGGTAGAAATCCGGTTAGCCCATGGGGTGTGCCAGCTAAAGGCTTCCGCACACGTCGTAATAAACGTACCGACAACATGATTGTTCGTCGTCGCTTCCAGGCTTAAGGGGTAATTCATGGCTCGTTCAATTAAAAAAGGCCCATTTGTAGACGCACATTTGTTGAAAAAAATTGAAACAGTGCGTGCTACCAATGACAAACGTCCAGTTAAAACCTGGTCGCGTCGTTCAACTGTAATGCCGGATTTTGTAGGTCTGACAATCGCAGTGCACAATGGTAAACAGCATATTCCAGTATATATTTCTGAGAATATGGTAGGTCACAAGCTCGGTGAATTTTCGCTGACTCGTACCTTTAAAGGTCACGCTGCTGATAAAAAAGCAGCTAAGAAATAAGGAGGCATCATGAGCACAACAGCAGTAGTAAGGGGTGTTCGCCTTTCCGCACAAAAGGGCAGGCTAGTGGCAGATCAAATTCGTGGGTTGCCAGTAGATAAAGCATTGCAGATTCTTTCCTTTAGCCCTAAAAAGGCAGCTGTAATTATCAAAAAAGGCTTGGAGTCTGCAATTGCAAATGCGGAGCACAATGATGGAGCGGATATTGATGAGCTGAAAGTCAGCACAATCTTTGTTGATAAGGCTACATCATTAAAACGCATGATTCCTCGTGCAAAAGGTCGTGGCACAGGTATTGAAAAGCAAACTTGCCATATTACTATCGTGGTCGGGAGCAAATAAGACATGGGTCAGAAAATTCATCCAATCGGATTCCGATTGAGCGTAAACAAGAGCTGGAACTCCAGATGGTTTGCCAGCAGCAAAGTATTCTCTGATCTGTTGCTGAGAGATATCGAGGTGCGCTCCTTCCTGAAGAAAAAACTTTCAGGTGCAATGGTTTCAAAGATTGTAATCGAGCGTCCCGCTAAAAATGCAAAAATCACTATTTACTCTGCACGTCCAGGTGTTGTCATTGGTAAAAAGGGTGAAGATATTGAAACACTTCGTGCCGAATTGAAAAAGCGCATGGGCTTGCCTGATGTAGCGCTGAATATAGAAGAAGTGCGCAAACCTGAAATTGATGCACAATTGATCGCAGACTCAATTACCCAGCAACTTGAAAAACGGATTATGTTCCGCCGTGCAATGAAGCGCGCTATGCAAAATGCAATGCGTCTAGGCGCTCAGGGCATCAAGATCATGAGTTCTGGTCGTTTGAATGGAATCGAGATTGCACGGACTGAATGGTATCGTGAAGGTCGAGTTCCGCTGCATACATTGAGGGCGGATATTGACTATGGAACCTCTGAAGCCTATACAACATATGGCTTGATCGGTGTAAAAGTTTGGGTTTACAAAGGCGAAAACACAGGAATTCAGGAAATTGCAGCACCTGTTGTGGAGCCGGAAAAACGTGTAAGAAAGCAAGGGGCTAAACATGCTACAGCCAGCTAGAAGAAAATATCGCAAAGAGCAGAAGGGTCGTAATACTGGTATTGCGACACGCGGTAACAAAGTCAATTTCGGTGAGTTTGGTTTAAAAGCAGTAGGCCGTGGTCGATTGACTGCGCGTCAAATCGAAGCTGCGCGTAGGGCAATGACACGACACATTAAACGTGGTGGCAGAATATGGATTCGTGTATTTCCAGACAAACCTATTTCTCAAAAACCTGCAGAGGTTCGAATGGGAAATGGTAAAGGTAGTCCGGAATACTATGTTGCGGAAATACAACCTGGCAAAATGTTGTATGAAATGGATGGCGTCGATGAAACCATTGCGCGTGAGGCTTTCCGTCTTGCTTCTGCAAAACTGCCAATTGAAACCACTTTCGTTACTAGACAGGTAGGAGCGTGAGCATGAAAGCTAGTGAATTAAAGTCCAGGTCAGTGGAAGATCTGCAAGCGGAATTGATGTCTCTGACGAAAGCGCAATTTGGTTTGCGTATGCAATTGGCGACGCAACAGTTAACAAATAACAGCATGTTGGGAAAGGTTCGCCGGGATATTGCTCGTGTTAAAACAGTTCTGGCTGAGAAGGGTGTGCAGTAATGAATGCAACTAATCTGAAACGAACATTAACAGGTACTGTTGTCAGCAACAAAATGGACAAAACAGTAACTGTACTGGTAGAGCGAAAAATCAAGCATCCTTTATTGGGTAAGGTTGTAAGGGTGTCCAAAAAGTACCACGCTCATGATGATAACAATGAGTGCAATCAAGGTGATGTGGTGACGATTGAGGAATGCCGCCCGCTTTCCAAAACGAAATCATGGCGCATATCCAAGCTTGTGGGAAAAACCCAGTAAATTAAATTGCTTTGCCGTGCTTGCATAACTATGCAAGTGCGGATATAATGCGCAGCTTCGTTTCACACCGTCGCTTGCGACGGCCTGTCCCCTTAGCGGGTTCCAAAACTAGCCGTCCAAAGCGGAATAAGTTGGAGATATTAAATGATACAAATGCAGTCTATTTTGAACGTGGCCGATAATACCGGTGCGCGTAGCGTTATGTGCATCAAGGTACTTGGTGGCTCAAAGCGTCGTTATGCATCTATTGGTGATGTTATCAAGGTAAGTATCCGTGATGCGGCGCCTAGATCTCGTGTTAAAAAAGGTGATGTCTACAATGCAGTAGTAGTGCGAACTGCTAAAGGCGTTCGGCGCGCAGATGGTTCGCTGGTGAAGTTTGATGGAAATGCGGCTGTGCTGCTGAACACAAAGCTAGAGCCTATCGGAACACGTATTTTCGGACCGGTTACACGTGAGTTGCGTACTGAGCGATTCATGAAAATCGTTTCGTTGGCACCTGAAGTGCTTTAATGCAATCCAAGGAAATATCATGAGCAAGATCAAAAAAAATGACGAAGTAATTGTCATTGCTGGTAAAGATAAAGGCAATCGCGGGAGCGTTGTTGGTGTTGTCGGTGATAAGCTGCTGGTTAGCGGTGTAAACAAAGTTAAGAAACACCAGAAACCAAATCCAATCAAGGGTGATGCTGGCGGTATTGTGGAGAAAGAAATGCCAATACACATTTCTAACGTTGCGATCTATAACGCTGCGACAAAGAAAGCGGATCGTGTTGGTTACAAAATGCTGGAAGATGGGAAAAAGATACGCGTCTTCAAGTCAAATGGCGAAGTAATCGCCTGAGGGGAATAAGTAATGTCTCGTTTGTATGAATTTTACAAAAATACAGTAACCAAGCAGTTGATGGAAAAATATGGTTACAAATCGGTAATGGAAGTGCCTCGTATCGAAAAGATTACACTTAATATGGGTGTAGGCGAGGCTGTGGCGGATAAAAAGGTGATGGATCATGCGGTTTCTGATATGCAAAAAATTGCTGGTCAAAAGCCTGTTGTTACCAAATCCAAGAAATCCATCGCGGGGTTCAAAATTCGCCAGAACTATCCGGTAGGTTGTAAGGTTACTTTGCGCCGAGATCGTATGTATGAATTCTTGGATCGCCTGGTTACTATCTCCATCCCGCGTATACGAGATTTCCGCGGTTTATCAGGCAAGTCATTTGACGGGCGTGGTAATTACAATATGGGCGTTAAAGAACAGATCATTTTTCCGGAAGTGGAATATGACAAAATTGATGCGCTCCGTGGTATGAATATCACAATTACGACAACGGCAAAAACAGATGACGAAGCCAGGGCTTTGTTGACTGCATTTAAATTGCCGCTGAAAAACTGAGGTAAATTATGGCAAAACTTTCTGTTATGAATCGCGATAAGAAACGTCGTGAGACAGTTGAAAAATATGCTGCAAAGCGCAGTGACTTAAAAGCTATCATTTCTAATGTGAAGCTTTCGGATGATGAGCGTGCTGAAGCTCGTGGCAAGTTGCAGGCTCTTCCGCGAAATGCAAGTCCAGTGCGGTTGCGTAATCGTTGTAAATTGACGGGTCGTCCTCGCGGTGTATTCAGGAAATTTGGTCTTGGTCGTATCAAGCTGCGCGAGTATGTAATGCGCGGTGAAGTACCGGGTGTAGTTAAGGCAAGCTGGTAAGGGTGAATTTATGAGTATGAGTGATCCAATCGCCGATATGCTTACGCGTATTCGGAATGCGCAGATGGCAGAGAAGTCTACGGTTGCCATGCCCTCTTCAAAATTGAAAGTGGCTTTAGCTAAAATTCTGCAAGAAGAAGGTTATGTTGACGGTTACAAGATTAATGATGAAGGTGGCAAGCCTGTACTTGAAGTTGGCCTGAAATATTATGCGAATAGGCCTGTAATAGAAATGATGCAGCGTGTTAGCCGTCCCGGCTTGCGCATTTACAAAGGAAGTAAGGATATTCCTAATGTAATGAATGGATTGGGCGTGGCCATTATTTCCACCTCCAAAGGTTTGATGACAGATCGCAAGGCCCGCGCCAATGGTATTGGCGGTGAAGTACTTTGCATCGTTGCGTAAGAGGTAGTCATGTCAAGAGTTGCTAAGAGTCCAATTACCGTACCTACAGGCGTTGAGGTTTCATTGTCTGCCAATCAGATCTCCGTCAAGGGACCTTTGGGTACGTTGAATCAGCCATTGAATGGAGATGTAGCGGTAGAGCGTTCAGGAGATGCATTACTTTGCAAGGCTAAAAGTAACTCCAAACAGTCTATTGCGATGTCTGGTACGTTGCGTGCGTTATTGGCAAATATGGTTCAGGGTGTATCAAAAGGTTTTGAACGCAAATTGACCCTGGTAGGTGTGGGTTACCGTGCACAGGCAGCAGGTGATACTTTGAATCTAAGCTTAGGCTTTTCACATCCAGTGGCACACAAAATGCCGGCAGGCGTAAAAGTAGCTACGCCTGCACAGACTGAAATTGTATTAACAAGTCCAGATAAGCAATTGGTCGGTCAGGTAGCTGCTGAAATCAGGGCATATCGTCCGCCCGAGCCATACAAAGGTAAGGGCGTCCGGTATGCGGATGAAGTAGTTATCCTGAAAGAAACCAAGAAGAAATAATTGAGGCTGAAATGACTAACAAAATTGAGGCGCGTCAGCGCAGAGCACGCAAAACCCGTGCAAAAATTGCTGATCAGAATTCAGTACGTCTGGCTGTATGCCGTACCAACCAGCATATTTATGCCCAGATTATTTCTGCGTGCGGTGGAAAGATTCTCGCAAGTGCATCGACTACAGAAGCTGAGATTCGCAAGGAAATTGCTAACGGTGGAAATAAAGCGGCTGCAGCTCTGGTGGGAAAGCGTATTGCTGAAAAGGCCAAGAGTGCAGGAATTACATCTTTGGCGTTCGACCGTTCAGGTCATAAATATCATGGTCGCATCAAGGCACTTGCTGATGCTGCACGTGAAAATGGCCTGCAATTCTAAGTTTGGAGTTAAAAATGTCTAAAGCTCAAGGAAAAGTACAGCAACAGGAAGAGCGTGGAGACGGCCTCATCGAAAAGATGATTGCTGTTAACCGTGTTACTAAAGTTGTTAAGGGTGGTCGTATCATGGGGTTTGCTGCGCTTACAGTTGTAGGTGATGGTGATGGTAGTGTCGGCATGGGTAAGGGAAAGTCTAAGGAAGTTCCAGTTGCCGTTCAGAAAGCCATGGATGAATCTCGACGCAAGATGTTCAAGGTAAACCTGAAAAACGGAACATTACATCACTCAGTTGTTGGCCGTCATGGTGCTGCTAAAGTCATCATGATGCCTGCATCTGATGGTACGGGAATTATCGCTGGTGGTGCGATGCGTGCTGTTTTTGAAGCTGTTGGTGTAAAAAACATTCTTGCAAAGTGCATCGGATCAAGCAATCCATACAATGTAGTACGTGCTACATTGAACGGTTTGCAATCCTTGAATTCACCTTCTGAAATCGCAGCTAAGCGCGGTAAGTCGGTCGAAGAGATTGTGGGGTAACAAAATGACTCAGGCTACAAAAATTAAAGTTACGCTGGTTAAAAGCCCGATTGGTACTAAACAGGATCATCGTGCCTGTGTACGTGGGCTTGGATTGCGTAAGCTCAATCAAACCGTAGAAGTGGAAAACACACCTGCTGTACGCGGCATGATTAACAAGGTATTTTACCTCGTGAAGTGGGAGGCATAATGGAATTAAATCAACTTAAGCCCGGCACAGGCAGCAAACATGCTAGACGTCGTGTAGGTCGTGGCATGGGCTCGGGCATTGGCAAAACATGTGGTCGTGGTCATAAAGGGCAGAAATCTCGTGCAGGTGGCTTCCATAAGGTTGGCTTTGAAGGTGGACAGATGCCATTGCAGCGTCGTTTGCCCAAACGTGGATTCGTTTCCTTGACTCGTGGAGATACAGCTCAGGTAAGCCTGGGTGATTTGCAGAACATGCCTGTTGATATGATTGACTTGCTTGCACTTAAGCAGGCAGGCGTCATCTCAGCACGTGCACTTAATGCAAAAGTCATTCTGAGTGGAGAATTAAAGCGCGCGGTCAAGTTGCAGGGATTGCAACTGACTAAAGGTGCCAAGGCAGCTGTAGAAGCTGCTGGCGGAAGTATTGCAGAGTAAGGTTAGCTCGTGTCTACCGCTGTAAGAGATCAGAAAAATGCGAAATATGGGGACCTGAGCAAACGCTTGTGGTTCCTGTTGGGGGCGCTGGTAGTGTATCGAGTTGGTACGTTTATTTCTGTACCAGGTATTGATCCGGCTGTGCTGTCAGAGATGTTTTCCTCCACTCAGGGAGGAATCATGGGTATGTTTAACATGTTTTCTGGTGGCGCCTTGTCACGTTTTTCCATATTCGCGCTTGGAATCATGCCTTATATTTCTGCATCGATCATCATGCAGCTTGCAAGTCATGTCGTTCCATCAATGGAGCAATTGAAAAAGGAAGGCGAGGCAGGTAAGCGAAAAATCACGCAATATACAAGATACGCTACAGTATTACTGGCTACAGTACAGGCATTTGGGATTTCAGTTGCATTACAAGGGCAAAAGGACTTGGTAATAAATCCCGGTCTTATGTTCCAGATTACAACGGTAATCACCCTTGTTACTGGAACAATGTTCCTAATGTGGCTAGGTGAGCAAATAACTGAACGTGGGCTGGGCAATGGAATATCGCTGATTATTTTTGCTGGTATCGCATCAGGTTTGCCGCATGCCATTGCTGCAACACTTGAAATGGCTAGAACTAATGCATTTGGTGCCTTTTCCATACCTATTGTGCTTTTCCTGATTGTAGGTGCTTTTGCTGTTACAGCATTGGTTGTCTATGTTGAGCGAGGCCAGCGCAGGATACTTGTAAATTATGCAAAGAGACAGGTAGGTAACAAGGTATATGGCGGACAAAGTTCTCATTTGCCTTTGAAATTGAATATGGCAGGCGTAATACCACCTATTTTCGCTTCAAGCATCATCCTGTTTCCTGCGACTTTGGCTGGAATGTTTGCTACCAGCTCAAGCATGAATTGGTTAAAGGATGTCAGTGAAAAGCTGTCTCCTGGTCAGCCAATTTACGTTTTACTATATGCATCAGCAATCATATTTTTCTGTTTCTTTTATACGGCACTTGTGTTCAGTCCAAAGGAAACAGCCGATAACTTGAAAAAGAGTGGTGCATTTTTGCCAGGTATCAGGCCAGGTGAACAGACTGCTAGATATATTGAAAAAATCATGTTGCGGTTAACGTTGATTGGAGCGGTATATGTTACTTTTGTGTGTCTGATTCCTGAGTTCTTGATAGTTAAATGGAATGTTCCATTCTACTTTGGTGGAACTTCATTGTTGATCCTGGTTGTTGTCACGATGGATTTCATGGCTCAAGTGCAGTCATACATGATGACGCATCAGTATGAAAGTTTGCTAAAGAAAGCTAATTTTAAGGGCGGATTGACACGTTAATGGCGAAGGAAGATGTCATACAGATGCAGGGAGAAATCGTCGAAGCCCTGCCCAATGCAACCTTTAGAGTAAAACTGGAAACGGGCATTATTGTGTTAGGTCATATTTCTGGAAAAATGCGTATGCATTACATCAGAATTCTGCCTGGCGACAAGGTTACTGTTGAGTTGACTCCATATGATTTGAGTCGTGCGCGTATAGTATTCCGCGCTAAGTAATTGAAAGAATTGATTTAAGGAGAGCGTAATGAAAGTTCAAGCTTCTGTAAAAAAGGTTTGCCGTAATTGCAAGGTAGTTAAACGTAAGGGTGTTGTCAGGGTAATCTGTAACAGCAACCCACGTCACAAACAACGCCAAGGCTGATTGTATTAAATAGCTTTTGAGTGGTATAATTTTCGTTTAATCTTAGAATTATAGGGTAGCTGCATGGCTCGTATTGCAGGTGTAAACATTCCAAATCATCAACATACTGTAATCGCATTGACTGCGATTTACGGTATTGGCCCAACCAGAGCACGTTCGATCTGTGAGGCTGCCAAAATTGCAACTTCAACAAAGATTAAGGATATCAGTGAATCTGATATGGAGAAGCTGCGTGAAGAGGTTGCGAAATTTACGGTAGAAGGTGATTTGCGTCGTGAAATTTCAATGAGTATCAAGCGTCTGATGGATCTTGGTTGCTATCGTGGTCTGCGTCATCGCCGTGGTCTGCCTGTGCGTGGTCAGCGTACTCGTACCAATGCTCGTACTCGTAAAGGCCCCCGCAAAGCAATTACCGGCGGCAAGAAGTAATTTTGTAGAGGAATCTAGATATGGCTAAAACCAGCACGAGAGTGCGTAAAAAGGTAAAGAAGAATGTTGCAGAGGGAATTGCCCATGTGCACGCTTCTTTCAATAACACGATCGTAACCATTACAGATCGCCAGGGCAATGCGCTGGCATGGTCAACAAGCGGTGGTAACGGCTTCAAGGGCTCTCGTAAAAGTACACCATTCGCAGCTCAGATCGCTGCGGAAGCCGCTGGAAAGTCAGCGCAAGAGTACGGTGTCAAAAATCTTGAGGTACGTATTAAGGGTCCGGGTCCGGGCCGTGAATCGGCTGTAAGAGCATTGAATGCGGCTGGTTTTAAAATTACTAGTATTT